>JBMOJB010000037.1:0-24713 GCA_049316985.1 Saprospiraceae bacterium | reverse complement strand
TTATCTTTTTTGGTGCAAAGATAAGCTTCTCCCCATAAAATTAATCTGAGCCGTTATTTTTCCTTTGAAATCGGTAATTCTACAGATCTCTTTGGTTTGCTTGCCTTTCAGCGCATTTTGTGCAGCTTTTGGCAGTTCATTGAAGTCGATTTCAATCTCCGTTTCAATAATTTTCCCCTCCGGTGATATTAGCAAGGACATCTTCTTGCCTTGGGCGTTTTTAAAATCAACTTCGAAATTGCTTTTTTCTCGTTCCCAGGAAGCTTTTTGGATAGTTGGATGAGCATTTTTAAATGTTGCACTGACCAAATCCGGTATTTTTCTAATTCCTGATTGTTGTGCACAAACAGTTTGAGTTAACAGTAGAAATGTTGCAAAGATGTAGGAAGCTTTCATTGGAGTACAATTGAAAAAAATCCCGAATTAACATTTTAGAAAATTCGGGATCTTTTATTTTATGCATCGACAGTCTGAAAAGTAATTTTTAAACCATCTTTTTCATCGTTCATTACAGCTTCGAACACACTGCCTTCTGATGGATTTTCATTTAATATAAATTCTGCCAGAGGATCTTCAATATATTTTTGGATTGCACGATTAAGCGGTCGGGCACCAAATTGTGGGTCATATCCTTTTTCTGTAACAAATTCCTTCGCTTCATCACTTAAGACAAGTTTGTATGCTAAAGTATCCAAACGTCGATATAGCGATTGAAGTGTAATATCAATAATTTTAAAGATCTGTTCTTTATCTAATGAGTTGAAAACAACAACATCATCAATCCGATTCAGAAATTCCGGTGAAAAAGTGCGTTTTAATGCATTTTGAATTACAGTCTTGGAGTTTTCTTCAGAAGAATCTACCCTTGATTTGGTTTGAAATCCAAGTCCGGTCCCAAAATCTTTCAATTGACGAACACCAATGTTGGAAGTCATAATGATCAGGGTATTCTTGAAGTCAACTTTTCTGCCCATTCCATCTGTTAATTGACCATCATCCAATACTTGCAGTAAAATGTTGTAGACATCAGGATGGGCTTTTTCGATTTCATCAAGAAGAATGACACTGTATGGTTTGCGACGAACTTTTTCTGTCAATTGTCCGCCTTCTTCGTATCCAACGTATCCCGGAGGTGCTCCGATCAGTCTGCTGACAGAGAATTTCTCCATATATTCTGACATATCGATTCTGATTAAAGATTCGTCGGAGTCAAAAAGGTATCGTGCGATGGTACGGGCCAGTTCTGTTTTACCAACACCTGTCGGTCCAAGAAAAATAAACGAACCCACAGGCTTCTTTGGGTCTTTTAATCCCACCCGATTTCTCTGGATTGCTTTTGTGATTTTGGCAATAGCCTCATCTTGTCCAATTACCGAACCTTTAAGGTCATCACCCATTTTGACAAGTTTTTTGCTTTCGCTTTGGCCGACTCTTTTCACCGGGATTCCAGTCATCATTGAAACCACTTCGGCTATATCTTCCTCACTTACCGGGAATCGCTGTGTTTTGGAGTCTTCTTCCCAACGCAACTTTTCGGTTTCAAGCTGCCGGGTCAATTTCATTTCATCGTCTCGCAAATCAGCAGCTCTTTCATACTGTTGATTTTTAACTGCCTGATTTTTCTGTTCTTTAATTTCTTCAATTTTCTTTTCTGTCTCTTCGACATGTTTGGGGACATGAATATTTTTGAGGTGTACCCTTGCGCCGACTTCGTCCATTACGTCTATTGCTTTGTCAGGCAAAAAACGGTCTGTGATATACCGGTCGCTGAGGCGAACACAAGCATTGATTGTCTCATCAGAATATGAAACGTTGTGAAATTCTTCGTATTTCGAACGAATATTTTTCAAAATATGAATCGTATCCTCTGCAGATGGTGGTTCGATCAGTACTTTTTGGAAACGACGATCCAATGCGCCATCTTTTTCTATATATTGGCGATATTCATCCAGCGTCGAAGCGCCGATACACTGCAGTTCTCCTCTTGCCAATGCGGGTTTAAAGATATTGGAAGCGTCAAGCGAACCTGTAGCGCCACCTGCACCTACAATGGTATGAATTTCATCAATGAACAGAATTACATCCCGATTTTTTTCTAATTCAGTCATAATAGCTTTCATTCGCTCTTCAAACTGACCACGGTACTTAGTTCCTGCCACCAAAGCGGCCATATCCAACATGATGATTCGTTTATTGAAAAGCGTACGAGAGACCTTTTTCTGAATAATTCTCAAAGCCAGACCTTCAACGATGGCGGTTTTACCAACACCGGGTTCTCCAATTAGAATTGGATTGTTCTTTTTGCGTCGGCTTAGAATCTGAGAAACCCTTTCGATTTCTGTTTCTCTTCCAATTATCGGATCTAATTTACTTTCTTCTGCTTGTTTGGTAACATCTCGGCCGAAATTATCGAGCACAGGAGTGCGTGATTTGGCCTGACCTGGTTTGGATGGTGATCCGCCTCCGGTTTTATATCCACGATCTTCATCGTCAAAGGGATCATCATCAGCAGCCTGATCAAATACGGAAGGACTTCCCGTACTGTCCATTTCGAGTTCCTGACGAACATATTCCAGTTCCGATTTGTAGACATCATAATCGACATCGTATTCTTTCAATATACGAGATGCTATATTTGCATCTTCTTTTAAAATAGAAAGCATCAGATGTTCAGGACATAACTCTACAGATTTTTGCATTTTAGCTTCCAGAAAAATTACTTTCAGCACTTTTTCCGCAGCTTTGTTCAAAGGCAAATTGCCAATTTTCAAAGAGTCTTTACCAACCGGCACCCTTTGAATTGAACTTTCAACCGCTTGACGGACTTCAAGAGGATCCACTTCAAGAGATTCTAAAACCTTTACAGCTAAACTATCTCCGTCTTGCAAGATTCCTAACAACAAGTGCTCAATACCAATATAGTCCTGCCCCAAGCGAATCGCTTCATCACGACTTTTTGTAATGACTTGTTTAACTTTTGGTGAAAATTTTTTATTCATTTTTCTCTACTTGATAGTTTCAGCGATATAATCTACGTATTACTTTTGTTTGGAGTTCAAAAAACCTCGAAGACAATTGTAAAACTTCTTAATCTAAAACAATAATACAACTAATTTATTTTCAAATCAAGTAATTTAATAAAAATAACCTAATTTTATATTGGTAGCCTTCAAAAACGTGCCAAATATTAAACCCTGACAAAATGTACTTTTTAACTGACAAAATGTATTTTATTTTGCGAGGGTCAACCCATTTTTGTCTGTTAAGTTGTCAATACAACGCAAAAATTTATCCATTAAACGCAGAATTGTACCAAAAAGTTTTTGATCAATCGGCGGTTTATCTCCCGGATTGCCGGACCAGGCGTTTAACTTTGTGCGAAAATTCTTTATGTTTGGATAATTCCTCGAGCGGAATGTGGAATCTATATCTCCAATAATGTTGCGGATTTGAAGGATCATTGATTTGTTCTGAAGCGGCGTCTTTTCGTCTAAGTGTTTCATTCATGCCGAGCAGATCCTGTATCGGGAAAATTGCCCACATGCTTGGAGCATCCAAGTGTTTTCTGATGATTGATTCTACAATTTCCGGAGTACAATAGCGTGGTGCGATTCCGTCTTGTCCCAAGACTTCTTTGTAGTACAGTTGAGTCAGCGCGTAATCTGCCTCCCACCAACCTCGCACCGTGGACATGTCATGACAAGATGGGCTGCAAACGCTCAAGTATGGATATTGCCGGGTATCCCCAAAGGTTTGATTTTCTTTTGGCATTCTTTGAATCTCCAAAGAAATTATATTTAGATCTCTCATCACATCTGGAACCCCATTTGGAATCATACCCAGGTCTTCACCACATATCAACATATTGGTCGCATTCAACAATGCCGGTAATTTCCACAAAGCTTGTTTTTTCCAGAATTCATCATGTCTTCTGAAAAAATAATCGTTGTAAAGTTTAGTAATCGCGTGTTGATTGAATTCATCGAGTTCTTCAAATGATCTCGTTTTGAAGAGCGTAATTCTGGGATTAAAGGCAGTGTTGTTGCTTCCGGGTTCTTCGAAAAACAGCACTTCTGTAACCAGATGTGAGAGTCCCCGCTCGACATGCTCCATGGAAGCATATTTCTTGTTGTTGAGGAACAAGTTTTTTATTTTTACCTGACTATTACAAAAATCTTTAAGGTTGTATTCATTGGGAATCACTTCATTGAGGAATTCCTTGATGACCCATTCTGTGTTTTCAGCAAAAAGTTCCCGTAAAAAATGTCCTCTGATGTAGGGCTTGCAAAACCTTTCCACCATATATCTCAGACCAAATATTTCAAGTTCATGCAGACTGTAAGGCAGTCTGGGGTTAAACAAGCCCATCGTACCGTCGATATGCTGGGTTGGAATTTGCCAAATTCTGAAAAAGCCAAGAATGTGGTCAATTCTCAATGCGTCAAAGTATTCGCTTAGTTTATGCATGCGATTTTGCCACCAGGCAAAATTATCTTTCGCCATAATTTCCCAATTATAGGTTGGGAAACCCCAATTCTGCCCCGAAACTGCAAAATCATCTGGCGGTGCACCCGCCTGCTCGTCCATATTGTAGAGCTGTGGAGCAACCCAGGCATCGCAAGAGTAGCGATAAATACCAATAGGAAGATCACCCTTTAGTACAATTCCTTTAGAACGGGCATATTGGGTAGCAGTGAACAATTGCTGATGCGCATGGTATTGAATAAAATAATACAGCCCCACTTCGTCAAAAAATGCTGCTTTTTGATCGCAAATTTCATTGATAACCTTTTCTGAAAATACTTTATGTTTTTTCCAGTTGTTGAAATTGGCTGTTTTATTTTGATCTCGCAGGTAACAGAATGCTGCATAGGCATTTAACCAACTTTCATTAGCGGCGATAAATTTGGAGACTTCTTTATCAGCCCAGAATCTCTTTTTTTCTTGTTGGTACAAGGCTCTGAAAAATTCGAATTTCAAATCCGTTACGGCTTCAATATCAATTTGCTCCGTTTTATTTTGATTGGAAATTGACTGAATCAGTTTTTCCTGTATTTTTTTGTCTTCGAGTACGGCAATCGATTGCAAATTTACATAGAGAGGGTGTAGGGCAAATACCGAAATGGCAGCATAGGGGTAGCTGTCCGTCCAGGATCGCGAAGCGATGGTGTCATTGACGGGCAGTAGCTGAACCAATTTCATGTTGCAGTCTTTTGCCCAATCCGTCAATAAATGGAGATCTGTGAATTCGCCAATTCCCAATCCTTGATTCGAACGAAGAGAAAATACAGGAATTACAATCCCGGTTCCTCTCCAAGGCAGGGAAGCAAATCTGAAATTTTCATCAGTTCTAATAAGGTGCGAACCTTTATTTTCTGGAAAGTTGAAATAGCATACTCGATCATCGTCCTTTTCCCAGGTGGTGACTTTTTCTTCTATTTCGTCGTAAATTGCATATTTATATCTGATTTGCACTTCAGATTCAGGAAAATCAATACTTTTTTGCCAAAGCGGGAATCCGGAATCTTCCAGAATAATCGGCTTAATCCAATTTCCCAGCGCTTCGCCTTCTCCCAAAATGCAAAATTTTTGATGTTTTTCCAGGGTGGCTGAAAATAGTCGAAAAGTTACCCTGTTTGCGTTGATGAGTTCAGAAGGTGGCGAAATAATGCTGCTTTGTCTTTTGAAAATAACTTCTTTAAAAGCGTTGCTGAAAAAAGCATTGTTGGGATTTGAAGGGCTGCGCCATGTGTCCTGTACAAAAAGTTGCTTGGCGCCTTGTGGTGTTTGCAAACTGCGCGATTTTCCCCACTCATTCACAATTCCACCGGGAGAATCCAGTTGGTAATTGTAATTAATTGTTGAATTGTCTTCAATTTCCAATGCTAATGTCCAGTTTTCTCCGTCGTAGGTCTGAAAGAAAATTGCCTCAGACCGGTTAGCATTTTCAAAAGTAAGTTTAAGTTTTTCGCCAAAAGAGGTTTTGTAGTGAATGTGGAAGTGTGCTATCATAGATTGCTATTTTGTATCAACGGCAAATCTAATCATTTTTTTAAATGCTCTGAAGTTTTTACGGGCAAGTCAAAACAAAAAGTACTACCAGAACCCAATGAAGATTCCACCCATATCGAGCCTCCGAAATGTTGCACTATTTTTTGGCAAATGGATAGTCCGATACCTGTTCCATCGTACTTTTGCCTGGTGTGAAGCCTCTGAAAAATGGCAAATACGCGATCTTGATGATCAGCTTCAATTCCGATACCATTATCTTGCACCCTGAACCGGTAGAAAAGTCCTTCCTTTTCACAGGTTATGGCGATTCTCGGAAGGGTATTCGATTTTCTAAATTTGATGGCGTTGCTGATCAGGTTTTGAAATAATTGAATCATTCGAGAAGGGTGCGCTTCCAAAATTGGCATTTTTCCAACTGTAATTTCCGCCTGAGATTCACGAATCATCAATTTTAGATTGAAGCAAGCGTCATTTATAATATCTCTTAGATCAATCAATACTATTTCTTCATTCTCCTTACCAATCGTGCCATATTGCAAAAGCCCGTCAAGCAAGGCGTTCATTCTGGTGACTCCTTCGCTGATGAAATTAAGATAGGTTTGAAAGTGTTCATCAACCTCGCTGTGGTACTTAAAAATAATGAGTTGTGCATAGCTTGCAATCATTCTAAGCGGTTCTTTCAGATCATGTGAGATGATATATGCAAATTGCTGGAGCTCTTCATTTGCATTGAGAAGCTGCGTGTTTTGCACAGCTATTTGTTTGCCTTGGTGGATTAGTTTTCCTTGATAAGCATTTTCAATTTTCAATTGCTCAATCTGCTGTTGCTTTTCTTTGATGTTGTATCTGATTTCAATGTCGATGGCATGAAGTCTGGATTTTTCTATGACCACCTGATCCTGAAGTCGGGAATATTCTAACTGAAATTGGTAAGCGGCTTCAAAATTTTGAACGTCGGCGTAAATAGAAGAGATTAGATTCAGTGCACTTAATGTATTTCGATCATCATCTGCTTCTTTGGAGCGTTCAAGCCCATCAAGAGCGAGTTGAAGGGCATTTTTGTAATCTTTTTCGTCAAAATGTAGTTCCGCAAGGGTGATCAGGTAAATTTGAATGCTATTGTGGTCGTCATTTTCATCCATCAACGCTTGCGATTTTTCCAGCCATTTTAATGCTGTGGCATTGTCGCCCAACATTCGGAAAACTTTGCTTAGTTGGATGTTTGTCAAGACAATCATTTCCCGGTATTGTGAAAGCTGCGCCAATTCGAGGGATTTTTCAAAGTACAACTTTGATTGGATAGCATCTCCCATCAGATAATATATGTTTCCGGTATTGTTGTAAACGACTGCCAAGGTATTGTTTTCCAAAATATCGTGGTAATCTTCCAGCACCATTCGGTATCTGACCAATGCTTGTTCATGATTTTGCAGTTGCGCATATATTGTCCCAATATTTATGAGCGCATTGGCAATACTTTGGCGGTAACCGATATGTGCGGCCTGATCCAGGGCTTCCAGAAAAAAGGCCATTGCATTTTTGTAGTCGTTGTGGACACTATAGACAATTGCCAGATTGTTCAGTGCAATGATTTCTTTTTCGATATCACCGTTTTTGCGACTAAGTTCGAGCAGGATTTTACTGTTAATCTCTAAACCATTGTAATCCTGCACCTTTAACAAAGCCTGAACTAATGTCTTGCGGGCTTCCAATTGTGATTTGACGCTTAGTGCAGCCGGTTTATTATGTTTAATATATTTTTGGATAAGTGCCAGCGCTTCCTTGAATTGATTTTGTTCCAAATGCCAATTTCCTTTCAGAGCCACGGCCTGAATTTTTAGATTCTGGTCATTTTGTTGCTCTGTTTTGTCGATAATTGCATCAATTAATGATTTGGCCTCTTCAAAATGGCGTTGAAAGATTAGAATTTCTGCCAAGGCAAGCTGGGATTCGGTTTTTTGATGTGCTGAACCTTGGAGAATATTTTTGTAAAAGTTCAATTGAGATTCAAATTGTGTATCACCCGCGTATTTTCTCCTGACAAGAAAATACAAAGCCAAAAAACGATCGGATTCCTGCCGTTCGTTTTCATCAAGCGAAAGCTGTAATTGTCCGGCTAGCAATTCAAACGCTTCGAAATCCCTTTTCAGGTAGAGAAATTCTAAATCTTCTATGGTCACTACTGGGTTATAAATGATATTATAAAATAACAATATGCAAAAACTATGACAAAAAAAGCGTTTACAATAAACTTGCAATTTCAATAGGCAATTTTCTTAGCGCCGGGATAATTTATCTGAAAACAAATGCGTTCTGTGTTGAAATTCAATTAAGTGTATTTGGGTGAGAAATTCATAGAGATTAACAAATCGTTAAAAATTTCGGGAAGAGCAAAAAAATCACGTAATTTGCAAAAAAAAGCGCTATCATAGAAGTCGAAAACATATTGCCTCATATCGAGCCGGACGAAAGGAAACCGTTTTGGCATTATTTTATGATTTTTAGTCGCTTCATGCGCACTTCTTTGGGGACTTTTGTTTTCTTCATTCTTTTCATCCTGGCGTTAATTCAATCCTATTGGTTTCAAAATTGGGCAATCCAAAAGCTCACCGCTTTTCTTGGAAAAGAATTGAATACCAGGGTAGAAATTAAACACATTGGTATTGACCTTCTCAGTAATCTCACCCTTGATGGATTGTATATAGAAGATCTGCGACATGACACACTTCTTTATGCGGAAAAGCTGAGAGTCGACTATGATTTGACCTGGAAAGCACTTTCCGGAGAAGGAATGACCATCAACGGTATTATGCTTGAAAATGCGCGAATCAACATGATCCGGAAAGAAGGTGAAAGCGATAATAATGCTCAATTTCTGATTGATTATTTCAGCAGTGACAAGCCCAGGGACCCGAACGTTAAATCAAAACCATTTGATTTGAAAGTGAAGTACTTATCCTTTAAAAAGGTCGATTTGCGCCAGGTCGATCGGCTTTCGGGTATGGAACTCTATGCTTTTCTGGATCAAGGAGCAATAGCACTTGATCAAATGGATCTGAAAGACAATTGCATTCAAATTCGGAATATTGAATTCATTCAACCTTCATTTGTGCTAAAAAAAGGTGATGCACAGCCGGTCAGCAATGAAAAATTGGAGCCAAAAAATGCAGCAAATACAGAAGCAGATAAAAGCGCTCAAACGCCGATGCATTTGACTTTGCAGAGATTTCGCCTCAGTGGAGGACATTTTGTCTTTGAGAATATGCGTCGGCAAGCAGCTCCAAGAAAAGCGGCGTATTTGATGGATTTCAATCATCTGGATATCAATCAGATCAACTTTGATCTTGATCACCTGGATGTGCTGGGAGATGAAATCAATGCAACTTTAGCAGGAATATCGGCTCGCGAACAATGTGGTTTTGTGCTTGATAATCTAAGTGCCCAACAATTTAAAATGAATCCGAAGCGGGTAGAATTGAATGGATTTAACCTAAGAACACCCTACTCAGAAATACGAGACACTTTCCAATTGCAATTCAGAGATTGGAGCGATTTTGACGATTTCAACTCGAAAGTCAGAATTCTAGCCAAACTAGACAACAGTCATCTGGCATTTAAAGATCTCATCCCTTTTGATCGCCAGATTGCTGAAAATCCATTTATAATAAAAAATCAAACGGAGCAGTTTAAAATCAAAGGCAAAATCAGTGGTAAAATCAACCGTTTATCCGCTGATAGCCTGTTTGTGGAAACCAAAGGGCTTAGTCTTCAAGGAAACCTCAATCTGAACGATGTAACTGATCCTGATAATGTTTTTATTGGATTCAAAGTAAATAGGCTTGTCTCGGATATTGCGACGATTAAGCTCTTTTCAGGACAGAAATCTTTGCCACAAGGCGTTGAAAAGCTCGGTCATATTAATTTTAACGGCTTTTTCTATGGATTCCCTTACGACTTTGCTGCACAAGGGCACTTGATGACTGATCTTGGAAGAGCAGATATGGATATTGTATACAGACCTGACCCAAAATTGGGTAAGAGTGTTTACAATGGCGGTGTCGACCTGACAAATTTTGATTTAAAAGAATTTACCGGAAATTCTAATTTTGGGAAAGTTACCTTGGAAGCCAATGTGAATAATGGTGTAGGGTTCGAAGCCAAAGATGCAGAAGCAGATTTGTCGGCTAAAATCAAATCATTGGTTTTCAAAGGTTATACGTATGAGAATATGACCTACAAGGGCAAATTGGATAGCAAGCTGGTAGATGGAGAATTTTCAATAAAAGATAAGAATATCGACTTTTCATTTCAAGGGGCCATCGATTTCAGGAGTTTTTTACCTCATTATGATTTTACAGCCGATTTGAATTATATCCATTTGAAATCCTTGAACTTATCGAAGGAAGAACTTGATCTTGCCGGAAACTTAGAAATTGTCTTTGATGGAAATAATCTGGACAATCTTCATGGATATGCAAAATTCAATGATATCAGCGCTAACTTCAAAGGAAATAAGTACTTTCTCGATTCATTGACGGTTAATTCTGAAATATCTGATTCTAAAAATCGTCTGATTAATTTTGATTCTAATATTCTTCAAGGTTTTATTGAAGGCCAATTCGATTTTGAAAGGTTACCCAAAAATCTGAATAATTACCTGGTCAATTTTCACCACAATATAGCACACCGATTAAATCTCGAATTGGATCCGCTGGTCAAAGGAACCGACAATATTGATTTTGAAGTGAATATTGATAACAGTGCCAATTTCACCAAGCTGTTGCATCAGGATTTAGATACCTTAAGAGGCATTCATATCTCCGGGCATTACGATAATATTACCAATCGACTGGCGATGTCGACCTTGCTACAGTACGTTCATTTTCAGGATATCAAGTTGACTGACTTTGGTTATAATTTTAACCTCGAATCCGGCAAAGGCGATGTTGATCTTCAATTGTACCATACGACTATTCAAGACAAGTACCATATTAATTTAATTACGATTTTAGGCAAAATGGCCGGGGATTCCCTGCAATTTGACTTGAATGGAGATCGTGTAGGGTCGGATCTGGATTCGCTGAATCTCAATGGCTTGTTTAGTGTGCGACCAAACTACTATCAGGTAAGTTTTCTACAGTCTCGCTTCAGTATTTTCAATGAAAAATGGACAGTTAATGAAGATAACTATTTCAGAATTGACAAAAATTTTATTGAAACTAAAAACTTCGAAATACAAAGCGGAAACAGACTGATTTCATTGACGAGTATTGGGAGAAAAGGAATCGACTTAAACATAAAAGGATTTAATTTTAATCTGATTGACCAAATACTGGACGATAGTCGTTTTTCATTTGGTGGCGATTTTGAGATAGATGCCAAAGTCGAAGACCTGTTTGAACTAAAAGGGATGAGCGCCGTGCTTAATGCGGACACCCTAATTTGGAATAAGCGCGATTGGGGTAAATTTCGGCTGGATGCACAGCTAGATAATTTGAAGAGCCCTGTCAAAGCATCTCTTGCCATTACGAAAAATGACGAGCAAATCATGCTGGAGGCCTTATACGTACTGCCCGGTAATGCCTATATGGCGAAGAAAAGGAGATATGATGGCAACTACCTCGATGCCAGACTGAATACATCTAATGTACCCATCGAATGGATTTCTTACCTGATTGGTAAAGGGGTTTCGGATATGAAAGGTATAGTCGATGCACAAATGCTGGTGCAAGGAGATTTGAAAAATCTTGAGCTCGACGGAAAGGCAAGGGTTAGAAATACATCTTTCAAAATTGATTATTTGAATACATCCTACCTCATAAAAGATGAATGGGCAACCATTACCACTACTAAAATTGATGCAAGTGGTGCCAAAGTATACGATGAAACCGGAAATTATGCAACGATCGAAGGCGGATTGACGCATAAATTATTCAACAAAATCAGGCTTAATTGTGCGCTGGACTCAAAAGAAAAATCAGTCCTGATGTTAAATACATCAAAAGAGCAAAACAACCTGTACTACGGAAAAGGAATAGGCAAAGTAAGGGTGAGTTTTGCAGGATCATTTGAAAGAACGCTGATAAATGTCGAGCGAGCGGTGACCTCAAAAGGTACGCAATTAAATATTCCTGTCAGTAGTGATCAGGAAGCAGAAGAGGTAAGATTTATAAAATTCAGAAATAAAACTGCTCAAAGCCAAGCGACTGAAAATCAACTTGTAAAAACTTCAGGGCTTGATTTTCGGATGACGCTCACGATGACCGATGAGGCCGAATGCCGGATTATTTTCAATGAGCAGACCGGCGATATCATTCAGGGAAGCGGCCACGGATTGTTGAATATTGATGTGCCGGCCGAATCCGATTTTACTATGGATGGTGATTATACCTTTAATCAGGGAAAGTATCTTTTCACCATTCGGCAGCAGTTTTTTTCCGTGGATAAACCCTTCACCTTGAGGCCGGGAGGTACATTAAAGTGGAACAACAGCAGTCCATTTGAAGCTGAAATTGCACTTTCGGCGGACTATACATCGCCCAGTATTTCTCCCTACGAATTAATCGCACCATTACTCAGCACGGAGCTGGAAAAACAAAATGCCAGGATTCCCACTCAGGTTGAAATCCTGATGAATATGAGTGGCAGGTTGCTCCGCCCCGAGATTTCATTTGATATACACCTGCCCCAAATGATCGGTCAAATGAAAAGCTTCGCTGATACGCGCATCAATCAGCTAAAACTCGATGCTTCTGAATTGAACCGGCAGGTTTTTGCTATTATTGTTTTGGGAGGATTTCTTCCATCGGGCCAGCAGAATTTTGGTGCGACTGATGTCAACAATGCCATCAATAACACACTTTCCGGTATTATATCAAATCAATTTGCCAATTATGTCAATAGTTGGCTGAGAGATGTAATCAAAAACAATGGAATTATATCCGGGGTAGACCTCAATATCAATACACAGGCAGGGATTAATCTCAGCGATCTCAATCCTTCTTTTAACTCCCTCCAAGTCCGACCAAGAATCAACTTGTTTGATAACAGGCTCAGCATTGATGCAGGGTTTATTACTTCAGAATTCAATAACCAGACCTCGGTCACGGGAGATCTTGCGGTTGAATGGTATATCACCCGCGATCGGCAATTGCGGTTCCGGGTATACAATCGAAATGTTCAAGATGTACAAGGTCAAAGGAATCGTACAGGTGTCGGTTTTAGCTGGCGCAAGGATTTCGATACCTGGAAAGAGTTGTTTGCCAGGAAAAAGAAAATTAGTTCTTGATGTTGAGGCTTTTATCATGTTTGCCACACTATTAATTTTTCCTATTTTTTTTGTTTTTAATTGCTTAGCGAAATATTTTTTATTTTTTTTTTCACCTTTGCAACTATTTTAATAAATTGGTGCACTTAATAAATTAAACCTTTCTATATTTAGCCAGTCAAACTATTATTGAAATACGCATTGGTCATGAAATCGTATTGCGATAACTTTTAAAGTAAATAACGATTTGTAATTTCAAACCACGAAGCTATGGCTGAGAATAGTACAACAACATTTGCCTCTTTTGCTCCACCTGTGGCGCAAATTAAGCCTTATACAGGTGTATTTGGCAGGCCACAACTCAAACATGTATTGAGAAGGGTGTTATTCGGAGTGTCTAATTCCGATTTGAAAGCATTCGAAGGTAAGTCGATGAATCAGGTTATTGATAGTCTGCTGAATGTCACTAAATTTAATCCGTCTCCACCCGTTAATGATTATACGGTCACCATCGGTACTTTTAAAAAGGATGCCAACGGTAAGGTTCTTTTAGATGCGAATGGAAAACCTATTGTGGAAAACTACGCTGTCGCCGGTGATGACAATGGGGTGAAACTCGGTGATACTTGGGTGAATTCATTGACCACTTTACTTGACGGACAGCGCAGAGCTTCATTTAAAGCCTGGTGGACCGGATTGATGATGCAGCAGGAAAAAAATATCCGCGAAAAAATGACTTTGTTTTTTGCTAATCATTTCTCCATGGAATCTGATGCGGTCAACATGGCTAATTATACCTACATCAGCAATCAACTGACCAGAAAGCATTGTTTGGGCAACTTCAAAACCCTGATCAAAGAAATGAGCATCGATCCGGGAATGTTGGTATACCTGAACGGCAATCGAAATAACAAAACCGCTCCTGATGAAAATTTTGCTCGTGAACTACAGGAGTTATTTACGCTAGGTAAAGGGTCAGGTTCAAATTATACCGAGGATGATGTCAAAGCAGCAGCTAAGATATTGACGGGATGGACAACAAACCGTGCGGACTTAAAGATTCCTGTTGTCTACAGACCCAATTTGCACGATACAACGGACAAGAAGTTTTCTGCTTTCTATGGAAATAAAATAATAAAAGGTGACGCATCAGCGAATGGAGGTCAAAATGAACTCAATGAGCTGGTAGATATGATTTTCAAAGTGGATGAAGTTTCCAAATTCATAGTGCGAAAACTTTATACATTTTTTGTATATTACGATATCAATGCAGATGTCGAAAAGAATGTAATCGAACCGCTGGCCGAATTGTTCCGTACTTCAAATTATGAAATTAAACCTGTATTGAAGGCTTTGTTTACTTCTGAAGAATTTTACAAAGCATCCAACATGGGAAATATGATAAAGAGCCCGATTGATCATGTTGTAGGACTTTTCCGTCAGTTTGAAGTTGCCATTCCTACAGATGCGGCTCTTTTTGAAGCACAATACAAGGTGTACAGAAGTGCAGCAGGAAGTGCAAGAACGCTAGGCCAGGATCTTCAGGATCCACCTAATGTGGCAGGCTGGCCGGCGTATTATCAAATGCCATCTTATTATGAAATGTGGTTAGATACTGCTTCTTATCCGCAGAGAGAGACTATACAGAAAAGCTACAGTTCAATAAACGGATTTAGTGCCGGTAATGAAATTACCAATGTAAATCCTGCTTCCAGAAACATTCCGATCAAGATTGATTACTCGAACTGGTTAAAAGGTTTTTCAAATCCGGGGAGTTCATTTGATTTGATCAATGAGATCGCAGATTTATTCTATGGTGTTCCAATTTCGCAATCGGTAAAAGACAAACTAAAATTCAATAAGTTGTGGGCAAGAGCAAGCAATCTGACGATCACTTCTGATAAGCAATGGTCAGATGCAGTAGCTGCTTATTTAGCAAATCCGGCAACAACAGATCCTATGGCAAAGACTATTCCTGCCAGAATGCAGACGCTTGTTACGTATATGATGCGTGCAGCAGAATATCAGCTGCATTAATGTTTTGAAACGGAATTTTTTCAATTTATTATAATGACCTTTTTCTGCTGAATGAAATCAGGATGGGTTTAAAAAAATAGAATATGAAACGCAGAGATTTTCTTAAAAATATGCCAGTAGCCTTACTCCCCGCCGTAGTAGGAGGTATGAGTATGAAAGCATATGGATCGAATCCTCTTTTGGCTGCAATGACGGCCGGCCTCATCGAAACAGACCGTGTGTTGGTTATCGTTCAGATGTCGGGTGGAAATGATGGTCTGAATACAATCATCCCAATTGATCAATATGCTGCCTACAATACTGTTCGTAGTACAGTTGCCCTTCCGGAAAATAAACTTCTGAAATTAAAGGGAACAAATGGCAAAACCGGTATTCATCCAGCGATGCAACGGTTTTGGGAATTGGCCGAGGAGGATAAGTTAGCTGTAGTTCAAAGCGTAGGTTATCCGAACTTTAGTTTTTCGCATTTCCGCGCAACCGACATATGGATGAGCGGTTCGGATGCGGATAAGTTTATTACGACCGGTTGGGCTGGTCGATACATGAATTACGAATATCCCAACTACCCGGTTGGTTTCCCCAATAACACGATGCCGGATCCGATTGCAATAAGAATTGGAGGGTCGGGAGCACTCGGATTGCAAAGTCTTGGTGCGAATATGGGTCTTAGTATTAATGGAACACAGGATTTGCTCGACATGTCCGATTATATCTTTACCGATCCGGTAATGAATGATACTCCGGGAAAAGAATTGGCTTACATACGCGAAGTGCAACGTCAAACGGATAAATTCGGTGATGTTATACAAGCAGCAGGGAATAAAGGTAAGAACCTATCTGCGTTATATCCTACCGGAAACGCGCCGGGAACTAACCTGGCAAACAGTTTAAAAACTGTAGCTAAATTAATTTCCGGTGGTTTGAAAACGAGGATATATTGGGTAAATACAGGTGGATTCGATACGCACTCTAATCAAGTAAATGCAGGTGATAAGACAACCGGAACACACGCTGACCTACTAAAGGGAGTTTCTGACGCAGTATTTGCTTTTCTGGATGATTGCAAACAACTGAAAGTAGATGACAGGGTGATTGGCTTTACCTTTTCTGAGTTTGGAAGAAGAGTAAAATCAAATGGTTCGGGAGGAACCGATCATGGTTCTGCAGCACCGATGTTTATATTTGGAAATAAAGTGAAAGGAGGTGTAGTCGGTAAAAATCCAACTGTTGATCCGGCAGCTACTGCGAATGCCAATCTTCCGATGCAATATGATTTTCGATCTGTATATGCGTCAATTTTGAAAGATTGGTTCTGTGTACCGCAGACCGATCTGGACAATATCCTTCTCAAGAATTTCCAGAATCTACCGCTTGTTGACTCATCAGTCTGTATTACTACAGATACGCATGATGCCAACGTAAAGGCAGGTGACAATATGATTATGGCATATCCGAATCCATTTACAGAGGCAACACAGGTTAAATACGAAACCTTGGGTGGTTCAACTATGGTGCAGGTATTTAATAACGAAGGTATTTTGATCAAGACATTGGTCGACACTGATGATCATGAAGCAGGCCAATTTGATGTGCGCTGTGATCTTGGTTTTTTGCCGGCAGGAGTGTACTATGTCAGATTGCAAAATCGCGAATTGCAGCAAGTAAAACCGATGATGAAAGTACAGTAAGCTGCTTTTATTATCTCAGCTTGATAAAATATACGAAAACTGTCACTTGAAAGTGGCAGTTTTTTTTATATTTGTACCTCAAATATTTTGGATGAAAAATTGTTTCGCTTTGTTTTTTCTTGCTGTAGTTCTTTTACAAGCATGTGAAAGGGATCAAGACGAAGAGTTGAAGGCGACCCCTTTGGTCCTTAGTACGCCATCCTGGGTCGATCCGATGCCTATACCTACTGACAATCCACTAACGATTGAAGGCGTGGCTTTAGGAAGAAGACTTTTTTATGAAAATCAACTTTCGGGAGACAACAGTATGTCATGTGCCAGTTGTCATATTCAGGCCTTGGGATTTAGTGATTCGAGCCGTTTTAGTAAGGGTATCACCGGAAAATTCGGCAATAGGCAGGCAATGACGATTATTAATCTGGCCTGGGAAACAGCCTTCTTCTGGGATGGCCGTGCGGCTTCACTTGAAAAGCAAGCTCATGATCCGGTTGTTAATCCGATAGAGATGAATGCAAAATGGCCGGAAGTAGTGCGAAAACTGCAAAACAATCCAATCTATCCTCCTTTATTCAAAAAGGCGTTCGGAACCCGGGAAATAGACTCGGTTCTGGTGACTAAAGCAATTGCACAATTTGAGCGAACTATAGTGTCATTTAATTCCCGTTTTGATCATTTCTTTTTTCATCATGACACAACTGTCCTTACGCAATCCGAAAAGCGAGGACATGATATCTACATGAATAACGCTTGCTTTCATTGTCATGCCGGAGCACAATTAACTGATAATTCGTTTAGAAACAATGGCCTGTCACTCGATCCAGGCGATATAGGTTTGGCTGCAATTAGTGGCAAAAGCGAAGATTATGGTAAATTCAAGACTACTTCTTTGAGGAATATTGAATTTACAGCACCGTATATGCATGATGGCCGATTTGCGACACTCGAAGAAGTTGTCGATCATTACAACAGTGGATTCAACTTTGGAATATCTAACCTTGATCCATTCTTAAGAAGTGCGGTTGGTGTTGGAATGGGAATTACAAAACAACAAAAAGCAGATCTTGTCGCTTTTCTCAAGACCTTTTCTGACGAATCGATGCTTCGCAATCCTGCATATACCAAACCCAATTAAATGTGATTACCATTCTTTAATTAAAAAAGGAAATCGCTCCTGGTATTGAATCGAAATTAACTCAGCCATTTTGTTTTTTAGGGCTTCGATATTTTCTTTTTTGGTTGCAGAGATAAAAATATTTTCCTTCCTGAAATTATTGCGAAGATTCTCACTTAGATTTTTTAGTATCTCTTTTTTAGTTTTCGCATCGAGGAACTGATCAAAATATCTTTCCTGATAGAGATCGACCTTATTAAAGACCATCAACATCGGTTTGTCACCAGCACCCAGTTCTTGCAAAGTTTTCTGTACTGTTTTTATGTGCTCCTCATGTTGTGGATGGGCGATATCCACTACGTGGATTAGTAAATCACTTTCACGGACTTCATCTAAAGTGGATTTAAAGCTTTCAATCAAGTGGTGAGGAAGTTTTCGGATGAATCCGACGGTGTCAGATAGCAGAAACGGCATTTGGCCAAAAACAACTTTGCGCACGGTAGTATCCAATGTGGCGAAAAGTTTATTTTCAGCAAAAACTTCAGATTTGCTTAGCAAATTCATCAAGGTAGATTTGCCCACATTTGTATAACCCACCAAAGCTACTCGAATCAATTCATTTCTGTTCTTGCGCTGTGTGGTAGATTGCCGGTCTATTTTTTCCAACTCCTCCTTAAGCACACTTACCCTATATTTGACTATCCTTCTGTCCGTTTCTATTTCTTTTTCTCCGGGTCCCCTCATTCCAATACCTCCTCGTTGGCGTTCCAAGTGCGTCCACAAGCCACGTAATCTGGGTAATAGGTACTGTAATTGAGCGAGTTCGACCTGCGCTTTTGCCTGCGCGGTCTGTGCTCTGTTGGCAAAAATGTCCAGAATCAATGAGCTTCGGTCTATTATCTTCACTTTCAATGCCTCCTCAAGGTGATTGGTCTGCTTTCCGGAAAGGTCATCGTCGAATATGACCATGGTAATCTCAGGATGTTCTTCAATGTAATCTGCAATTTCCTTCATTTTTCCACTACCTATAAAGGTGCGGGGATCCGGATGCGCCAGTCGCTGAACTACTCTTAAAACTGTTTCTGCACCAGCGGTCATCGCAAGAAACTCCAGTTCATCAAGATATTCATTTACGACAGTTTCGCTTTGCTGCGGAACGATTAATCCAACCAGAATTGCTTTTTCTATTTCCTTGACTAAGCCTTTTTTACTGTCTACGCTCAGCGTAAAGTCATTTTTTGCCATTATTGCTATAAATTAAAGGTATGAGCAACGCTAATAATTAGCACTCACACATAAAACACATATCGAAACTTTTAAATTCCACCTAAGGTGGTAAAGAAAGCAAAAAATCGTATTAAGGAAATGTCAAAATACGATTTTAATTTGCCAATGCACGAAAATACAAGTAATTTCGCAGATATTATTAATCAAAAAACATTAATCATCATGTATAAAAAAATTGCAGTTGCAACATTTGTTTGTTTGCTATCGATTACGGTTGGGTTTGCTCAGAAAAATTTCGGTGAAAAGATCAGTACTAAAAAAGCTATTTCATATGATGAGCTTTTAATGAAAATGGAAAAGATGGATGCAAAGTCAGCTCCCATTGAAGTTAAAGTTAAAGGCGATGTTTCTGCAGTTTGTCAACAAAAAGGATGCTGGATGAAGATCGTTTCCAAATCAGACGCGTCAAAACCACAGCTTTTCGTAAAATTCAAAGACTATGCTTATTTCATGCCCAAGGATCTTAGCGGTGGACAAGTAGTAATGAAAGGAAAAGCTTATATCGAAGAAACATCCGTTGATGAATTGAAGCACTATGCAGAAGACGATGGAAAAAGTCCGGCTGAGATTGCAAAGATTACGATGCCTAAAAAGGAATACAAGTTCATGGCAGACGGAGTGGTAATTGTTAGCAAGTAATTATTTTCAGTTTAGAAATAGTAAATCCCGTTTTTCTCTTGAATGAGAAAACCGGGATTTTTTTTGTGATTGTTGTTATATTTCAATTCAGCTTCAATACCCTAATGGACTTAGAGTTGCCGCCTTTCCTAACTGTTATTAAATATGATCCCTCCGAAAAATCTGATAGTGATAATTTCATTTGGAGCCTATTATCAAACACTTTAATTTTCTCAGAATAGACAAGTTGACCAAAAATGTTGCAACATTCTACTTGATACGTGCCATTTTCAATATTTGCATCAGCGATATTTAAAAGTTGCATTGCAGGATTCGGATATACTTGAAGATTCTGCAGATTATCGGCTTCATCTTTTACAGCAACAGAGCACACATTGGAAATCTCTCCTCTATTTCCACAATTATTTGCATTGCCCCTAATGATGGCTGGGTTCGCTGGATTGGCAAGGAAAGCGCAAATATTGGCAAAATTACATACCGATAGATTACCTGAAGACTGCAAAGAAATATTAGTAATGGTAGCCGGGTTGATATTTTGGAGACCGTCAAGACTTGTTAGTGAGTTATTGTTATTAATTCGGATCAGTCCATTAATCGAAGTGATGCTTGATAAGGCTTTTAAGGATGTTAATTCTGGGTTGTCAGTGATGATTAAGTTTTCACCAAGAGAGGTAATTGCTTCAAGACCTGTCAAATCCTTTAGTGCCCAATTGCCAACAATACTTATTCCTTTTTTGATGGATGTCAAACTTACTAGGGGCGCTATACTTTTTAGTACAGGGTTAGCGGAAATAGTCAAATATTTGCCAATTGACGTAATATTTCCTAAGGCTGCCAGGCTTGTTAATGCAGTATTGGCATCTATTTGTAATTCCTGATTAACCGCTGTGATACCTTCCAATCCTGCTAAGCTTGTAAGAGCTGCGTTTTCACTAATACTAAGATGATCAACTACGCCTTTTATCCCCGACAAGCCGCTCATGTTTGTTAAAACAGTGTTGTTGGATATAGAAATTCCACCTTTTATAGATTTTACGCCTGACAAACCATCCAAATTAGGAAGCTTATAGTTGTGCATGATTTTAATGCTTCCAGGGATAGTCGCGATATTTGACAGCCCCATCAGGCTCGTCAGTTCAAAGTTATTGCTGAGCTCCAAGTACTTGACATATTTGATGCCTTGTAATGCATCCAAATTTGTTAAACTATTATTGCCGGAAATAAAGAGTCCTCCATAGATCCTGCTAAGGTTTTCCAGGCCTTGTAAATCAGGTAAAAGCGGATTGAAAGTTATATTAAAATTCCCGCCTACAGTGACGAGATTTTTCATGCCTGCCGCGTTTTTCAGCGCATTATTACCATTAATAGCTACCATCCCGAAAATGGTATCAACACTTGTTAACCCGTTTAAATTGTTTATCGCAGCATTTTTCTCAATTCGCAAATCCCGGCCAATTTTTTTGATACTTTCCAGACCGCTAAGACTCGTAAGTTTCGAATTGTTTTGAATACTTATGCCTCCTTTAATAGACAATATACCGGCAAGACCATTTAGGCTATTAATATTTCCGGGAGTACTCTCTTCGATGTTGACATCTCCCAAAATCTCTGTACAGCTCGGGTATTTGGTCCTGAAATTGTCAATTTGAGACTGAGAAGAAAAAGTAATATTTACGGGGCAAGTTTGTGCGAAAGAAGTATAACTGCTGAATAATATGCAGCATGCAAGTAAAATAGTTTTCATGTTTTAATAATTTATTTTAATTAATATGGTATTTCAATTCAAATTTACAAAATAGTTTTGTGTAAACAAAAAAAAATGGAATAATGTAATTTTGTTTATCGAATTTAACATTTTTACGCTGCTGTGCCCCCTCAATCCTCCTTCAACACCTTAATCGTCTTCTCGCTCTTGCCATTTTTGATGGTCAAAAAGTACAGACCGTTTGAATAATTGGACAGCGATAATTGCTTTTGTATCATGAAGCCAGATTAATCGACCCAAAAGGGGTCGAATGTATATAGAAAAAATGTAATTAGATTACCGACCCAGAAAGGGTCGCATAAAATGATCCATTAAGCGGAAGAAATTGCACGCGTAAAACATATTTGTAAGTTTGAATTCCTATTTGCTTGCCAGGTTTTTGGTAGTTTTCGAAAAAAACGCGAAGAAACATGCGACCCCTTCTGGGTCGGTTAAAAATCGATAAAAATGACTATAAACATGGAATCCTTTTAGGATTCTATAATTCACGAGACACTTTGCATTAAGCTAATCCCGACGGGATTAAATATTTATTGAAAAAATGCAATCAGATTATCGACCCAAAAAGGGTCGCATAAAATGATCCATCAACCGGAAGAAATTGCACGCGTAAAACATATTTGTAAGTTTGAATTCCTATATGCTTGCCAGGTTTTTGGTAGTTTTCGAAAAAAACGCGAAGAAACATGCGACCCCTTCTGGGTCGGTTAGAAATCGATAAAAATGACTATAAACATGGAATCCCTTCAGGATTCTATAATATTCGAGACATATTGCATTAAGCTAATCCCGACGGGATTAAATATTTATAGAATTTCGTGTGTTGTGTTTGTTCGACCTCAACTAGGTCGTATGTTCTTTTACATACTACTATAAACATTGGAATCCTTCGGATTCATCTATTCAATCCATTCAAATAAATATTCATCTTTATATTCAATTTGAAATTTGTTTAAAAACTCTACATATTCTTCTTTGAATGATTGTTTTTTATGATGTTCTTTTTGGTTTCCGATGTATGCTATAACATTATCTAAAGCCGAATGGCTGTATGAGAAAGCGCCATAGCCTTCTTGCCATTGAAATTTGAATTTGCTAAATTTTTTCTCTTTGATAAAATCATTAGAAGATTTTTTTATCTCCCTTATTAAATCGGACAAACAACAGGAAGGACGCATTCCTATTAAAAAATGAATATGGTCTGGCATTCCATTAATTGCAATCATTTTTTGCTCCTTTTTTCTAACAATCCCAGATATGTATTTATACAGATCTTCTTCCCAAGATGAATGAATTAAACTATCTCTGCCCTTTACAGCGAATATCACTTGGATATAAATTTGTGAAAATGTTCCCGACATAATATTTCTATTTAATTAATCCCAAAGGGATTTAATGTTTATTGATGATTGTTATTAATATTATTCGACCCCTTCTAGGCAGAGTCGATTAGTTCTGAATATTGCAAAAATATTCAATAAATTTATTAAAAGCTATAAATGCAAGCTATTCGACTTAATTGGCGAAGTTCTAATATGAAAACATTTGCGCTATAAATATTTAAATGCCTTTCAGATTAACATAAAACAAAGATATTGGTTCTATTCCAGAATCCTTCGGATTTTAGCATTTAACTTTTTGCTTACAAGATTTGCGCTTAAAAACGATCTTGATAAAACCACTTTTTCGACCCAGAAGGGGTCGAATGTTTATAGAAAAAATGCAATCAGATTACCGACCCAGAAGGGGTCGCATAAAATGATCCGTTAAGCGGAAGAAATTGTAGTCGTAAAACATATTTGTAAGTTTGAATTCCTATATGCTTGCCAGGTTTTTGGTAGTTTTCGAAAAAAACGCGAAGAAACATGCGACCGCTTCTGGGTCGGTTAGAACAAAGTTTGTTTTATGCTATGAGCATGGAATCCTTTCAGGATTCAATAATACACGAGACAAAACCTTTTGACCTTAGTAAATGGTTGTGTTAGAGCTAATCCGACCTTATTACCTTATGATTTACAGGCAATAAGATAATATGGTTGGGTTAGTGGAAGGCGTTTTTTTATTAAGGTAATAAGGTCTTTTTTGAAATAGTGTCATTCATAATCGAAAAGAAAAGTTGCAAAAGCCTATCGTAAGAACAATAATTTGCGAAGCAAATCTACAATATCATCAAATTTTCCTACCGGCAGGCAGGCAAATCATCAAATTTTCAAATTAGAACAATATTTCTTCGATTATCTCACACCAGATATGCCCAATCAGGATATGCGATTCCTGAATCCTTGGCGTATTATCAGATGGCACATTGATGAGGAAATCGCACAATTCGTGCATCTTTCCGCCGGTTTGCCCCGTCATTCCGATGATGACCATGCCTTGCTTTCTGGCAGTTTCTATCGCTTTGATGATATTGGGCGAATTGCCGGAAGTGGAAATGGCAACAAGAACATCACCCGGACGACCTGCAGCTTCGACCATTCGAGAATAAATGAATTCAAAACCGTAGTCGTTGCCCACTGCGGTAAGGTAGGAACTGTTGACATGCAATGCTTCCGCAAAAAGAGGCCGCCTGTCTTTGTAGAATCTTCCGGAGAGTTCGGCAGCAATGTGTTGAGCATCGGCGGCACTGCCTCCATTACCGCAGAATAATACTTTGTGATCCTGCTCGAATGCGGAAGCCATCACCTGACCGACGCGCTGGATTCGAGACAGTATTTCAGTGTCATTCAGTATTTTCTTTTTGACGGCTATGCTTTCTTCAATTCTATCGCTGATATTCATTGTATTGGTTTGATTTTTTCTGTTTGACGACTAAAATATTACGTCCCTTCAGGGCTTGGAAAATAATTAACAATTAATAATTAAAGTTTCGGAGTAGAAAGCAGTCTGTTTTATTAGGCTGCTTTC
>JBMOJB010000036.1:0-25271 GCA_049316985.1 Saprospiraceae bacterium | reverse complement strand
TATATCAATATATTAACTCAATTATTTAAAGTCTAAAAGTAGAATTAAGAATTAATTGTTGAGCCTATTTTGCCTGTTTTATTAATTAAATGTATTTCAAATTTTCACTTTTCACTTTTCACTTTTCACATTTCACATTTCAATTTTCAACTTTCAATTATTCTGTAACCGCATTTCTAACTGCTTCTGCCACTTTCAACGGAATACTCATATCTAATGATGATGGAATGATGTGGTCGAAAGTCGGATTTTCAATAGAATCTGCAATTGCATATGCGGCCGCTAGTTTCATAGCGAAAGTAATTTTTGTTGCTTTAGCTTCCAGCGCACCTTTGAAAATACCAGGGAACCCCAGTACATTATTAACTTGATTAGGCATGTCGCTTCTACCGGTTGCGACCACTGCTGCTCCACCTTTGAATGCTTCTTCGGGCATGATCTCCGGTGTCGGATTAGCCAATGCAAAGATGATTGGTTTAGGTGCCATTACTTCGATGTCTTCTTTGGTTAGTAAGTTTTTTACACTCACACCAATAAACACATCCGCACCTCTCAACGCATCCCTTAGTGAACCATGAGTGCCGGTTTCATTTGTATAGTCCAGTAATTTAATTTTTTCTTTGGTTAGACCGGGTCTGCTCTTGTGTAAGATACCACTTCGATCAACGATAATTATTTCCTTTACTGATGTGCAAGCTTGCGTTTCAGCATCGCCAATACATTTTAGCAGTCTGCATATAGCTCCTCCTGCGGCACCGGCACCGTTAATTACTATTTTTAAGTTAAAAATGCTCTTTCCAACTACTTTTGCGGCATTTATTAATCCTGCAAGAACAACTATTGCTGTACCATGTTGATCATCGTGAAATACGGGAATACCTAGATCTTGCAGCCTGTCTTCAATCTCAAAGCAACGGGGAGCAGAAATATCTTCAAGGTTAATTCCTCCAAAAACAGGAGCAATGCGGGTGATGGTTTCTACAATTTCATCCACATTCTGGGTATCCAGACAAATTGGAAATGCATTGAGCTGCGCAAATTTTTTGAACAACATTGCTTTTCCTTCCATAACCGGAATCGCTGCTAATGGTCCGATATTTCCAAGGCCTAATACAGCTGATCCATCGCTGATTATCGCGACAGTATTTTTCTTGATGGTGTAGTCGTAAACTGTTTCCGGATTTTTTGCAATTTCGAGGCAAGGTTGTGCGACACCGGGAGAATAGACCAGCGACAGCTCTTCTGCCGTAGTAATATCCATTTTTAAGCCCGTTTCAATCTTCCCTTCTAATTTTTTGTGGAGTTCCAGGGCTTCTTTAAAGATATCCATATGTTTTCAATTAACAGTTGACAATTAACAATTGACAATTTTTAAAATTCAAATAAGTGCTTAACGCAAAGCAGCTATCGATATTTGAAATTTAGCTACAAGTGTAATACCCAAATCATCAAATTTTCTGCTTATTAGCATGCAAATCAGATCATTAATCATCAAATTTTCTGCTTATTAGCATGCAAATCAGATTATTAATCATCAAATTTTCAAATCATCAAATTTTCAAATTAGGCTAAGTTCTTTCGATGACCATTGCGCTTGCACCGCCACCTCCATTGCAAATAGCAGCCAAACCCACGTTGGCATCTTTCTTTTGTAGTACATTCACCAAGGTGCAAAGAATACGAGATCCGGATGAACCAAGTGGATGCCCTAAAGCAACTGCGCCTCCAAACACATTCATCTTTGATTCCTGAACATCCATTAATTGTGCGAATGCCATAGGTACCACAGCGAATGCCTCATTGATTTCCAGGAAATCAACATTTTTCATCGTCATTTTAGCGCGTTTTAATGCCAAAGGAGCCGCTTTAGTTGGAGTAGTAGTGAACCATTTTGGCTCTTGTTCGGCATCTGCGAAGCCAGCTATTTTTGCAATTGGCTTCAATCCGTACTTTTTCACCGCTTTTTCACTGGCAAGTATCAAAACTGATGCGCCGTCATTGATTGTAGATGCATTTGCAGCTGTAACTGTTCCATCTTTTGTAAAAGCTGGTCGTAATCCGGGTATTTTATCAAAAAAAACGTTTTTGTATTCTTCGTCTTCGGTTAGCTGAATATCTCCTTTTTTGGATTTTATAGTTACCGGAACAATTTCATTCTGGAAACTTCCATTGGAGGTCGCTTCAGAAGCTCTTTTATAACTTTGAATAGCATATCTATCCTGCTCTTCGCGGCTAATTTTATATTTTTTTGCGGTAGCATCTGCACTAACACCCATTGCCAATTGGTCGTAGACATCAGTCAGGCCATCTTTTGAAAGTCCATCTACCAATTCACCATGTCCAAATTTATATCCGAAACGAGCTTTCGGAATGTAGTAAGGAATGTTTGACATCGATTCCATTCCACCTGCAACTGCTATCTCGGTGATGCCAATCATGATATTCTGAGCAGCCAAAGCTACTGCTTTCATCCCTGAAGCACAAACTTTGTTTACAGTTGTACAGGGAACATTATAAGGAACTCCCGCTCCTATTGCAGCTTGACGTGCCGGTGCTTGACCCAGATTAGCGGATACAACGTTTCCCATTATTACTTCATTAATAAATTTGGCATCTAATCCCTCCGTTTTCGAAATGGCCCCTTTTATTGCGATTGAACCTAATTCTGTAGCTGAAAAGCCAGCCAAAGCTCCGCCAAAACTACCCATGGGAGTTCTTGCTGCGGAAACGATATATACTTCTTTCATTAAAAGATGATGATTTGGTTGTTAAAAAAATAATATTTGGTATTTTTCACGCAAAAGTAGGGTATTTTTTTTAAAATGCTCAAGAATTGATTCAATTACGCAGCAGCTTTGAGAATAAATTTCTAAATTCTTTCATTGAGTATCATGTATACTGTGAATCTACTTTCTTGCGAATAATTCGTATTCTATATCTATGTCAATCAAAATACCTGTTCGATGATTTCACGAATAGTAGCTGAATCTCCCATTGTATAGTAATGAAGACAAGGCACACCCTTTTCTTTTAACGCTTTGGACTGAGCAATGCACCATTCAATGCCCACTTGTCTAAACGCAGCGTCATCTTTGGTTTTATTCAGTTCAGTCACCATGTCCGCAGGAAAATTGATAAAGAATTGACGGGGAATTGAAGTCAACTGCGCTCTTTTGGTCAAAGGTTTCAGGCCGGGCACTATCGGAATACTGATACCGGCATTTTTACATTCATCCAGGTATTCAAAATAGCGCTCATTGTCAAAAAACATTTGTGTAACAATATATTCAGCACCTGCATCCACTTTTTGTTTGGTAAAACTCAGGTCCGTCGCCAAATTTGGTGATTCGAAGTGTTTTTCAGGATAACCGGCTACACCGATGCAAAAATTTGTTTTTTCTCCGTTGATAATATTTGAATCGAGGTAAATTCCCTTATTCATGGCCTCTATTTGTTGCACCAGATCCAATGCAAATTCATTTCCATTGGGTTCTGCAACGAACTTTCCTTCAAACTTTTGCGCATCACCACGTAAAGCCAAAACATTATTGATATCAAGAAAATTTAAATCAATCAGTACATTTTCTGTATCTTCTTTGCTGAAGCCGCCACAAATTAGGTGTGGTACTGCATCAACTCCATATCTGTGCATAATAGCCGCACAAATACCTACTGTTCCCGGACGTTTTCGGATAGAGGTCTTTTCGTAGTATCCGCTTGGACGGCGTTTGTAAACAAACTCTTCTCTGTGGTAAGTAACATCTACAAAGGGAGGTTTGAATTCCATCAAAGGATCAAGTGTATCAAAAATATTTTTCATTCCACCACCTTTTAACGGCGGTAGTACTTCAAAAGAAATCAATGTTTTGCCAGCAGCATCATTAAAATAGTCGGTAACCTTCATTTAAATAATTGAAAATTGAAAATTGAAAATTGAAAATGAAATTGAAAATTGAAAATTGAAAATTGAAAGTTGTCGATATTCTATGTAGAATTAAATCAAAATAAAATTGCCACTTCCATATTGCTTAGTTGAACCTAAAAATTTTCAACTTTCAACTCCTGCCTGCCGGCAGGCAGGTTCACTTTTCAATTAAATTAAATACACTTAATGGCCAACTGCACAAGCTTTGACTTAAGGTTATTGTATGGAGGCATAAAAAACTCCAATGCACTTGGAATTATTTGCTCATATACACCTCTCGCGTCGGAAAAAGCCTGAAATCCAAAAAAACCATGACTTTTACCAATACCGCTATTGTTTGAACCACCAAATGGAAGATTTGAGTTGAAGTAATGGACTACATTGTTGTTGATAGCAGTTCCACCGGCTCTCGTATTTTTTAAAATATAGTCTCTTTTTTTATTGCTTGCAGTATAAATGTACAAAGCCAATGGTTTTTCCCGCGCATTAATAAAGTTCAACACTTCATCTATATGCTGATAGGTAAAAACGGGCATTACCGGCCCGAAGATTTCATTTTGCATGAGACTCGAATCGATTGGTACTTTGGTGAGAACAGTTGGCGCGATTCGATTTTTGGTACCGTTGCTTCCACCTGTTTCCAATGTAGCACCTAATTTTACTGCATCGTTGATATATCCGATTACTCTATCGTTGTGTTTTTGATTAACAATTGCGCCATAACTGTCAGATTCTAATGGATTGTCACCAAAAAATGTCTTGATATTTTCTTTTACATATCCCAAGAAAAGATCCTTTTTAGATTCGTGCACAAAAACATAATCAGGTGCGATGCAGATTTGACCACTATTAAGAAATTTTCCCCAGGTTATTAATTTCGCTGCGGACTTAATATTGGCTGTTTCATCTACAATTGTTGGTGATTTTCCGCCTAGTTCAAGTGTAACCGAACTGAGATGCTTTGCTGCAGCGCTCATAACTACTTTGCCGATATTGGGTGAACCGGTAAAAAAGATATGATTGAACGGAAGTTCTAGTAATTGGGTAGATACCTCAACTCCGCCTTCAATCAAGCAGATTTCATTTTCTGGATAAAGGTCATTAACAATCTGCAACATTACGGCTGAGCTGTGCGGAGTTAACTCAGAAGGCTTCAGCATGACGGTATTTCCTGCAGCAATAGCAGAAATCAATGGTCCAAAAGTAAGGTTGAAAGGAAAATTCCACGGTGAAATAATCAAGCAGACTCCTTTTGGTTCGTATTGGTAATATGAAGTTGATCCAAGCAGTGAAAGCGGCGTACTGACCCGCTGTTTACCCATCCAATTGGACAAATGAGCGATAACATGTTTGATTTCTGAAGTAATCGGAAGAATTTCATTCATATCCACCTCGGTAGGCGGTTTGCCAAAATCCGCCATCATAGCAGTTCTGATTGCTTCACGATAAGTTGATTCAATAGCAACGTAAAGTTTTTTTAGTTTAGCTTTACGTTCGCCAACCGTTGTTGAGGCAACTTTGAATTGATTCTCTTTAAGTTTTTCAAACTTTTCTGCATACTCGTTTTGAGTGCTATTTGAGATGGGAATACTCATATTTTTAGTATTAAATAAACTGAAGTGAATATTTTGCAAAGATATTATTATTTAAAAAAGAGCTACTATCTTAGCCCAAAATTATAAAAATGGCTCGTTTTTTCTTATTTTTATTTATTTTAATGGCTTTTTCCACTTTTGGGGCAGATTTGCCGGTCTTGAGAAAAGAAAGCCAGGGGTTTGAAGTAAGTTTGGTTCAGAAAATATTAAGAAGATTTGGCTTTCCGGTAGAACTAAACGGAATTTTTGACGAAATCACTGAAAATGCAATACGTACCTTCCAGACGCAAAACGGACAATTTCCGCATGGAATCGTAAATGACAGTACTTGGAACAATTTGCTAAACAAGCAATTGGATGAATGTAGTTTCATACAAGGCATCGACATTTCACACTACGAAAACGAAGAATTTAAAAATGGAGATTTTCCATTCGATAAGTTAAAACAGTTCAAACTGGACTTTTGTTTTGTAAAGGGTACGCATGGAGGAGAACGCCGGGATCCATATTTCGAATATAACTTTATTCGACTGGATGAGCATCATATGATCAAAGGAGTTTACCACTTTTTTAGCTTGTTAAAAGAGGATATACACCAGCAAGTCAGTAATTTCTTAAGTATGAATATTGACTTCAGCAAGCCGGGAATACTGCCACCCGTGCTGGATATAGAGGAAGATACTCGGCCTTTTGACCGCGAATATATTATCAGCAATCGCACTTTGGTTGTTGAAAGAATTCGGTATTGGCTGCATGCAGTAGAAGTTGTTACTGGTCGTAAACCGATGATTTACTGTAGGAAGAGCTTTTGGGAAAATGTCATCGGAGATCCTGATGGATTTGATCAGTACTTGTTGTGGGTCGCGAATTACCAACCTGATTCTCCACCGATCATGCCCACATGCTGGCAAGGTAAGTGGCATTTCTGGCAGTACACCGATAAAGGGCTCCTCGAAGGAATAGGTAAATATGACCTCAATCGTTTTAGCGGAACATACCTGGATTTGATGAAAATGGCTAACTATGAATTGAGAATTAAGAATTAAGAATTTGGAATTACGAATTACGAATTACGAATTACGAACTTGACTACCTACGGTAGTTTACGAATTACGAATTTGCCTTCGTCAGATGAGGAATTATGAGCGGTCTCTTTGATTTTGTGAAATCCAACTTGTTTCTGTTATGCGAATAATTTTCGGCTAATTTGTCCGATCCGTTATTTAAAATTGATCATTGATCATTGATAATTTATCTTTACCAAAGCCTTATTTATATGAAGAAAGTAGTATTCTTTTTGTTCTTGATTTTTGTCAGTTTTTGCTTAAACGGTCAGCAAAAGAATAAAGCGATTTATGAGATTCACAAAAGTGCAATTGGACATAAAGCAATGGTTGTCAGTGCACACCCATTGGCTTCAAAAGTTGGAATTGCCATACTAAAAGCAGGTGGAAATGCCGTAGATGCTGCAATTGCGGTGCATTTTGCGTTGGCCGTTGTCTACCCACAAGCTGGCAATATAGGTGGTGGGGGATTTATGTTGTATAGAAATGTTAAGGGAGAAGTAACTGCTTTGGATTATCGGGAGATGGCGCCGCAGCTTTCGAGTAAAGATATGTTTCTGGACGATGCAGGTAATCCAATTGCCAACTTGAGTGTTTTGGGTTGTTTGTCTGCGGGTGTTCCCGGAACGGTTGATGGAATGTATGAAGCATTTACAAAACACAGTAAGTTGAAGAACTGGAGGCGACTGATCCAGCCTGCGATTAGATTGGCGCTTAAAGGATTTCCTATTACCAAACAAGAGGCTGATAATTTAAATGATTTAAAAAGCGATTTTGAAAAATACAACACTAAATTGCCTGTCTTTGTCAAAAAGAGATCCTGGAAACCGGGTGATGTGTTGGTACAAAAAGACCTGGCAGCAACACTTCGACTGATCAGAGATAAAGGTAGGAATGGATTTTACGAAGGTCCTGTGGCAGAAAAGATAGTCGAACAAATGAAAGCTGCCAATGGAATTATCACTAAAAGTGACCTGAAAAGCTATCGATCTATCTGGAGGACGGCACTGAATACCAAATATCGGGGCTACGATATCATTGGGATGCCACCACCCAGTAGCGGAGGAATAGCCTTGTTTCAAATGCTGGGGATTTTGGAGAATTCCAATATTGCGCAAGCTGGATTTCATTCTCCTGAGGCTGTTCATCTTATGATAGAAGCTGAGCGGAGAGTCTATGCAGATCGGGCTACTCATCTTGGGGACCCGGATTTTTATAGCGTTCCGGTAGCTGATCTACTCAATGAAAAATACTTATTATCCAGACGGGAGAGCATTGATACTTCAAGAGCATCAAAAAGTTCAGAAATAAATGCAGCTCAATTTAAAAAATACGAAAGTGAGCAAACCACTCATTTTTCGATTGTAGATAAATATGGAAATGCAGTTTCTTGCACAACGACTTTAAACAATTCTTATGGTTCGAAGACGGTAGTAGCTAATGCAGGTTTCTTATTAAATGATGAAATGGATGATTTCAGCATCAAGCCTGGAGTGCCCAATATGTATGGTCTGATCGGAGGTACTGCAAATGCAATAGTCCCGAAGAAGCGGATGTTGAGTTCCATGACACCCACAATAATCTCCAAAGATGGCAAACTCTTCATGGTACTGGGCAGTCCGGGTGGTTCTACGATAATAACTACAGTTTTTCAAAGTATAGTAAATGTGATTGATTTTAAAATGGATGCCAAAGATGCAACCTTTGCTCCTCGTTTTCATCAGCAATGGATACCGGAGCACACTTTTATCGAAAGAGAAGGGAAGTTGCCGGAGCATACGATAAAGATTCTTGAAGCAAAAGGCCACACCTTTAAAGAACGTGGATTTATCGGTAGACTGGAGATGATTTTAGTAAAATCCGATGGCACGCTGGAAGGAGCGGCCGACAAAAGGGGAGATGACCACGCCGAGGGTTATTGATTTATCTAATGTGCGGTGTTAAAACTTTTTTCTTTAATTCAAAATTCATACCGAGATAAACACGGCGCACCATTTCATCTGCTGCCAATTCTTCAGCGGTACCTGCTTTTAGTATATTGCCCTCAAACATCAGGTAAGCCCGATCCGTAATCGACAAGGTTTCCTGAACATTATGGTCTGTTATCAGGATGCCAATGTTTTTTGTTCGGAGCTGGGTGACAATATATTGAATATCTTCTACGGCAATTGGATCAATTCCGGCGAATGGCTCATCCAGTAAAATGAATTTAGGACTGGTCGCCAGTGCGCGTGCGATTTCTGTTCTTCTTCGCTCTCCACCTGAAAGCATATCACCATTGCTTTTTCTGACTTTTTGCAGGTTGAATTCTTCAATCAGATTTTCAAGCGAATCTTTTTGTTCAGCTGCACTTAATTTAGTCATTTCCAGTACAGCTTTAATATTTTGTTCGACGCTTAGTTTTCTGAATACGGAGGCTTCCTGTGGCAGGTAGCCAATGCCTTTTTGAGCACGTTTGTACATGGGTAGTTTTGTGATATCCTCGTCATCGAGAAATACTTGTCCGGAATCCGGTTGGATGAAACCAACAGTCATATAAAATGAAGTCGTTTTCCCTGCCCCATTTGGGCCAAGCAAACCGACGATTTCACCTTGATTGACCTCAAAAGAAACCCCTTTGACTACCAGTCTTTCTCCGTACTTTTTTACGATATTTCTTGCGCTTAGAATCATTATTTTTATTTTATCTCACCGATGCAAATGTACTTAATATCAAGGTATTCATCAATTCCATACTTAGAGCCTTCGCGACCAAATCCACTTTCTTTAATTCCTCCGAATGGAGCTGTCACTGATGAAAGCAACCCGGTATTTATTCCTACCATACCAAATTCAAGGTCTTCCATCACCCTGTAAATCCGGTTGATATCTTTTCCATAAAAGTAAGCTGCCAGGCCATGCTTGGTTTGATTGGCCATTCGTACAGCTTCTTCTTCACTTTCAAATTTGAAGACCGAAGCTATGGGGCTAAAAATTTCTTCTTCATGGATTTTCATTGCGGTATTAACGTTCGAGAGTACAGTAGGTTCATAGAAGGAAAGCCCCAGATTTCCTTGTGTTCCACCGGTATGACAAATCGCACCTTTCGAAATGGCATCTTCGACTAATCCTTGAACTTTCAGGAGTGCTTTTTGATTTATTAAAGGACCAACATTCACGTCCTCATCGAATCCATCTCCCATTTTTAGTTTTTTCGTGGCTTCAGTCAAAAGCTCTACAAATTGATCATGGATGCTACTGTGGGCGAATATTCTATTGGCACAGACACAGGTTTGACCTGCGTTTCTGTATTTGGATTGCATAAGTCCTTTTACAGCTGATTCGATATCGGCATCTTCAAAAACTATGAAAGGGGCGTTTCCTCCCAATTCGAGTGAAAGTCTTTTTACTGTACCTGCACATTTCTCCATCAGGATTTTTCCAACTGGAGTCGAGCCTGTAAAAGAAATTTTTCTAACGATTGGATTTGAACACAGCTCTTCTCCAATTTCTGATGGGTTCGAACTGCATATGACATTAATAACGCCTTTTGGGAAGCCGGCTTCTTCCGCCAGACAGACCATCGCCAGTGCAGACAAGGGTGTAGCTTCAGCAGGTTTTACGACAACGGTACAACCCGCTGCCAAGGCTGCACCAATTTTTCTTGCAATCATTGCATGGGGGAAATTCCATGGCGTAATTAAAGCAACAACTCCTACAGCTTGTTTCATTACCATGATCCGCTTTGCAGAATCTGCTGCGGGAATGATGTCTCCGTAAATTCTGCGTGCTTCTTCAGCAAACCACTCAATATACGAAGCTCCATATTTAATTTCCGCTATTGCTTCTGGGAAAGGTTTTCCTTGTTCGGAGGTGAGGATTTCTGCCAGATATTTTTTGTTTTCAATCAGCAGATGGTACCATTTTTTCAGCAACAAAGATCGTTCATTTGCACTGGTTTTTCGCCAGTTTTTAAATGCTTCGTTAGCTGCATCAATGGCGAAAGCAGTATCTGCTTTATCCATATCAGGGACGGTAGAAATAAGACGACCGTTTGCCGGATTTACAACAGCGTACGTTTTATTACGCTTTGCAGTTACCCATTCGCCATTGATGTATGCTTTACTTTGTAAGAATTTCATCCTAATTTTTGACTAAACATTAGGACCCGCCTGAATGATGTCTTCACTACATCCGTCTTTGAATTTTTCAAAATTCTTATTAAATAAATTAGCCAAGTGTTGTGCTTGTTTGTTGTAATTGTCTACTGATGGCCAGGCGTTTTTGGGAATTAATAATTCCTTTGGAACGTCAGAACAAGAAGTAGGAATATCAAAACCGAAAATTGGATCCGTAACCACAGCTGTATGTAAAAATTCGCCGTTGTGAATCGCATCTATGATGGCACGGGTATAACGAAGTTTAATTCTCTCGCCAACACCATACCCACCGCCTACCCATCCGGTATTAACTAACCAAGCATGAGCGCCATTTTCTTCCATTTTCTGTGCCAGCAAATTGGCATATTTGTTTGGATGCCAAACCATAAAGGCTGCACCAAAGCAGGCAGAGAAAGTTGCTTGTGGTTCAGTTATACCCATTTCTGTGCCTGCAACTTTGGCCGTGTACCCACTAATGAAATGGTACATTGCTTGTGCAGGTGTCAATTTGCAAACGGGTGGCAGCACACCGTAGGCATCGCAAGTCAAGAAGATAATGTTTTTGGGATGGCCTCCTACGCATGGAATTTTTGCATTCGGAATAAATTCAATCGGATAAGCTGCTCTGGTATTTTCGGTTAGAGTAGTATTAGAATAGTCTACTTCATGTGTCTTTGGGTTGTACATTACATTTTCAAGTACTGTACCAAATCGTATGGCATTGAAGATTTCAGGTTCTTTTTCTACTGACAAATCGATGGCTTTTGCATAACATCCACCTTCAATATTGAAAACCCCATCTGCAGTCCAACAATGCTCGTCATCACCAATTAAGCTTCTATGTGAATCTGCTGACAAAGTTGTTTTTCCGGTACCACTTAATCCGAAGAATAAGGATACATCACCATCTTTACCTTCATTTGCAGAACAGTGCATGGAAAGTACGCCAATCTTTGGCATGATGTAGTTCATGATTGTGAATACACCTTTTTTCATTTCTCCTGCATATTCAGTGCCCAATATCACGAATTCCTTGCGTTCGAAACAAAGGTCGATACTGGTTCTGGAGTTCATATGTGTGGTATATTGATTGGCAGGAAATTCGCCGGCATTGTAAATTACATAGTCTGGCTCGCCAAAGGTTTCTAGTTCGGCTTCTGTCGGTCTGATCAACATGTTGTGCATAAACAGGGCGTGGTATGGACGAGTACAGATAACGCGTACTTTAATCTGGTACTTTTTATCCCATCCACCATATCCATCCACCACATAAACGCGGGTACGGGTATTCAAATAGTCGACAGCTCTTTGACGGTTGATATCAAAGGTGTGTTCATCCATTTTAATATTGACATTACCCCACCAGATATCATCAGTACTTTCTGGCCGTTCAATAATCCGCTTATCTTTAGGACTTCTGCCTGTTTTTTTTCCGGACTCAAGCATCAAAGCACCTTTGTCTGAAATGGCTGATTCCTTTTCGAACAATAAAGCAAGCTTGTACAATTGTGCTGGGGAGGCATTTCGGATAATTATTCTATCTGTGATGCCATAATGGTTTAAATTAAAATCCTGATTCATATTTAAACGGGTGTGTTGATTAAAAAAAAATTGAAAGGCAAATTTATTACTATATTTTTAGATTCAGGTATCAAATGTCAAGTAATTGTAATGCCGCGATTGAATTATTTTCTGATTTGTGTAACGTTTGGTAAATCAATACTTTACAATATCCGATTTTTACTAAGTTGGTAAAAGGCGCTATGTATGTGAAATATAAATGTTAAGCGAATACTGCATTTGTAGTAAAGAAATGCTATGCAGGAAATGCCATATTTTTACAAAGTATAAGATTAATTGAATATTTGTTGCTATTTTTGCTGCGAAGCTACAAAACGAAGATTTAATAATTCCTAACTAAAAGTGTATGACAAATAATTTATTAAAAGGAAAAAGAGGAGTGATATCCGGTGCTTTGAATGATCAATCCATAGCATGGAAAGTTGCTGAAAAATGCGTAGAACAAGGCGCCACAATCGTACTGACCAATGCACCGGTGGCGATGAGGATGGGAGAAATTAATGTGCTTAGTGAAAAACTAAATGCAAAGGTGATTGCTTGTGATGCTACTGATATGAATGATCTGGATAAGCTTTTTAGTGAAAGTCAGGAAATTTTGGGTGGAAAGCTGGACTTTGTGTTACATTCAATCGGAATGTCGGTCAATGTCCGCAAAGGTAAATCATACACTGATTTGAATCACGAATGGAGTAAAACTTCGATAGATATCAGTGCATTGTCCTTTCACAAAATGATGCAAGTACTGTACAAGCAAGATGCAATGGCCGATTGGGGAAGTATCGTGGCGTTGACCTATATGGCAGCACAAAGAGTCTTTCCTGATTACAATGAAATGGCAGACATCAAAGCTATGTTGGAATCGATCGGCAGAAGTTTTGGATACCATATGGGAACCAAAAGCAAAGTAAGGGTAAATACCATTTCCCAATCGCCGACCTGGACAACTGCTGGTTCCGGAGTTAAAGGATTTCAGGAATTCTACGATTATGCCAACAAAATGGCACCGCTTGGTAATGCCAGTGCGGAATCTTGTGCGGATTATTGTATTACAATGTTTAGTGACCTTACCAGAATGGTGACCATGCAGAATTTGATGCATGATGGCGGATTTAGCAATATGGGCTTAAATCCGGCAATTCTTGATAAATAATACCTGGAAAAATATTTCATAATGCTCGGCTTTTACAATCTGCAAAGATCGTAAAAGCCGCTTATATTTTAAAGATGGACTTTAAAGCTTCGATGGATATTAAAACCTATGTCATCACGGCATCGGTGATACTTCTTATTTTTGCACTTTCAAATGTGACTTCCTGGATGAGTGAAGATCATGTTCTGAACCAGTGGTTCGTCATGGGCTTACCTGTTTTTTGTCTGTTGATATTAGTAATTGTGTACGGATTTTCGATAAAGTCTTATACGCTGACGGCAGATCAGCTGATTATCCGCCGACCATTTAAGGACGCTGTATATCAGCGAAATGAACTGGCTGATTGTGAAATGATCGATCAATCAGCTTCTGGTTTTGCTTTAAGATTATTTGGAAGCGGTGGCTTCTTTGGTTATTTTGGTATTTTTACCAACAAGCAATTGGGTAGATATACTTTATATGGAACACAGCTAAAAAACTATGTAGGAATTACCTTGAAAAATGGTAAAAAGATTGTTATTACGCCTGATTTACCGGAAGAATTTGTGGCGCAATTAAAGTTAGTTTAGTAATAATCATGATCGTGCTATCGATAATACGTTTTTATTCATCAATATTCCACCATGTACCATGTAATTGACCTTGAATTTTTGGGAGAAAACAGCACAATCGCTGTGTTTGTTGTTCCAACTTCTGATGGGCCGGTTTTAATAGAATCGGGACCTCATTTAACTTTTTTGCATCTCGAAACAGAATTGCTAAAACTGGGATATAAAACAAGCGATATAAAGCATGTTCTTTTGTCGCATATTCACTTTGATCATGCCGGAGCAGCCTGGTGTTTTGCTGATCATGGAGCCACCATATATGTACATCCGGCTGGAGCAAAACACCTGGCTTCGCCTGAAAAATTGTATGCATCAGCAAAGATGATTTATGGTGATGAAATGGAGCCTTTGTGGGGTTCCATGAATGCGATTCCTGAAACACAGCTATATATCCCTGAGCACGGGGAGTCAATTGCGATAGGTGATAAAACATTTACTGCTTGGTATACTCCCGGTCATGCAATACATCATATTGCCTGGCAATTGGACAATACATTGTTCACAGGAGATGTGGCGGGAGTGAAGATCAATAGTGGAGTGGTAATGCCTCCTTGTCCACCGCCTGATATCAATATCGAAGATTGGCAGGCATCTATTGAATTAATGAGAAATTTGACGGTCAATCAGTTGGTTTTGACCCATTTTGGCCAGATCGAGGATAAAGAAGCGCATCTCGCAGCACTTGAAAGTGAATTGCTGGCCTGGGCCGCCTGGATGAAACCTCAATATGAAGCGGGCAGAAAATCAGAAGAGCTCATTCCTGAATTTCAGGCTTTCGTTGCTGATAGACTCAAAGGACATGGTATACAGGAAATCGATATTCCCAAATACGAAAAAGCTAATCCCGCGTTTATGTCGGTCGCAGGACTATTGAGGTATTGGCACAAAAAGTTACAGACTAAATGATTTTGGAGAAATATTGGCACTGATGTTTATAGTTTCGGCTACAGTGTAAACATTTTTTAAAAATCATTGTCTAAACAGGTATGAAAACCCTAACTACCAACGAAAAAGTAATTCTTATCATACTTTCATGTATCAATTTTACACATATACTTGACTTTATGATTATGATGCCATTGGGAGCCTACCTGATGCCTTACTTTCAAATAAGTCCTTTCCAGTTCTCCTTATTGGTTTCTGCCTATACCATTAGTGCTGCAGTTTCAGGATTTGCAGCTGCATTTTTTGTCGATCATTTTGACCGCAAGCAAATTCTCATTTACGCATATGGTTTGTTTTTAGTTGGTTCAATTGCTTGTGGTATAGCACCCAACTATTATGCACTTTTTGGTGCCCGCGTTTTCGCAGGTGTATTTGGTGGATTAATTGGAGCACAAGTGGTTTCAATAGTATCAGACACATTCTCCTATGAAAGAAGGGGTGTAGCAATGGGTGCGATCATGTCTGCATTTTCATTGGCTTCAACACTTGGAATGCCTTTCGCCCTTCAGCTGGCCAATGTAATCAGTTGGCATGCACCTTTTTTATTGGTAGGTTTTTTAGGTATTATCCTGATTCCATTGATTCATTTTTACTTGCCGTCAATGCGTGCTCACATCAAGGAAGAAGGCGAATCGCCTGAAAGAAAAATTCAGGTGTTGTTGCACGTTATCCAAAGTCCAACGCAGTACAAAGCCATACTTTTTACATTTTTGATGATGTTGGGGCATTTTTTAGTTATCCCGTTCATCAATCCATTCATGCAAAATAATGTAGGATATTCTAAGGAATTCACGCCATTGATTTACCTGGTAGGCGGTGTAGCTTCATTTTTCTCTTCCAATTTTCTGGGCAAACTCGCAGACAAGTATGGAAAAATGCGAATCTTCACGATTTGCGTGTTCTCAGCGCTTCCGATGATTGTACTGTTAACCAATATGCCAGCTAACAATCATTATATTTTAGTTTTAACATTATTTGGACTGTGGTTTTCAGCCTCTTCCGGGAGGGGAGTTACCGGTAGTGCGATGGTGACGAATGTAGTAAGTCCCGAGCATCGCGGTAGTTTTCAAAGTTTCAACAGCTCTATGCAACAACTTGGTACCGGACTGGCATCGCTCATCGCCGGTTTGATTGTTACCAAAGACGCTATTAGTGGGAAAATTATCAACTACGACATCGTTGGATATATGAGTATCGTTATCCTGTTGATTTGCGTATACATTGCTCGAATAGTACCTTTTAAAAATCAATAATCAAATTTTAAATATCAATTATCAATGATCAATGATTAATAATGTGTTTGGTAAATAAGATTAATTGGTGAGTAATTAGCGATGTGCAAAACAAAAAGTAAATATTAATCATTGATCATTAATCTTTGATCATTAACATTCTACTGACATTTATCCAAGTGTTTTTTAACTTCATCCAAGGTCATTATTTCTCCTTTATTTCCCCATGCTGTCAAAATATAATTGGTAATATTGGTGATCTCGACGTCAGTCAATGAGGGTATAGCCGGCATAACTTGCTGTGTATACAAATCGCCATTCACCAAAACAGGATCCTTTAAACCTTTTCGTATATAACAAGCAATTTGATCTTTGTTTTCTAATAAAAAATCTGTGTTTGCCAACGGTGGAATCAGACCTGCCAATCCAGTCCCGTCTTCCATATGACAATTGGCACATTTGCTTTTGTACAAGCTTTGACCTTGTGAATAAGTAGAATCACCACAGCTGAAAATTGCCGCTATCAAACAAAAAACTATTATATATTTCATGAAAAAAAGATTAATGAATTACGAATTACGAATTACGAATTACGAATTAAAAATTACGAATTACGAATTACGAATTACGAATTGCGAATTGCGAATTACGGATTAAGAATTGTCTGCCTACGGCAGGTTGAGATTATTCAATTATGTTTTTTTTGCAATTTTAGTTACTCTAATGGACATTAGTTTGTCTAACAATTAAATTTTTGATTTTTGCGATATTTTTATCTTACAAGGTATAAATGGTGTTTTTTCGTATCTGTTTCAACAAGGCAGTAGTATTTAGAAATTCGCAAACTACCGAAGGTAGTCAAGTTCGTAATTCGTAATTCGTAATTCGTAATTCCTATCCTACCCTCAATTGTTCTCCATTTTTTTGTACAAAACCCTCATCGACCATGTATTCGAGTACCTTAAGTATACGTTGCTGTCTGTTGGATGAAAATGAGTTAACAATTTGATTGATACTTAGTTCTTCCTTTTTTAACATGGAAATGATTTTATTTTGATACCTTTCAAAGTCTTCCTTTGATATTGATTCCTGCAGGTTAGCCAGGCAATAGTCACAAACTCCACAATTTTTTTCTGTTTTCTGTCCGAAATATTCCAATAACAACCTACTTCTACATCTTTTGGCTTCACAGTATTCGATAACTTTTTCGATACGGAAAAGATGCCTTTCTTTTCTAAAAGTGTACATTTTGTGGTCAAAAGAAAGGTCTTCTGCGCTGATCCTTTCTCTGATGAAAGTGAGCTGTGGTTTTTCTTTCTGAGGGAAATACTCAATTATTCCCTCAGCATCAAGGTAATTTAATTTTGAGAGCAATTCATCTTCCCGAATTTTGAGAAAATGTGCCATAGCCTTTTCATTGATAAATACAGCTTGGGTAAAGATATGAGGATAAGCCCTGGTCAACGCTTTGGCGGTCAGGTCTATTTCTTTATGCTTCAGTTGAAAATCATAGAGCTCCTCTCTGCTGACCCGAATAAAAACACTTGAAGGAATGAAAATAGCTTCTGATAAACTCAGCCAACCTGCTTGCTCCAGTATTTTCAAACTTGATAGCACTTGCAATTGTTGTTCAAATCGGTAAGTTTTGCAAAATTCAATCAAATCGAAATCGTAGCTAATATTCTCCGTTGCTCCGATGCCAATTTGAAAATAGGATCCTAAGGCACGATACACTTGTCTGACGGTTTTCAATTCAGGGAAAGCGACTTCGTAATTTTTTTCAAGTGTTGCTTTGTCTCTGCTGTGGTACAATAGTACTGCGTACGATTTTTTTTCGTCTCTACCTGCCCGTCCAGCTTCCTGAAAGTATGCTTCCAGGTTGTCAGGCGGATCAATATGTATCACTACCCGCACATCAGGTTTATCAATTCCCATCCCAAAAGCATTGGTACTTACGATGACACGGATTTTATTTTGCATCCAACCATCTTGCTTATTATTTCGCTCCTCAGCAGGCAGTCCCGCATGATAAAAATCGGCGTTTATCCCATTTCTAGTAAGTTCATATGCGATTTCCCTGGTCATTCGTCTGTTTCTGACATATACAATACTTGCTCCCGGCACCTTTTTTAGGATATCAATTGCTTTTGCGGTTTTATCCTCGACTTCTGCAACGACGTAGGAAAGGTTGCTGCGTTCAAACGATTTTTGAAAAACATGTCTGATTTTAAAACACAGTTTTGCCTGAATATCATCTACTACTTCAGGAGTCGCGGTCGCGGTCAAAGCTAAAAGGGGTGTTGCCGGAGGAAGAATTTTTCTGATATTGGCGATTTCCAAATAGGAAGGGCGAAAATCATAGCCCCATTGCGAGATACAGTGTGCTTCATCAATTGCCATCAGGCAGATGTTCATTTTACTGATTCTTATTTGTACGAGCTCAGAATTCAGGCGCTCCGGCGATAAGTATAGAAATTTTAAACCTCCATAAACGGCATTATCCAGGATTCGGTCTATATCGCGGTAAGGCATGCCTGAAAAAATCGCCTCAGCAGGGATGTTTCTCTTTTTGAGGTTGTAAACCTGGTCTTTCATTAAGGCAATCAAAGGAGAAACGACTACACAAACTCCTTCCAGACACAAAGCAGGTACCTGAAAACAAATGGACTTTCCGCCTCCGGTCGGTAAGAGCGCGAGGGTGTCTTTGCCGTCAAGTACACTTTGGATAATTTCTTCCTGCAAAGGGCGAAATTCAGAAAATTTCCAGTATTTAAGCAGGATCTCCCGTGGGTTATGCATATTTATTTTCAATTTCGAAGGCTAAGGTAGGCAAAAGTAAGTCAAATCACTTTGAATCCTTGAACTATACATGTTATATTTTACTTAATAAATCGATTTTTTGCACATTTATCGTTGGAGTTTGAAGCATACCATTCTTATTCGAAAAACTCAAAAAACTATTTCAGTTTTATCGTGTTAGAAGGCAGTGCGATTATTTTCACATCTAAAATCTACCATTATCAACAAGATACTATTTTCAACAGCCACCGTGTTTATAAGCATACTGCTGTTTTTGGCTTTTACTCCTAAGAAAGTGGAACTAAGAAAAATGGTCATGTGCCATACCGCTCCGCCCGACGATTTGCGACAGTTTGCATTTGATCCGACTTTTCAGGCTTTTCATCAAAGCCCATTGTCCTTTCAATACAATGGAAAAGGCAAAATGATTGATTTTAAAGTTGCGGATGGACAAAACGCCAATGCTTACTATATTAAAGCCAAAAAAAAGTCAGACAAATGGTTGTTTGTCTATCAGGAATGGTGGGGGTTGAATGACTACATCAAGAAGCAAGCTGACATTTTCTACCAAGATCTGGGCGAAAATGTAAATGTGCTGGCCATAGTTACGACGGCAAACTGGCAACCAATCGCCAGGAAGCCGGTAAATTCATGACAGAAACTAAAGTGGATCGTCTTGAAAATATCATCAAGGGAGCAGTTGATTTTTCCGGCAAAAAGGCAAGTATCGCCAATGTTGGCTGGTGTTTTGGAGGTGCATGGTCATTGAGATCTGCGCTCCTGTGCGGAAAGCAGAATGTCGGTACAGTGATGTACTATGGTATGCCAGTCAAGGACGTCGAAAAACTCAAGGAACTGAACAGCGATGTTTTGGGTTTATTTGCCACTGAAGATTACATTTCTAAGAAAGTTATCGAAGAATTTGCTGCGAATATGAAAAAAGCAGACAAAGTGCTCAATTACCGCATTTTCGATGCGGCTCACGCATTTGCAAATCCAAGTAATCCGAAATACGATGAAGCCAATGCCAAAGAAGCATATCAACTAGCCATCACATATCTAAAAGGAAAATTCTGATCTTAATCATAAGATTAACAGGAGCGATATACTGGTGAAATTTACTTATATATTTCTTTTTTGTGCTATTTTATATAAATCTACCGTTTGAATCAGACTTTTAGTCAAAAAATGGCGTTCATACAACTTGACCTTTCTAATTTTGTTCCTTTAGGATAAAAAATATCATTTTGCGAGTTCTCTTTATTCTTTTTACAGCTTTTTGTATGCCTTTTTTTTCGGTTTTTGCTCAGAAACAGACTACTGTTTCCGGGCTTGTATTGGATTCGAGGTCTAAAGAGGTAATTCCTTTTGCCAATATTCAATTCAATAATGGAAGTGCAGGAACTTCAACCGACCATTATGGGCGATTTTTGATAGAATCTGTAGATGCCCAAAAAGAAATAAAGGTATCGTGCCTGGGTTACGAGACCAAATTCATCAAAGTTAAAGCAAATCAGCACAACGAAATTTCCGTTGAACTTCGCGCGATGGAAGCCATTTTAAAAGAAATTACAGTCCATCCTGACAAATACAAAAGAAAAAACCCTGCTGTTGATCTTATTCATCAGGTTTTTTTGCATAAAGATGAAAATCGAAAGGATGCGTTGCCTTTTTACCAGTTTGATACCCACGAAAGGTTAAGAATGGATTTGAATGGGGTTACAGAGAAGTTCAAAAACCGCTGGTACTTTAATCCTTTTGAGTTTGCTTTTGATTTTTGTGATACCAATCAAATCAACCAAAAGGTTGCTTTGCCATTTTATCTTCGGGAACGATTGCTTACCACTTACTACCGAAAAAATCCCGGAAGTAAAAAGGAATTGCTTCTCGGTGAACGCCAGACAGCCATTGAAGATGATTATGATATCGATAAGGATGGTGTTTCTACATACATCACCAATTTATATACTGATATCGATATTTATGAGCCAATAATTACTTTATTAAATAAGCAATTTGTCGGACCGCTATCTTCCAATGCTACAACATTTTATCGTTTTTATATTACTGATACTGTTAAAACAGCTGAAAAAAATTACGCCCGGGTTTTCTTTAGTCCAATAAACAAAAATGATCTAGCTTTTATTGGAAACCTGATGGTTGTGTTGGATTCAACCTATGCAGTGCAAAGCGTAGATATGGGGATTTCGAAAGACATCAACCTGAACTGGGTTTCGGAAATCAGAATTAAACAAGATTTTGCATTTCAAGGGGAAGGGAAAGAGCGACGCTTACTTCTGAACAGTGATCTGGTTTTACTGGATATGAAAATCTGGAAAAACAGAGAAGGTAGAAGTTTGTTGGCGATGAAATCCAATAGCTACCGAAATTATAAGATTAATTTTCCTCAACCTGATTCCTTATATACTGGAAGCATGAATTTGCTTAGAGATACCGGTGCAATGGAACGTACACCTGAATTTTGGCTGGAAAAACGGCATGAACAGTTAAACCACGCAGAATCCGAAATTAAGACGATGGTTGATTCAGTAAAGGGTACTACTTTGTTTCGGGCGATGAAATCGCTAAGTATGTTGATGAGCAGGGGATATCAAAGAGTGGGAATTCTTGAAGTAGGAGAAATAGGCAATTTGCTTCGCTACAATGATCTGGAAGGAGCGCGTGTACAACTTAGTTTGAGAACTGCAGACCGGCATTTCAAGCACATGCGTTTTAAAGCGTATGGAGCTTATGGACTATTGGACAAAGAATTTAAATATGGAATAAGCACGACTATAGCATTCAAGGGAGCGCGCCCAAGTAGATTTCCTTCCAATCAAATCAGGTTTTCATATGACCACGATTTGTATTTTCCGGGATTTGCATCCAATGCTGGTCAAGGACTGGTTAACTCCTTGCAGCGTACAGGTACCAATCGACTACTTTGGAATGACGTTTACAATATTGACTATGTAAAAGAATATAAAAATAGATTTAGCTATAGTGTTTTCGCCCGGCACAGGACAGTTAAGGAAGCTGCAGATTTTTTTTCTGAGCCTCAGAACAATCGCAATGACAACAATGCAGTAACTAGTGAATTGGGCATATGGATACGCTATGCTCCCAATGAGAGAATTTTTCAGGGTGTTCAATCCCGAAGCAATATTACGAGCAAGTTTCCTGTTTTTTTATTTCAATATAAAGTCGCTGTCAAGGGATTGTTGGGAAGTGACTATGCTTTTCAAAGAGCTAGTTTGCGAATGGACAAAACCCTTTTTCTGGGAATAATGGGCAGGACCAAATTTGCGGTTGAAGCTGGTCGGGTCTTTGGACAAGTTTCCTATCCACTACTTGAAATACACCGCACGAATCAGGGATATTTCTTTGATAACAACGGCTTTAATTTGATGAACTACCTGGAGTTTGTAAGCGATAAATATGTGATGATGCACGTCAACCACAATTTTGGCGGTATCGTACTCAATAGAATCCCAGCTGTAAAAAAATTAAGGCTAAGAGAAGGAGTCAGCTTCAAGGCAGTATACGGAGGGTTGGATTCCCAAAACATTCCAAGTTCAACTAATCAATTGCTTAAATTCCCAGTTAATGACAAAATGCTGCCAATCACGAGAGCTTTAGGCAATGTTCCCTATATGGAGGCAAGTGCCGGGATCAGCAATATTTTTGGTTTTCTTCGTATTGATTATATTTGGCGCCTCAATTACCTCAGTCAACCCGATATTCAGAAATGGGGAATTAAAGCACTTTTCGATTTCGATTTCTAAACACCTCAACACCTAAACATTTTTGGGTCTCTGCTGATTAGTGTGGAGTAATTTTAGATTTTCTGAGATAGATACATCCAAATTTGATGATTTGAAAATTTGAAAATTTGATGATACTAATGACTCCTTCGGAGTCTTTTTTGGCCTACTTAACAGTTCTTTTGTAGTATCGAGGCCCTTTTTCACAGATAATCAAAGGTTGGCGATAGAATTAGTAAAATATTTCATGCTGTCAATTTGTTAATAAAAAAAAGAAACAACAAATGACATCAACGAAGTTGATCTAAATATTTTCAAATTTTCAAATTATTATTGCAAAAAGCTACAAAATTCAATTACCCATACAATTCGACATTTAGCCACATTTTTAAGGTATCTACACCAGTTCTACAAACTTTGAAACTCTTCTTATTTTTAGTACAAAAAAGTATATCTTTGCAGCAAGTTTGAGAAAAAGATTGACACTTCAATGTAAATTATTGATAGTCAAAATATTAATTATATAGTATTAGGAATATTAAAGTAAATAAATGACAGGAGATCTGAATTATATTCGAAATTTTTGTGTAATCGCACACATTGACCATGGTAAAAGCACACTCTCAGACCGATTGCTGGAAACGACCAATTCTGTGAAAGCAAGAGATATGAAAGCGCAGTTGCTTGACAATATGGATCTTGAAAGAGAAAGAGGGATTACCATCAAAAGCCACGCAATACAGATGTATTACAATGCGAAAGATGGTCATGAATATACCTTAAATATGATTGATACTCCCGGGCATGTGGATTTTGCCTATGAGGTTTCTCGCTCTATTGCTGCATGTGAAGGGGCGCTTTTGTTGGTGGATGCGACACAAGGTATTCAAGCACAGACAATCAGCAACCTGTACATGGCTATCGAGCACAATCTGGAAATCATTCCGATCTTGAATAAAATCGACATGGAAAATGCCATGATTGATGAAGTATCCGATCAGATTATTGAGATTATTGGTTGTAAGAAAGAAGATATTTTATTGGCTTCCGGAAAAACAGGAATGGGTGTACCCGAAATTTTAGAAGCGGTTGTAGCACGAATTCATCCGCCTAAGGGCGATGTGAATGCGCCGCCACAAGCTCTTATCTTTGATTCAATGTTCAACTCTTTTCGTGGTATTATTGCTTATTTTAAAATGGTCAATGGTACACTTAAGAAAGGAGAAAAGGTTCGCTTTATTGCAACTAACAAGCAATATGATGCGATGGAAATCGGCGTACTGGAACTTGATATGACGCCCAAGACTGAAATTTCTGCCGGTAATGTTGGATATTTGATTACAGGAGTGAAAAACGCTAAAGAGATTAAAGTAGGTGATACCATTACTTCAGTAGCCAATCCCGGTGTCGCTATTCATGGTTTTGAAGACGTGAAACCAATGGTATTCGCGGGAATTTATCCGATTGATAACGATGACTTTGAAGACCTTCGCGATAGCCTGGAAAAATTACAACTGAACGATGCTTCACTTACATTCGAACCTGAGAGTTCTGCAGCACTGGGATTTGGATTTCGCTGTGGATTCCTTGGCATGCTGCATTTGGAAATTATTCAAGAACGGCTAAGCAGAGAATTCAATCAAGAAGTAATCACCACAGTACCAAACGTGAGCTACATCGCTAAATCCACCAAAAGAGATTCGGAAAGATGTAAAGTAAATACACCTAACGATCTTCCTGATCCAAGTAGTCTGGAATTCGTAGAAGAACCTTATATTAGAGCAGCCATCATTACTAAGCCCGAATACATCGGTTCGATTATGGAGTTGTGTATGGACAAGCGGGGTTTTATGACTAAGCAAAGTTACTTGTCACCTTCCCGGGTAGAATTGTTTTTCGAAATGCCTTTGGCTGAAATAGTCTTCGATTTCTATGACCGGTTAAAATCCATTTCGAGAGGATATGCTTCATTCGATTATTCTCCACTCGACTATCGCCAGGCAGATCTGGTGAAATTGGACATCAAATTAAATGGCGATAATGTAGATGCACTTTCTGCACTCGTTCACCGCACGAAAGCGGAAGCGCTGGGGAGAAAAATGTGTGCAAAGTTAAAGGAACTATTGCCTCGTCAACAATTCGTAATTGCTATTCAAGCAGGTATCGGAGCCAAAATCATCGCTCGCGAAACGATATCCGCGATGAGAAAAGACGTAACCGCTAAATGTTACGGAGGAGATATCTCCCGTAAACGTAAACTATTGGAAAAGCAAAAAGAAGGAAAGAAGAAAATGCGCCAGATCGGCAATGTGGAAGTGCCGCAAAAGGCGTTCCTTGATGTACTTAAATTGAATAATTAAGAATTACGAATTACGAATTACGAAATAGATATGTAGTAACGCGCGCAGCGCAATAAACGGCGAAGCCAACAAACGCGCGCAGCGCACCAAACGGCGAAGCCGCCAAACG
>JBMOJB010000035.1:0-25273 GCA_049316985.1 Saprospiraceae bacterium | reverse complement strand
CTATACTTCAATATTCTGGTCTAGAGGGGTCAGCATGCTCCGGTTTATCCAATTGCCCTCGCTTATTTGCGCAAGAAGCCTTTCTTCCTTCAAAATGTTATATTTTCCAACATGCTACAAAATCTGTTTTCTCTAGAATAGAATTATTTTGGGCAATTAAAACTAATCGGTGTTCAAAGTATTCAAAAGTTACTATCGGTATGGATTCTTTTGCTTTTGTAGCTTGGGTGCATTTTAAACGCTTCGAAAGTGATGTAACCAACTTTGCTATTATCAATTTTGTTAGTATTTCTCTATCGGATTTTTATCCGCTACTTTTTATGTTTTCATATCTTTATTTGCATCTGGGTTTGCTATAACTGCTTCATAATTAGGTCTTTTTCAGTGCGATTGGTTGCTTATGTCAATTTTAATAGAACCACTAGCCTGTGAAGTTGGCATTAACAAAGTGGCACTTGTTACAACTAAAATTTTATTCAATTTTAAATGTACGTTAATATGAGTAGTTTAGACCTATCAAATTAATTTTTCCTTCGCGCAAACTCTTTTATTTTAGGGAGTTAAAGCATACTCGAGGCAACAGTCTTACGGTTAGTAAAGCCTCGAAAAAAGCTGATATTTTCAGCTGTTCTCATAAAATTGTAGCTAACGTTTAAGAAAAGCTCTGCAATCCTTTCGCCCAATTCTCTTGCATTCGTGAAGTCAACAAAGGATCGTTTAGATCATTTAGTTTAACTAAACCGATGTTTTCAGAGGAGTGAAATTGATAATCATTCCATTTTACATCGAGGGATATTTTGTCGATAAAAGTAATGCTTGGCAGAGAAATTGGCAAGGAAATGTCAAAATATTAGCACGAATGAAGGCCAATGCACTTCGGGTCATAAAAATCCAAAAGGGCTCGATAGAATTTTCAAGCGGAATCATAGTAGCAATAATTTTATGAACAATGGCATAAAATTAGGCATTCATCAAAGTACAGTCAAGCGTATATTTAAATGTTTTGCAATAAGTTAGGCATGGCTTAATTTGTCAAGCCACACCGGCGCAAAAACCAAAGTTACGCACAGGGCTATTCTGTAAAAGTAGAATTGCTGTCTGGGAACTGATTTATTTACTGCAAATAATTACACCAAAGCCAGGGGCATTTATTTTTTTTAGTTCAGACTTCTTAAACCCTGCTTTACGGGTGAAAGCATCCACTTCATTTTTAGAATAGGTTTTACCACCAGCCTGATGAAGAAGATTTAAAGCCATATAGGAAGTTGTCGCTTTTGACATTTGAGAACTTCCACCAATACCTTTTATCTGGTCAAGTATAACATAAATTCCTCCATCGTTAAGCGACTGGTATACCTTTTCTGCAAGCACTTCATTTTCCAAGGTATTAAGTCCGTGAATAATGTTGAAAGCAAGAATAATATCATTGTTCTTTGGAAGTTCATCTTTCATAAAATCCGAAGGAAGAAAAGAAACACTTTTTTCGGCATTATACTTAGAAATACATTCGTCAGCATATTTTTGGACCGGAGGCAAATCAACAATAGTAGCTTTTAAATTAGGATTTCGTTTACAAAGTTCAATACTGTATAATCCGTGAGAGCCCCCCAAGTCCAGCATATTCAAAGCATTTTTTGCTGTGGGTATCTTTCCTACGACTTCTTTATAATTTGTCCTTGATATATCTATCATAGCTCTTGAAAATAATTCCCACTCATAATCAGTCATTTCATCAAGCATATTTGATTGAGGTCTTTTACCTAAACGAATAGTTTCATCTAAATGAATATATCCTTTATATAAGTAATCGCAGAACAGAATAAAATTCCTGAAGTTATCTGGGGAACTAAGAGATAGATTTTTGAATCCCCTTTTTGTAAAGGCATAGTGATTGCCCTTTTTTTGAACATATCCCAAAGCTTCTAAACAATCCAGGATTAATTCAGCTCCAACTTCGCTTACATTGGCTGCACGGGCAATACTTCCGGCCTCCTTAAAATCCATTGAAAGTTGGTCAGCAATTTTCAGTTTCACAGAACTTCCCAATGCAAATCCCAATCCAACAGAAAAAGAAGCATCAGCAAACGGATGAGGAATAAGATCATTTGCCAACAGTATTTTTTCGATAAGTGAAAATTTGTAAATCATTTTGCAGAAAATTTAAAATATATATCCGCAAAACTAGCAGGTTTTTAAGTAGCTAAATTGTATAATTCGGACATTAGTTGTCTAATCGAAAATATGACCGGGTAAATAATTGATTGATGTCTGATAAGCTTTAGGTGTCAGGTCTGTAAAAGATTTAAACTCTCTGATAAAATGGGATTGGTCATAATAACCTGCTTGTAAACCAACTTGGGTTAAAGACAAGTCGGAACGATGTAATAAGTGTAAAGAGGCAAGATATTTATTGTATTGTATAAATGTTTCCGTATTCATCCCCAACCATTCATTTGATAATCGCCTCAAGTGCCTGTCGGAAAAGAAAGTCTCTTTACAAAGATTTTTGACTGTGAGGTCATGCAATGATTTGGAATAAAATAATTTGCAAACCTGAGGCAGTGTTTTATTTGCCCTTGAAACAGAAATTCTCTCGTTTATCCATCTCAAAATTGCTTCTACTTGTTCGTTAAATGATTTTTTGTAAAATAATTGCTGTGATAACGAATCTAAAGACTTACAAACCAGCCAACCTTCATAAATATTGTCATTGAACTCCATAGCCGGCATATCAAACAAGACTTTCAGGCCAATAGCATTTAATTGAATGCCGAGAAATACTTGCTGCCCGTTTTTAATAAGTTTGAAGGGCTTAAAGTTGATGCCATTTATGAAGCAATTAGGTAGTTTTTGTCCGTTCGGCAAATTTGGGTTGAAATAAGTAATATCGTCAGACAAGTTAAAGATTATTTCGACTGTCCCTTTAGGCAATATGGTCTCCGTTATTTTATGAATATTATATTCGTGTAGTCGCCAAATACTTTTGACAAAGTGCCTTTCGGTTTCTCCGGATGGATAGTATATCTCAGCTGTTTTGGACATTAGTTATAGTCTATTGCAGTGGTCTTGGTCTTGTGTATAACGCTAGGGAATGTTAATCTCTTCCACTACCCTTCCCTCAATCTCCTAGCTTTATAATCACCCCAAGAATATAAGCTCATTTAATTTAATTAAAATCAGTGCATAAATTTGGGTCATATTAATTATCATTCCATTTCACTCTGGTGGCTAAATTGTTGATAAAAGTAGTATTAAGTTGCGGAATTTGCAAGGGAAAGTCTAAGTATTTCCAACAACGCGGACGTTAGAACTTCTTCTGTCTTCACCTGAAAAAGGTTTACACTTAAAATGTGAAAACTGTGACGACAAAATTTAAGTTCGTGGCTGGAAGATTCCCAGTCGAGTTCATTCAGCGAGCACTGACCAATGAAGTGTATGCAGCCGTCAAAAGTGCAGCCAGGTATGACCCTGCTTATCAAGCTACTTTTGACGAACTGCGAGTGTATTACAAAAAAGCGAAAGCAAAAAAAGCAATCCCACCATCAGGTAACTTATTAAAAAATATTTGATCTTAACGAAGTGCAAGCTGAAACGGCGTAATCGCTTCCTTAACCCTCGCGGTTTTGGAAGCGATTTTTTTATGGCAGATTATTGAATCCTGCAGGTACTCGCTAGCGCCAAGTCTTCTCATACCTAAAAAACAACTCTAAACTCAAATTACACGTTTAACCCAGAGCGATGGTTTGTTGTGAGGTTTTGGCGAAAAAAGGAAGAAGTGGTGCTCGCAGGAAAAGCTTTGAAAATAATTTAAAGTTGAAAAAGATTACAAATTTTTAACTTTCCATTTTCCATTGTCAAAGATCTCCCAACTGCGGACGAATAACGATTTCTTCTACTACCCCTGTTTTACTCAGGTGATAAGCGCTCCAAATCACTTCAGCTATATCGGATGCAGGCATGATTCTGTCTGCTGGCAAATCGACACCCGCCCAGGAATCCGACCAGGTAGCGCCAGGCAATAATGAAGTGACTTTGATGCCTTCATTTTTTAATTCTTCTCTCAAGCTTTTGGAAAATCCAAGTAGTGCAAATTTGGATATGCTGTAGGAACCACCATTGGGATAAGCTAAAATGCTTGCCACAGAGCACATATTAAAGATATGGCCGGATTGCAAATCACGCATCGAGGGCAACAGCGCGCGAGTCAGATAGTACGCACTGTAGAGATTGGTCTCTATTAAGTGCTCCAAAATACCGGCTTCTTCTGTACAAATCGATCCCCCAACGTAGGTACCTGCATTATTAACTAAGACATCTATAGTCCCAAACTTTTTCATCGTTGCGGCAGCAAATGCTTTTGCCTCAGCTTCATTTTTAAGATCCGCTTGAAATACCAGCACTTCACTATTTGCAAATTGGGATTTGAATTCTTTTTCAAACAAAACCAGATCAGCTATTGCGCGACCGCACACTGCCACATTAAATCCACCTTCACCGAATTTTAAGGCAATCGCCTTACCCAAACCCTTTGCGCCACCACTAATTACTATTGTCTTACTCATACTATTTTTTGATGATGAACGAATATTAGTAGAAAAAGTTGGCGCCAAGTTGAATGGCGCCCAAAAATTTGATATACATAAGTTGACAGTGAGCACCGATTTGTCAGCCGCATTGCGCTTGCAGATCACATCTGCCTGTTACAAATCAAGAAGTCGCCAGAAGTTCTTGCTAATTTCCAAGGACTTTCATTTTATTTAAAGTAAAAAATCTTACTTTTGGGTTTTATTTTTTGAAAATATGGAAATCAACCCTATTTACCATTTCGGCAGGTATTTGATGATGCTCAAACAAGCATTTTCAAAACCCGAAAAATTTTGGATGTACCGCAACGAGACCTTTCGACAAATGCACGATATTGGTATCGGATCATTAGTGATCATTGGGCTAATTTCGATATTTATTGGTGCAGTAATTGCTATTCAGTTTGCTTATCAATTGAGCAGTGGCTTTATTCCTGACTATTACATCGGTTATATTGTCAGAGATATCAGTATTATTGAATTGGCTCCAACTATTTCTGCACTCGTACTTGCCGGTAAAGTAGGCTCCAATATGGCTGCCGAGATCGGTGGAATGAGGCAAAAAGAACATATCGACGCTATGGAGGTAATGGGTGTCAACACAGTAGCCTTTCTGGTTTTACCAAAAATTATTGCTGCATTTGTAATGATTCCTATTTTGGTTATTTGCGCTGCGGCAATCAGTATGATTGGCGGTTACCTGGCAAGTGTACCTACCGGATTGCTTCCGGATTCAGAATATGTCCGTGGATTACGGTCTTTTTTTATGCCATTTAATGTTACCATGATGTTGGTCAAGGCCTGTGTATTTTCTTTCATCATTACTACTATTTCATGTTATCAGGGTTACTACGTAAAAGGAGGTAGTGTGGAATTGGGTCAGGCAAGTACCAGAGCAGTAGTATACAGTGATATATTTATTTTATTTGCCGACTTGGTTTTAGCACTATTGCTGACAACCTAAACTATTTTGATTTGTTATAAATTGGTTTTTATAAAGGGCTTTTCAACCCTGTTTTTGTCAAAACATTTAACATTTGTTACCTTTGAGCGAAATTTGCACAAAAGCAATTGAAACAAATTTTGCTTGGCATCAAATTATTGCTATTTTGATCTACTTACTAAATACTATTTATGAATTGGTTTACATCGTTTTTAAAATCTTCAATCGGCCGAAAAGTCATAATGGGTTTGACTGGGATTTTCCTCATCATTTTTTTAATGGTTCATTGTGGGGTCAATGCCTGCATTTTTGTAAATGACAATGGAGAAACGTTCAATAAAGCGGCTCATTTCATGGGTTCAAATATCTTCATAAGAGTCGCAGAAATTGGACTATTTGCAGGAATTCTACTGCACATTGTACAGGGACTATTGCTTTGGGCAGATAAAAGCAAACGCCGCCCTATAGCTTATGACAAAAGCGCCGGAAATGCTACAAGTACCTGGTATTCGCGTTCTATGGGCTTGTTGGGCACATTGATCTTATTGTTTCTGGTCTTGCACCTTGCACATTTTTGGGTTCCTTCAAGAATTACCGGCTTAGGGGAAGTGATGTACGATGGCGAGAAAGTATTCGATTTGTACGCAGAAATGAAAGTCGTTTTTGCTGAACTGTGGGTCGTGGTTGTTTATGTTTTGGGAGTAGGTTCGCTGGCTTACCACTTAATGCATGGCTTTCAAAGTGCGTTCCAGTCAATGGGTTGGAATCATCCGAAATATACGCCGCTAATCAAAAGTCTCGGTTACGGATTTTCTATCCTTATCCCTTTGATTTTTGCTGCAATGCCTATTCTGATGTTTTTAAAAGTGGTCAATTAAACTGCTTTTTTACTCAGTTCTATTTCTTGAAAATTTATTTACAAAATAAAACGCTGCATCAGCGTTTCCTTAATTAGGAGGGTTAGGAGGCCTTAATTATGTTAAATAGTAAAATACCAAGCGGTCCAATGCATGACAGATGGACCAATTATAAAGGTTCAGTTAAACTGGTTAATCCGGCTAATAAAAGAAAAATTGAAATTATCATCGTTGGCACAGGATTGGCCGGGGCATCTGCTGCCGCTTCTCTTGGAGAAATGGGCTACAAAGTAAAAGCATTTTGTTTTCAGGACAGTCCAAGAAGAGCGCACTCGATCGCTGCTCAGGGAGGTATAAACGCAGCCAAAAATTATCAAAATGATGGTGATAGCATACATCGTCTTTTCTATGATACAGTAAAAGGCGGAGATTATCGTGCCCGCGAAGCTAATGTGCATCGTTTGGCTGAAGTTTCAACCAACATTATCGACCAGTGTGTAGCTCAGGGAGTTCCTTTGGCGCGCGAATATGGTGGATTATTGAGCAACCGCTCATTTGGTGGTACTCAAGTGCAACGTACCTTCTATGCTGCCGGTCAGACAGGCCAACAATTGTTGATCGGGGCTTATCAGGCCCTGGAGCGTCAAGTAGCTTTGGGAAATGTTGAAATGTATTCCCGTCATGAAATGCTTGATATTGTAACCATCGATGGCAAATCGCGTGGAATTATCGCCAGAGATTTAGTAAGCGGTAAGCTTGAACGCCATTTCGGACATGCGGTACTACTTTGCACCGGCGGCTATGGCAATGTATTTTACCTTTCTACCAATGCAATGGGCAGCAATGTCACTGCAACCTGGAAAGCACATAAAAAAGGTGCTTATTTTGGAAATCCTTGCTTCACGCAAATTCATCCTACATGTATTCCCGTAAGCGGTGACCATCAATCTAAATTGACTTTGATGTCAGAATCATTGAGAAATGACGGCCGCATCTGGGTACCGAAACAACAAAACGACACAAGACCTGCCAATCAAATTCCTGAAGAGGAGAGAGATTATTATCTGGAAAGACGCTATCCGGCATTCGGAAACTTGGTTCCGCGCGACGTGGCATCACGAGCAGCAAAAGAGCGTTGTGACGCAGGTTACGGCGTAGGAACATCGAAAATGGCAGTTTATCTGGATTATGCGTCAGCAATCGAAAGATACGGCAAAGTTGAAGCCAACAAAACAGGTCTTCACAATGCGGACAAAGAAACCATTATTCGACTTGGGAAAGCCGTTGTAGCTGAAAAATACGGTAACCTTTTCGAAATGTACGAAAAGATCACAGGAGAGAATCCATATGAAGTGCCGATGAGAATATATCCTGCAGTTCACTACACGATGGGTGGACTTTGGGTTGATTATGAATTGATGACGACCATTCCGGGATTGTATTGCCTGGGTGAAGCCAACTTTTCAGATCACGGAGCTAACCGCCTAGGAGCATCAGCTTTGATGCAAGGCTTGGCAGATGGTTATTTTGTCATCCCTTATACAATTGGAAACTACCTCGCCGACGATATCAGAACAAATGCTATTCCTACAGATCATCCTGCTTTCGTTGAAGCCGAAGCCGAAGCGCAAGCATTAATAGATCGTTTGATGAATATCAAAGGAACCAAATCAGTTGACCATTTCCACAAAAGACTGGGTAAAATTATGTGGGACAAATGCGGAATGTCAAGATCTGAGGCAGGTTTAAAGGAAGCTATCGAAGATATCCGTCAACTGCAAAAAGAATTCTGGTCTGACGTAAGGATACCGGGCGATGCTGACAGCATGAACCCTGAACTTGAAAAAGCAGGCAGAGTGGCGGACTTTCTTGAGTTGGGTGAACTGATGTGTATTGATGCTTTGGACAGAAATGAATCTTGTGGAGGACATTTCCGTGAGGAAAGCCAAACTCCGGAAGGTGAAGCTGAGCGCAATGACGAAGATTACGCTTATGTAGCGGCTTGGGAATACAAAGGAAATAACAATTACGACCTACATAAAGAACCATTGACTTTTGAAGTGGCCAAGCCATCAAAAAGGAATTATGCGTAAAAACTTATCAAAACTTTAAAAAAAGTGTAAAAACTTCAACTATATCATTATGTCAGGAGATATGAATATAACGCTGAAAGTTTGGCGTCAAAAAAATAGCAGTACAAAAGGTGCTTTCGAAACCTTCAAGGTGCCCGGCATTTCAAAAGATATGTCTTTCCTCGAAATGTTCGACGTTTTGAATGAAAGGTTGGTAAATGAAGGCAAAGAACCCATCGCATTTGATCACGATTGTCGTGAAGGAATCTGTGGAATGTGTTCCATGTACATCAATGGCAGAGCGCATGGACCATGGAAAGGCACGACAACTTGCCAATTGCACATGCGTGCATTCAACGATGGCGATACCATTGTGGTTGAACCTTGGCGCTCGGTAGCGTTTCCGGTTCTAAAAGACCTGGTGGTAGACCGCAGTTCATTCGACAGAATCATCCAAGCCGGCGGCTACATTTCAGTCAATACCGGCAACGCCGTGGATGCCAATGCCATCCCTATTGAAAAAGCACATGCAGACAAGTCATTTGCTGCTGCAGCTTGTATCGGTTGTGGTGCTTGCGTAGCCGCATGTCCGAATGCCTCGGCTATGTTGTTTACTTCAGCAAAAATTTCTCACCTGGCACTATTGCCGCAGGGTGCTGTTGAAGGCAAGACACGTGTAAGCAATATGGTTCGTCAAATGGATCTGGAAGGTTTCGGAATGTGTTCGAATACGGGAGCTTGTGAAGCCGAATGTCCAAAAGAAATATCTTTAGAGAACATCGCAAGAATGAACCGAGAATACGTTTCGGCGGTATTTGCAGGGGAATAATAGTGTTTCTTCTTTAATAAATAAAAATAGCGTATTCGGTCATCCGGATGTGCTATTTTTTTGCTTTAATATAAAAATGTCACTTTCAACATTGGGGACTTAACTTTTCCTACCAGACAAAAAAATTGCATGCCAGCATTTTCCGGCATGCAATTTTTTCTTCACCTGTTGTCTCATTAATTGATTTTTACCAAGCGCAGAGGCGAACTCCATTTATCTGCAGAGCGGATACTCAAAAAATATATTCCCGCATTCAATTCTTCGCCAATGACCATATTGGCAGTCGAATAATCCAAATCTTTCCGCAATACAACCTGTCCCTGAGAATTGACGATCAGGAGTTCCCCATTGGCTGAATTGATATCATAAGTCACCGAAAATCCAGCATTAGTAGGGTTTGGTGCAACGGCTATTTTGATATTTTCATCGATATAATCACTGACGCCAACAGTTCCTTCCACCATTTCGAAAAGATCAATTGCTGCTTTCACAATATTGCCGGGATTTTCGTCAATTGCCTTGAAAGACACTTTCATCGTCTTAGTCAGTGGAAGCATTCCCTTTAAAGGAATAGTGACTTTATTCCATTTGTTGGCTTTTGTACCGCTTAACAGATGTATGGTCTTCGAAGTCATCCCATTATCGAGAATAACCGTCATCGAATCGTTGAAGATATTCCCATTGCCACCGCCATTGTAAAACCACTCATCAAAGCGCAGTGTCGGGTTGCTGTACGTTGACAGATCCATAAGCGGAGAATTCATCAATACATATCCATCATCCACATCAGAGCTGCCTGGTTGACCGGCCTGATTACCGGTCAGATAACATTCGTTGCCTAGATCATTGGGATTATCACTTCCAGGTGTTGCATTGGCTCCCGCGAAGGCTGTTGTTTTCGGCACACCCAGTTCCCAATAGCCCGCTGAAGCGGTAGCTGAACCGGACCAATCATATCTCAACTGAGAAACAAAATCATCACGGTATCCTTTTTTAAGGGTAATATTTATTATTTCTGTAGCCAGAAAAGCTTTGCTTGAAATCGCATTAATATGATAACCCCATTTGCCGACATAAATAGCAAAAGTGTCCACAAAGGACACAAATCCTGACAAACCATCCACATTAGAAGAAGCAGTTAATTGCTGTGTACTGCTCTTTACGGTAACCTTCGCATTCTCTATTGGCTTATTGTTTTCATCAAAAACAAAAACAGATAATGTGAAAATTGGCAACTTTTCCAATTCTACATCAAGAAGCGTTACTTCCCCATGTAGCATACTAGCAGTTCTAACCGCTGACTTGTACCCTGACTTAGAAATATTTACAGTAATCACACCCTCATTGGCGACTCCAGTCTTATATATGCCGCTCAAATTACTGTTGGCATCCGCTGTTGAAACATCTAGCACCTGAATCTTTGCACCATTGATTGCTGCCATAGTTGCTTTATCTCTAATAGTACCTTCCAGGTAACAAGCTCTTTTGTAAGTAGGTGCCACTATGAAAAGCCCCTCATCAATATTGCTTATAATCAGATTGCCAGAAGGTAAAAATGGATATACGCCCCATGCACCACTAAAAGGATCATTGACATCGACAGGTGGTCCGTAGGTATCGTAATGCGCTACCTCGACCATATTATCAGGACGATGTACATCATGTACCGTTACACCTTCGGTGTAATAGGAACTGATTGCATAATCATTCAAAACTTGGGTATTGTGAACTACTGCACCAGAACCTATGTTGTGGGAAATCTTGTCTAACAAGCGAATATTTGTGGGATCACTTATATCGTAGGCAGCCAGGAAAGAATTATTGTTTTCATCGGTTGTGAAAGCGGCTTGATGATTGTCCGACAACCAGATATTATGTGTAAAAGCAGTCGGAGTTTTGACCTTTCCCAAAGATTGTGGATTGGATTTATCTCCGGTGTACCATATTTCCATTTCACCACGGTAGATATGACCCGCATATAGTGTATCATTTTCGGCAAAACCATCATGAATATAATCCTTAGTCACTGCACCTAAATATTTAGGATTCCAGGGGTCTGTTTTGATATCCAACATCACAGCTCCCCTGTTGCCGACACCCGTCGCGCCAAAACAATAGACAACTCCTTTCTTCTCATCAATGTGCAAAGCATGAATTTTATTAAGCTGCCCCGCAATTGCACCGTCTCCTGTATAAAAATGATTCTTCACATCTTCTGCCTTCGGCAATCCCGACATATCTACTATCTGCAAGCCTTGTCCACCTTCAGAAGTAACATATGCGTAGTGGCCCAATACTTTGATTTCTTTCCACAGATTGTCCGGACCAGGCAACTGCATGATCTGAACGGGAGTTGCGGGTGCTGTCACATCCATGATTACCATTCCTTTGGAAGCGCCAAGCAGCGCATATTCCCTTCCATTCTGTACATAACCGCAGATATTAGCTAGTGTTTGCCCGGGAAACTCAGTATGTGATACGAATTTCATATTGTAATTATTTTGTCCATTTACAGAAAGACAAAAAGAGAATGCGATTGCAATAAGCAACAAATTATGCTTCATCAGATGAAAATATTAAATAAGATAATTGTAAGAATGTGCAAATAAACAAAATTAAACCAAGAAGAGTTTAAATAAAATAAAACATAGTGCAGGCAACAAGGCAAATAAGCCAAAAAAGGGCGCTTTGTTGTGCTGTGTAGGTTGCAACATCATTTAAGAAAGCTACTGACAAACTCAGCTAGCTACATCTTTTCCATATAAAACAAAAAAAAGTCGTATCTCTTTTGATACGACTTTTCAACAACAAATTATAATCCCATGAACATTTAACTTTCTTCCGTATTGGAAGGGTATATATAGAAAATAAACCTAATCAACTAAGTGCGTTGAAATGAGCTAAGCTATATGACCGTCCCTTGTCAGCTTAGCTCATTTATAACGCGATGTAATCCCATGTGTACAGAAAAACTGTACTGAACATATCCAAACTAAGCGGCTCTTTTGCCCTTTTAGTGTGAATTACTACTCATCGTCCCTTACTTTCGTAATTCATAATACAAAGATGCAGCAAGTTGCTCTGGTCTGCAATAACATTTTTAGTTCATTGTGAATATAATTTTATAAATCTATTACATTTAACATACTGATTTTAACATATTTATAATAAATTAGTCAATTCAATTGTGAATAATTAATAATAATTTTATGATTGTATTTTATAGAATATATAAGTTATTTAACATATTCTTAACTAAAAGAAAAAAATCTATTGTTTACATGTGTGGATTCAGATTAGAAGAATTCAATAAAAGAATTAATTTTGTAAAAAAAATATGAAAAGGAAACTTCCCCTATATTTTGCTCTGCTTATATTTAGTGCTAAAATCTACTCGCAGGCATTCAATACTACTTTGCTGGGCAACTGGCATGATCCCTCCTTGCCGATAAAAAGTAATCTGAAATACAATGATTGTTGGGGTTTTGAAAAAAATGGCCGCGAATATGCCGTGATGGGTTCATTGACCAAAGTGCATTTCTTCGAAGTTACCAATCCTGCATCGCTCTATCAAGTGCAAAATTTTACAAATGGCGCCAATAGTCTCTGGAGAGATTTTAAATACTACAAAGGATACATCTATGCCGTTGCAGACGAAGGCTCGGAAGGATTGGTTGTTTTTAATGTAAATAATATCAATGCCAGTACCAATCGAATAACGCAAGTTTTTAGCAGTAATACTTTTTTCTTGCGCTGCCATAATGTGTGGGTAGATACACTTGCCGGTAGGCTGTATTGCGCCGGCACAAATACCAAGTCTGATGGAATAAAAGTTTACGACATTAAAACCAACCCTGCAATTCCGGTGCTTTGTGCAAATATTTCGTTGCGTACCGGGTCGGCTTCGAGCACCGGATATGTTCACGACGTGCATGTGTATGCCAACAGAATGTACTGTTCCCATATTTATGTTGGACGTATGGATATCTATGACGTCACAAGTATCAATAACTGGAATCCGGGGAATGCTGTCATTACCAGCTATACCCGGCTGGGTTATGCTTTAATCCCAGGTTCGGGTTATAACCATAGCAGCTACCTGACAGAGGACAAGAGCAAACTGATCATGGCTGAAGAAACCCATGGTCGACCGCTAACCATAGTGGACATTACTGATCCATCGAACATAACGATAAGCGGGACAATGTACTCTTGCTCGCAATGTGCGACGGGCAGTACAACACTAGCAGATGGCATTGGGCCATTGGTACACAATCCATTTGTCAAAGGCGACCTCGCGTTTTTAGCCTATTATCATGAAGGACTTGTAGTCTACAATATCAGCAATCCTGCATTGCCGGTCAAAGTGGCGCAGTATGACACTGATTTTCCCAATGCAAATACCTATAGCGGCTATTTGGGAGCCTGGGGAACATATCCTTATCTTCCTTCACAAAATATAATTGTCTCTGACATTTTATATGGTCTGTCTGTGGTTCAACTAGCCCCTTCGGTGCAGCCTGTACAGCTAAAAGCCAAAGTTTTTCTAAACAACGTGAATCCTGCTACTGGTTTAATGGATAATTATATCACAACACTTTTCAATTTTCCAAATACAGATCCGTATGCCAATCCGACTAATTTCAATGGCCAATTTACGCATGTTAACAACTCAGTCGCAACTGTCAGCACACAAGCCCTTGCATTAAGTGGAGCAAATGCCATTGTGGATTGGGTGTTTTTGGAACTAAGACAAGGCTCTTCTGGAAGCACCAGCGTAGTAAGCACACAGGCGGGCTTGTTGCAACGAGATGGTGATATTGTTGGAATGGATGGGGTCAGTCCTTTAAAATTTCCGGTAATAAAAGGAACTTATTTCGTTGCTGTTCGCCATCGCAATCATCTTGGCTTTCGAACTGTTCAAAAGATTGCATTATCAGATACACCAACAATCCTGGACTTTACAAATGGATCAATAGCCGTCTATGGTCAAGCAGGATTAAGCAATCCCGCACCGATGACCTATTCGATGTTGAGCGGCGATGCCACTTCAGATGGTTCCATTGATGCCCTTGATTATATCAGATTTACTATCGAAACCGGGCTTTTCGATGATTACATGTCAAATTCAGATTTCAATCTCGATGGCTCATCAGATTCAATAGATAGCATCAACTGGGAAATCAATAATGGTAAATTTGAAGATTTGAACTAAAAAAAGCAAGTTGCAGTTCATGCCTACTTGACATTCTCTTCTGACTCGTAAAAATTCATCCTCCGATCGATGAACATCTCGGATTAACAATGAACGAGCGTTCGGCCATATCAAACAGTAAACAAAACTATGAGTAAAACCAAAAATAAGCACTTGGAAAAAGATTTGTGCGCACTCTTCGAAAAATGGAGCGGAGAAAGTGCCGAGCAAATTATTAAACTCGCACAATCCGGGTCAGATCGCGCTTATTATCGAATCCGGGGTAACACGCAATCGTGCATTGGGACACACAGTCCGGACAAGAAAGAAAACAATGCGTTTATTTCGTTTACCAAGCATTTCAGAAATAAAGACTTACCGGTACCTCAATTGTATGCAATTGATGAAGTTAAAAACATGTATATACAGCAGGACTTGGGTGATCTGGCATTGTATCAATTACTCCCGGCAGAAAACGAACCTTTTTCTGATTACTTGATATTGCTATACAAGAAAATTATCAATAAGCTCGTTCTCATGCAAACTTTGGGCGGCGAAGGACTTGACTACAGGGTTTGTTACCCACGCGAGGCTTTTGATCACCAATCCATGTTGTGGGATTTGCATTATTTTAAGAATTACTTTCTAAAATTAGCCAAAATCCCCTTTGACGAACAGGCGCTTGAAGATGATTTCGAAAGATTAATTGCTTTTCTCTTACAGGCAGATTGCACTTATTTTCTATTTCGGGATTTCCAGTCACGCAATATCATGGTACTGAACGATGAACCCTATTTCATCGATTACCAAGGTGGTCGAAAAGGTGCACTACAATACGATTTAGCCTCTCTCCTTTTTCAAGCCAAAGGAAATATTCCTCACAATATACGCGAGGAATTGCTGGATTATTACCTGGATTGTGCCGAACCTTTGACCCAAATCAACAGAAAATCCTTTCGAAAGTATTATTACGGATATGTTTTGATTCGTTGCTTGCAGGCAATGGGTGCTTATGGATTCAGGGGATTGTATGAACGCAAACCCCATTTTATAGCTAGCATCCCCTTTGCAATCCGCAATATTGAATGGTTGTTGAACAATATTCAGATCCCTGTAGAGATGCCTGAACTACTAAAATGTCTTCGAACCATGGCTGAGTCAAAACAATTTGATCCATTTGATAAGGAAAAAGGAGCCCGAAGCCCATTAACGGTAACAATTACAAGCTTTTCTTACTTAAAAACAGGAATTCCAAAAGATGAAACCGGTAATGGAGGCGGATTTGTTTTTGATTGCCGATTCATCGAAAACCCTGGAAGGTACGAAGAATATAAAAAACTCACGGGAAGAGATCAGCCGGTAATCGAGTTTTTAAAACAGCAAAAATCGATGGATGACTTCCTTCTGAATACTTTTTCACTGGTGGACAGTGCCGTCGAAAACTACATAGAAAGAAATCACGAAAACCTTAGCGTGCACTTCGGATGTACCGGAGGCCAGCATCGTTCTGTATATTCAGCAGATCAACTATGCAAACATTTACAATCTAAGTATAATGTCAAGGTTAATCTCACACACATACAGCAAGAAGCAAATAACTGGCTTAACTAATTTAATTTACCCCGATTAATTTATTTATTATGGAACAATTGCAATACCCAATCGGAAGGTTTGAAGCACCGGAAATAGTAAGTTTCGAATTGAGAAACAAATGGATCAACGATATTAAAATCCTACCACAACAGCTTATTGATGCTTGTGAAAATCTAAATGATGCCCAACTTGATACGCCATATCGTCCAGAAGGCTGGACACTGCGTCAGGTGGTTCACCATGTGGCAGATAGCCACGTAAATGCCTATATACGGTACAAACTGGCCTGCACCGAGCTGAATCCAACAATCAAACCTTATCTGGAGGCAAAATGGGCCGAACTGGGTGATGCAAAAACTGAAGACATTCAAATATCCTTGGATATTCTTAAGGCAATTCATCGTCGTTGGGTTATACATCTCCGAAATATGAGTGAGGCAGATTGGAAGCGAACGTTCTTTCATCCGGAATCACAAAAAACATTTGTACTGGAAAAAAATCTGGGATTATACAGCTGGCATGGTCGGCATCACCTGGCACATATTACAAGCACGAAAGAAAGAATGGATTGGTAATTTAATGTAAAAATAAGTTCTCTTCGAGTTAAATGTTAAAATTTGAAAATGCGCAATAAGCAGTCAATTTTGGTAGTTTTATACACGTAATTTTATCTATTTACACTCAAACTTCTACTATTGAATGGATACAGCCTTTACATCTAACGATTTATTACAATTGCTTTACAACGAAGTTCCCGCGCACAAAGCCGCAGAAATGCAGCAGGCGATGAAAGTTAATTATTACTTGATGGAACAATATCAGGAACTTCGCGAAGGTATCATGGTGTTGCCAAAAGCCACTTTTTCTCCCTCAAAAAACGCCATTCAAAACATTCTGAACAAAAGCGCACAAACCCCTATTGTCGCATAATTCAGTAATAAAAATTACCGTATAAGGCAAACAATCCCTGATAATTTCGATTAAAAATTGTCAGGGATTGTGACAGGTGAGTCCGATTGTTTCAAGTCTTCCCACTTTATAGCTTGAGATTGGTAATTGTCAAAAAACCGATACAGAATCCCCAGAACTCCCATTGCGAAAAGTGAAATCCGAAACCACTCCAGATAATTTTGGTATTCCATATAAAAATTCCGCACAACCAACACTTCTATCAGAGTTGCCACCGAACCCAGTAAGAAACAGAAAATAGTAAATGCCCTGATGGTCTGCATATGGTTGCTATTTGCCAGTCGATCGGACTTTTTAAGAAATGTACTATATCCGGTTTCAGAAGAATTAATCCTGCAAAGCTGCCTTAGAATCTGGCTGGACTTGGCGTAGTCCCTTAATAGATAATAACTACTAGCCTTTCTAAACAACATTTTTTGAAAAATATCTTCTTTGCGATGATATACGACATTGTGAAAAATGGAAGTTTCAAGAACTACTTCTGACATTAGAATATGCTTTTCATACTCCTCGCAATTGAATAACGCTTCGGTATACGCTACCAGAATATCGAAATATTCTTTCAACTCAAGCTCGCCAATTGACTTTTCATTTTTTTCATAAAAATAGATGACCCCTCTCGGCGTGTGCACATCCAGGGAGCAAAAATCTCTGTACAATTTGCTAAAATAAACGGGCGAATGTTGATGCATAGGTCCAAAAAGTATCAAACAAAGTTAAACCGAAAATTTCAATATTCAAATTCTTAAATCGACATATTGTACTAAAAAAAAAATCAGTTAAAAGTTTTAACGAGGGTATTTTAAATTCAGTAAATACATTCCAGCGCTATTCTTCCTAGTTCCTCCACTTATATTGTTTCCGAATGCCAAAAGATCGGCCCTAATTCTTTGAAATACTAGTAAAAGTACTCATTTTTACGCGATTTTTCATTAATGCATTTATACATGACAAAACCATCATTGCCGGAAGGCGTAAGGGATTTTTCACCCGAACAGGTTTACAAACGGAATTTTCTATTCGACATCATCAAAAAAGTTTTTCTGAAATACGGCTTTCAACCCATCGAGACGCCAACGATGGAAAAACTGAGCACTTTAACCGGTAAATATGGTGAAGAAGGGGATCGGCTTTTGTTCAAGATCCTTAACAATGGTGATTTTTTAGCCAAAGCCAACAAAGAAGCCCTTTCAGAAATGAACTCTACAAAGTTGGTGTCAAGCATTGCCGACCGGGGTATGCGCTACGACCTTACAGTGCCATTTGCCCGATATGTTGTGATGCATCAAAATGACATCGCGTTCCCATTTAAACGCTATCAAATACAACCAGTGTGGCGAGCGGATCGCGCCCAGCGAGGCCGCTATCGCGAATTCTATCAGTGCGATGTAGATGTGATTGGGTCGGAATCATTGATGTATGAAGCCGAGCTGGTCCAGATTTATGATGAAGTATTTCGCGACCTTGCACTAAATGTGGTAATTAAAGTCAACAATCGGAAAATACTGGAAGGCATTGCTGAATCGGTTAATGCAAAGGATAAATTCATGGATATGACCATTGCCATTGACAAGCTGGATAAAATTGGGTGGGAAGGTGTAGAAAAAGAATTGATCGCACGTGGTTTCGAAGCCCAGGCAATTGGGAAAATCAAAAAAATACTGGAAGTAAAAAGCCTCATAGACCTGAAAGAGTATTTCAGCCATAGTGAAACCGGCAAAAAAGGTATTGCGGAACTGGAAAATTTTCATACTTATCTGGATAGCTATCCACTCAGCAATGAAGTTTCTTTTGATATCACCCTTGCGAGAGGATTAAATTATTACACAGGATGTATCTTTGAAGTCCAGTCAAAAGATGCCAAAATGGGAAGCATTGGCGGCGGTGGTCGTTATGATGACCTGACTGGTGTTTTCGGAATGAAAGGCGTATCAGGTGTCGGCGTTTCCTTTGGAGCAGAGCGAATATTCGATATCATGGAAGAGCTCGACAAATTCCCGAAAGAAAATCCGGACATGGCACAAGTCCTGTTTCTTGCTTTCGATGTTGACTCTCATCTTTTCGCTTTTAAAGCCGTAAGTCAATTGCGAAATGCCGGTATTAGGGCGGACATTTATCCCGAGGCCGCTAAAATGCAGAAACAAATGACCTATGCCAATCGCAGAGGGTTTGCATTTGTAGCTATTGTAGGAGAAGCGGAACGCAACGAAGAAAAAGTAACTTTGAAAGACATGAAAAGTGGCGAACAAATGTTACTTTCTATACAAGAATTGATCACAAAATTAAAACCATAGTAATGACCAAACCAATTATAAGTGGAATTCAGCAGGTGGGTATTGGAATTCCCAAAGTGTATGCAGCCTGGAAATGGTATCGCAAAGCATTTGGAATGGATATTCCAATCTTCGACGAAGCCGCTACGGCAGGCTTGATGTTGCCTTACACTGGCGGTGTGCCAAGAGATCGCCACGCCGTTTTGGCTATCAATGCCAATGGTGGAGGCGGATTCGAAATCTGGCAATACACAAGTCGTGTTCCCGTCGCTGCAGATTTTGAATTGCATGTCGGTGATTTAGGCATATTTGCAGCAAAAATCAAATCCAAAGATGTCGCAAAAACCTATGCCGAGCATCAAGCCAATGGTTACCACATTAGTCCACTATATGATGGGGCCAATGGAGAAAAGACATTCTGGGTAACTGATCCATACGGGAATCATTTTCAGGTAGTGCCTTCATCCAATTGGTTCCGTGATGCTCACGCTTCTACCGGTGGTCCATATGGTGCCATCATCGGTGTTAGCGACATGGAAAAATCCATGGAATTCTATAGGGATATTCTTGGTTACGACGTAGTGATTTTTAATGCCAAGGGTAAATTCAATGATTTTGCACATCTTCCGGGAGGCGAAGGCAATTTCCACAGAGTTATACTCAAACATTCGAAACCGAGAGCCGGGGCATTCAGCCAATTGCTTGGTGAGAGCACCATTGAACTGGTGCAAGCACTAGACAGAACCCCAAAAAAGATATTTGAAAATAGACTTTGGGGCGACCTGGGTTTTATTCATTTATGTTTTGACATCAATGGCATGGCAGAGATGAAGTCACTTTGTGAATCAAAAGGTCATCCCTTTACCGTAGATAGCGCCAATAGTTTTGATATGGGCGAAGCTGCCGGTCATTTTACGTATATCGAAGATCCTGATGGAGCTTTGATCGAATTTGTTGAAACACATAAGATTCCCATTCTTAAAAAATTCGGATGGTACTTAAATCTCAAGAACCGACCAGCTGAAAAACCATTACCAAGATGGATGATCCGGGCATTGGGACTAAATAGGGTGAAAGATTAATGCAATTTTTCCTATTGCTATTCGTCTCGTAGAGAAACTTTTACAACAAGTCTTTGTTTCAAAGAGAAATTCAAAATAAAGGAATCGCATGGCTGAGTTTATATCCGAGCAATCAACTAATACAAAATCGATCTGGCAATCTATCCAATGGTTGGCGCTAATGGCATGGCGGGACAGTCGCCGCAGTCGTAATCGGCTAATGCTTTTCGCATCGTCCATTGTGCTTGGGATTGCTTCCCTGGTAGCTATAGATTCGTTTTCAGAAAATCTCCAAAAAAGTATTAATGGAGAAGCGAAAGGACTAATTGGTGCCGACCTATTGCTTAGGACAAGGCAAGAAGGAATAGTAGACAAGTCTTTGATCAATATCATGGATTCTCTAGGAGGCGAACGTGCCCTCGAAGTGAATTTCGTGTCGATGGCCGCATTTCCAAAGCCACAAGCTACTAAGTTGGTTGCTGTCCGGGCGATTGAAGGTAATTTTCCTTTTTTCAGTGAAATCAAGACCACACCGGTCGTTGCGGCCCAAAGCTACAAACAAGGCGGAGCAAAAGCGCTTATCGATAAAACGCTGGGAACCCAATACGACATCCATCAAGGTGACAGTATCAAACTGGGAGAACAGATGTTTGTCATCGAAGGAGAAGTCGAATCTGCTCCTGGACAAGCCGGAATTACCTCGGCTGTAGCTCCTATCGTTTTTATTTCAAAGGAATATTTGGCAGCTACAAAATTGGCTGAACGTGGAAGCCGCGTCAACTACCAATATTATTTTCGATTTGCCGATCCCGGTAAAAATGTTGATGCCGATATAAAACCTTATGAAAAGATATTCAAAGACGCCAAAATAGACGTGGAAACCGTCGAAATCAGGAAAAAACAAATCGGTTCAGCTTTTCAAAATCTGACTAATTTCCTTGGATTAATTGGTTTTGTTGCTTTATTACTGGGCTGTGTTGGAGTTGCCAGCGCCGTTCACATATATGTTAAAGACAAACGTCCGCAGGTTGCGATACTACGCACTTTGGGTGCGTCAGGTATGCAGGCATTTCTTATTATTCTATTTCAAATAGTAGCCACAGCATTCCTAGCAGCAGCAGTGGGTGCTGCCCTTGGATCTGCAATTCAATATTTTCTGCCACTTCTTTTGCGGGACTTTCTACCCATACAAAATGTCAGCAACGACATTTCTCTTGTCGCCATTGGTAAAGGGCTCAGCATTGGTCTGATTGTATCAGTATTATTTGCTTTGATGTCCCTGCTGAGTATTCGCAATATTTCTCCATTAAGGGTTTTGCGAGCATCATTTGAGGAAGGTAGTGCCAACCGCGATCTGGCTCAATGGATTGTGTACACATTAATAGCTTCTTCCATAGCGGTATTCACGTATACCCAGACACATGATCCTAAAATCACATTGGGCTTCATGTCGGTATTGGGATTAATGTTTATTATTCTCGCAGGAATTGCGAAGTTACTGACAATAGTAGTAAAAAGATTTTTCCCCTCATCCTGGAGTTATGTTTGGAGACAAGGGATATCCAACCTATTCAGACCCAACAATCAGACCCTGATATTAATGGTATCTATCGGTTTGGGTGCTGCATTGGTAATGACACTTTCGTTTGCACAAAATCTTTTGCTAAAACAAGTTGAATTGAGTGGCACGGGCGAACAACCGAATATGATTCTGTTTGATATTCAACCCTCACAAAAAGAAGAAATAAAGCAACTGGTAAACGCAACACAGATGCCGCTTATTCAGGAAGTACCCATAGTGACGATGAGATTGGAAGCTATGGACGGCGTTAATGTAAGCCAGCTGATGGCAGATTCGACAGTAAAAAGGGAAGACTGGGCTTTGGAAAGAGAATATCGCTGTACTTATCGAGATACATTAATTGGAACAGAAACTATATTGGAAGGAAGTTTTTTAAATAAAAATAAGGAGAAAAAAGACATAATTTATGTTTCACTAGCCGAAAGAGTTTCAGATGCCCTAAAAGCTAAGGTTGGAACCAAACTTAGCTTTAACGTACAGGGCAGAATGTTTGAAACAGAAGTAAGCGACATCAGAAAAGTTGATTTCGCCAGGGTGCAAACCAACTTTTTTGTAGTATTTCCTTCAGGAGTGCTTGAAGCGGCGCCACAATTTCATGTGATTGTCACCAGGACACCCTCTTCTTTGGCGACCTTGGATTTTCAGAAAAAATTGGTAGACAAATTCCCCAATGTTTCAGCAATTGACTTGACATCGATCTTAAAAACGGTAGATTCGATACTAGGCAAAGTATCTTTTGTCATTCGCTTCATGGCTTTGTTCAGCATTCTCACGGGAATGGTTGTACTGGTGAGTTCGGTTGCCTTAAGCAAGTACCAACGCATGCAGGAAAGTGTACTGCTAAGGACTTTAGGTGCAAGCAGAAGGCAAGTGTTGAGCATCAATGCTGTTGAGTACCTGATGCTTGGCGCACTCGCTACATTAACGGGAATTATACTTGCGGTAGGGTGTAGCTGGCTTTTGTCGACATTCGTATTCAAGATTGCTTTTCAGCTCAATTGGCTGCCGGCACTCTGGGTTTTCCTGAGCGTAACATCCCTGACGCTGATTATCGGAATGATGAACAGCAGAACGGTGCTTAAACTTCCACCATTGGAAGTGTTGAGAAATGAATTGGGTTAAATATCAGCGTACTTTTTCAAGCCAAAACGGATTCTCGTAAAAATAATCAGCAGACTTATTTTTGCGAAAGTAGGCTTTCAGCGCCTCGGAATTGGCGAATTTAGTCTTCAGATTTTTATCACTGACAGGGAGAAAGTAAAGAAAATTGTCGGCTGTGAAAAACACTCTAAAAAAGTTGTAAGTCGCGGCTTTGTCGCCTTTGCCACCAAGCTCTTTCATATTCATGAATCTTTCCTGGTCGAGATCAGAGAAATAACCCATGAAGTGAGTAGTATCTTTGCCATAAAAGTCAATGTTGTAAGTAAAATTGTTTTTTTTGCTAAAAACAATTAACTCTTTCGTACTGTCCTTTCCATCTTCTCCTTTCCATTCTCCCAATAGCTTAGGATTAATTGTGATGGAAGGCTTGTCGATTGGAACATCGCTTTCATAAGGGCAAGCCATAAACAGCAGGCTCATACTGATTAAAAAAAGAACTGCCAACAGATTTTTCATTCTTTTGAAAATTGGATCAGGCCTACTCTATGCGGTTTTCGGCATCTCCGTGATGAACTAAATGCTTGTTTGCCAACAACACAAATCATGCAATTAACGCACAATTGCAGTAGATTATTTTAGGCTCTATGTTGATTTGTGTGGGTAAGCGAGTTATTGAAGATTAATATGATTGTGATTTGAAAATTTGAAATCACTGATGTGCCGCAGTTAGGTACTTCAGAATTAATTCCCGCTCAGCATCCTTTATCTTGGCCAATTCCTGCATTTCTTCGAGATGTGTCTCCCAACTTTCGTGAAGATATTTCTTAGGAAGGTACAGGTAATGACAACTACCGCAATGCGCTACATATAGCTTGCGCCCTTTCATTAGTTCTTCTTGCTCTTTAGGATCAGTAGAATCCGGCATATACAGTTGCCTACTACAGCTCCACAATAATACCAAAAGCATCGATATGAGTAAAGTATTGATCTTTTTCATCAGAATGTGAAGCCGGCTACTAGTCTGACCTCTAATTTTTCGTGATTAATAAGATCTAAGTGTTCAGGCAAGTTGGCCGTCTTGTGTAGATTAGCAATCTGAGGCATTGCGGTAAAAAGCATGCAACATTTTCCAACTACAACATGCACAGAAGGACCAAGAAACAAAACAGAATTTTGCCATTCTTTTTCTGCCCCGATTTCATTGACATCTTTCGCTTCGAATCCTACACTGAAATTAGGATTTAGAAAGTGCGCATAGCCTGCATCAATTTCAACAGCTGAATTTTTCGCCCATTCAGACACTAAACGATCATCACTAAGGCTATTTTCTCTTTCAATTTCGTAGCGACCAATGAGATTCATCGCAAAAAGATCATTGGGCAATTTCTTGTCCAATATCAGTTTCCCTTCTATTTCGATATTCCTTCCCCCGAACTCAAGCTCTCCGTACAAGCCTGTACCAAAGCGATCGGCCACTGGGTCGGTGATTTTCCACTTCCACTCGCTGATAAAACTCAAAGACAACTCCTGTTCAATTTCTTTAGAATTGTGAAACGCATAATTGAACAATTCCGAATTCAGATAAAATGCAGTTTGCATCCGATGTCCCAATCCGTATTCTAATTCCAGCCTTTGATCAAGATGCTGTCCAAATGAATATGGACTCCCAGCTCCGGTCTTTCCGGAACGCAATGTATTTTGAAATTCAATATCAATATCCCCTTTGTTCAGCACATTGGTTTCATAGGTATAAGCAAAGACGCGATCTTGAGAAAAAGAAGGTAGGGCAAAAGCCAAAAAGACGGGTAAAACGATGAACCACTTCATAAGTGTGTCCTTTTTATGTCATTTAACAAACGTTAAAATTTTCATAAAATTAAGACAATACCGGCAAAAATTCAATAGGAGAAAATATGATTCATCTCATTGAAATTGACCTAAAAAAAAGAAATTTTGTGCTGTTTGATGATTAAAATCAGTGAAAAAGTGGAAAGAATAGTGTGCGGTTTAGGAAAAAGCAAATACATAACTTATCTCTCTTAAGTTCCGTCATCTTGATCAAGATTCCGTAAAAAGGAAAAAGCATCTATATCTGGTTTTGATAACACAAGCAAATAAAATATCGCAATTTCTTCGATTGCCAAAAAACAAAAAGCGCAACACCTTGTCTACCAAAGTATTGCGCTTAATTTGTGAGGTTCCGAACGGATTCGAAC
>JBMOJB010000034.1:0-25437 GCA_049316985.1 Saprospiraceae bacterium | reverse complement strand
TTTTTTCAATCAATTGTCAGTCTCATCATAGCTCTTCCATGTGCATCCTGCAAAATATCTTCCTCCTTATATATCTGAGCCAACATACCGGCACCTTCCAGTTCCATAATAGTTTGCAATGCAAATCTTTTTGCTTTGTCTTCATAATGATGCTTACCATATATATAGGTAAGGGCCGCTATCCATCCATCAAAAATACCTTTGAGTAGCACCGAAAGTTCGGAATCGTAATTGGCGGACTCAAATGTTGTTTTGCCAATCAGACAAGCTCCGCCCTGCTCAAACAACTCCGCGCTTATCTTCTTTAAAAATACATGTAAACGATCTTTGGGTGTAAGCGTTTCATCGTAAGCAATTATAAAAACCTGTTGGTGCAAATAATGAGATGATTCCCGGACGATCTCAAATAATATAGATTCTTTAGATGGAAAGTAATGATAGAAACTTCCCTTGTACAAACCACATTCTTTGGCAAGGTCGCTCATAGAGGTGTTGAAATAACCCTGCCTGCGGAATAGCCCCGCTGCCCTATACAGAATTTCTGCACGATTGGTTTTTTGTATTGGCATATTTTCAACAATAATTTTAGAATTACAGTTATCTGTTGGTCTGTTTCTGTGATTACTAACCCATTAATTGGTATAATCGTTTTTAGGTTCTTCAAAAATAAGATAAATCTTATATTTGCAGTATGTTTAAGAATGTAATTGGTCAAGAAAATCAAAAAACGCTTTTGCGCAGCATGGCTGATGCGAATAGGGTTCCACATGCCCTGCTTTTGTTGGCGAAAGAGGGAAGTGGTGCGCTTCCCTTGGCGCAGGCATTTATTCAATATTTGCTGTGTGAAGACAAAATTGAACACGACGCTTGTGGGAAATGCAAATCATGTGCTAAAACACAGAAACTTATCCATCCTGATATACATTACTCTTATCCAGTCTTCGGATCGAAAATTGCAACTGATTTCATTGTTCAATGGAGAACGGCCATTTTGGAGAACCCATACCAAAATGTACAGCAGTGGTTAACCGCTATCTCAAATGGAGAAAACAAGCAAGGAAATATAAACAAAGATGAATGTTTAAGTATTATCAAGAAACTAAGCTTGAAATCTTTCGAATCTCCTCATAAGATTTTACTGATGTGGTTGCCGGAATATTTAGGTAAAGAAGGAAATCGATTGCTTAAACTCATCGAGGAACCACCGGAAAATACAATCTTCATATTGGTTGCCGAAAATCAAGACGCGATACTAAGTACAATTTTATCTCGATGTCAGTTGGTTAAGCTCCCGCCACTTAACCATAATGAGATTAAGGACGCTTTAGTAAATAATTATGGACTGCCTGCTGAAAAAGCGGCATCTGTTTCTCTTCTGGCGGATGGCAATTTTAGCGAGGCAATTTTCTTGGCGCAGCACTCAGAAAATGACAATAGTGCATTATTTCTGGAATGGATGCGAAAATGCTACAATGGCAATGGAGTAGACTTAATTCAATTGGCGGAAAAAATTGCAAGTTGGAGCAGAGAAACCCAGAAATTTTTTCTGAGGTACGGGTTGCACTTTATCAGAGAATACACGATTCTAAAAGCCGGAGTAGATGAATCAAAAGTAAGATTGCAATCAGCAGAGCTGGAAAGTGCACGAAAAATGACAAAAATCATTGACATTCAACAAGTAACGCCCATTTCAGATGCATTAGGCAATGCGATCGCAGCGATTGAAAGGAATGGAAATGGAAAAATCATTTTTGCAGATACTTCAATTCAATTGCATAAGATTCTGAGGCAAACTATTTAAATCTTGTAAAGTTAAAGCTGTTGAGCTCAACCTTTATTCTATTCGAAAAAAACGTTTATTTTGCAGCATGTTAAGAAAAGGTCAGAAACTGTATAGTATCATTTACCAAAAATGCCCCAGATGTCACGAAGGAGATTTATGGAAGAAACGTTTTTTTGCCTCGCTACCGCAATTAATCAGAGGTCGCTACAATATGTATGAACGCTGTCCTAAATGCGATTTAAAATACGAACAAGAACCAGGATTCTGGTGGGGCGCAATGTACATTGCATATGCATTGAGCTCCGGTGCTCTATTGATTACTGCAGCCATCAGCAAATTTTATTGCGGCTTGAATCTCAATCAAACCATGCTGGTCGTCCTAATAGTAGCAGTAATTGGTTTTTTGTATAATGCAAGAATTGCCCGGGCAATTTATATCAATATCTTTGTAAAGTACCAGCCTAAACAATCAAACGGAATCTAAGAATTTAAGAATTTAAGCGCCTCAGATCCCCTGCAATCTTTTTATAGTATAAAATTGTGAATCATGCATTATCATTCTCTTGGTCAAATCCCTCATAAACGCCATACTCAATTCAGAAAACTAAATGGCGAACTTTATCACGAACAACTTTTCTCTACAGAAGGGTTTAGCGACAATTATGCATTGCTGTATCATACCAATGCCCCGACACAAATCGTTCAAGTGGGAGATCCTTTTGATGTAGCCCCAAAAGTAATTACAGATAAACAACTAAAACATCGATGTTTGAAAGGGTTTGAAACCAAACCGGAAGATGACTTTTTGAAAAGCAGAAAACCCGTACTGGTCAATAGCGATTGTAAAATCATTTTTGCTGCTCCACGCCTTAGTATGACATCTTACTTTTACAAAAATGCAGATGCAGATGAAGTCATTTTCATCCATGTAGGCAGTGGTACGCTGAAAACAATGTACGGAAATTTGAAGTTTTCATACGGCGACTATTTGGTCATTCCAAGAGGAACGATTTACCAGATGCATTTTGATACAACAGACAATCGCTTGCTAATAGTAGAATCAACCAGCGCAATAACTACTCCGAAAAGATATAGAAATGAATATGGTCAATTGATGGAACATTCACCATTTTGTGAACGAGACATCAGAAAGCCTGATGTACTCGAAACCAATGATCAAAAAGGAGACTTTTTACTTTACATTAAAAAACAAGATATGATGTATCCTTATCATTACTTGTGTCATCCTTTTGATGTGGTAGGCTGGGATGGATATGTCTATCCCTATGCCTTTTCTATACATGATTTTGAACCGATTACAGGAAGGGTACATCAGCCACCACCAGTTCACCAGACTTTCCAGGCGCGCGGCTTTGTAATTTGCTCTTTTGTTCCGAGATTGTATGATTATCACCCACTTTCAATTCCAGCTCCATATAATCACAGCAATATCGACTCTGACGAGGTGCTCTATTACGTTGATGGCGATTTCATGAGCCGGAAACATGTTGAAAAAGGAATGATAACCCTCCATCCCGGCGGAATCCCTCATGGCCCTCATCCCGGGACGGTAGAAAAATCAATCGGCAAAAAAGAAACACTAGAACTGGCAGTGATGGTAGATACTTTCAGACCTTTGCTTATGACAGAATTTGCAGTTAATGTTGAGGATCCTGAGTATTACAAAAGCTGGATTGTCTGATTTCTTCATTTATTTGAAGCGTTTGTAATACTCGAATTAAGTAGAATGCCTAAGGGTTCCTCCAGTTTTTAGGGTCTTTACGCCAGATTTTTAATGATTCTAAATCTCCACTGCTGATATAGTTCAGCTTGAGTGCTTCATCTATTAGTTGATTGTAATCAGATAAAGTCATCATAGGAATATCTCTGCTTTGAAACAATTCGGTCGCTTCTTGGAATCCGTAGGTAAAAATTGCCAGAATTCCTGCGATTTTACCGCCGGCCTCGACAATTGCTTCGATGGCTTTTAAGGAACTGCCTCCGGTAGAAATCAAATCTTCGATTACTAACACCCGCTGACCTTCTTGCAACTCCCCTTCAATCTGATTCTGTCTTCCGTGACTTTTGGGTTTATCCCTTACATATATAAATGGTAGGTTCAGAGCATCTGCTAATAAAGCACCATGGGGTATTCCGGCTGTCGCGACACCAGCTACAACATCGAAATCACCAAATTGTGACGCCATTTTTACGAAACCTTTTTTAACAATTTTTCTTGCTTCCGGGTGTGAGAGCACAATTCTATTGTCGCAATAAATAGGTGATAAAATACCTGATGCCCAGGTAAACGGCTGATTTGGACTTAATTTTACTGCTTTTATCATCAGCAATTGCTGAGCGACCTGCGCGGATAATCCCATTTTTTAAATTTATTTATAATTTGATTTGATTTTCTTAATCAGTATCCTTCCAATGCCAGATATATCTTGCAACATAGCTTCTGTATGGCCGCCAGTTTTCTGCAATTTTCTCCATATCTTTTTGCAAAAGTTTGGATTCCGATTCAATTCCGTACAGTCTTTTCATTCCCATCTTAACTCCCAAATCAAGATGTGGAAAAACATCTTCACGCTGTAGAGTAAAGATAAGTATCATCTGCACGGTCCAAACGCCTACTCCTTTAATACGGCTCAAAAGATCAATTATCTCTATATCAGTTAAATCTTGCCATTTACCTAGATTTTCAACATTTTGATGGAAATATAAGGCTGTATTTTGAATATATGATGACTTCTGGGCTGACAGACCAACCGCCCGAAGCGCTTCTTTTGAGATTGCCAACACATTTTCAGGATCAGGGTATCGATCAGGAAAAAGATCAAGAAAACGATTATAAATTGTGGACGCCGCTTTTACTGATAATTGCTGCGAAACAATTGATGAAAGCAAGTTTTCATATACATCACCGACCATTAACTCCGGAAGTGCTATTTTGTCGATAAGTGGTGCTAAAATCGGGTCCCTTGATCTTAAAAAGGTTTTAATTTCTTCCTTAACCATCTAATTTCCTTAATGCAATTTACTTAATAATATTGGACCAGGTAATCCTTATTGCAAATAGCAATACTGCAAATATCAGCAATACATACTCGATTCTCATATAAGAAAAGACAAAAATATGTGTGCGATCAATAATCCACATGAAAATCAATGCGGCAGAAATCATTGTAATAAGTCCGGATAGTTTACCAAAGCCGGGTATCAGATTCAACTCTGCATTCCTTTTTACAATAAAAATTGTAGATATCATAGATATCACGGGCAATATCTGTGTGTAAACGTCAGTTTCAAATATGCTTCGCTTCTCAAATAAAAATACATATAAACTTAGTGTAACTGAAAAAATTCCCGGTATACAGATCATATAAAGTAATGCCGCGTAGAAATAATTCCAGGGCGATACATTCCCCTCATCCTTGCCAAGCAAGTTGGCCAACCAAGCAGCGAATGGTATCATTGCAAAGAAAAATAGAATATACAAAGGGTTTTGTGCCAACAGGGCAAAGAAGTCTCGCAGTGTCATGATATATACCTGAATTAATAAATACAAAGATAGAGGTATTTGAGAAGAATAAAATACCTTTGTCTACCAAAATTTACAATCGAAATAGGATATGTGAGGAATATGCAACACAAACGAAATGAGCTTCAACACAAAAAAAAGACCATGAAAAAGGGACTTCCACCCGGGAGTATTATTTTTACAGGCGAAAAAAGAAGTCATAGGGCTAATCTTCATTGCATACTGTACAATGAATCTAAAGCCTTGGGTCAAAATGTTACAGAATTTCCACTAAGCAGCATCAGTATTCCTGCCCAGGATGAAATCGTGTGGTACGACCTTAAGGGTGTACATCAGGTAGAAGTTATTGAGCAGCTGGGAAAAGCGTTCAATATTCATCCTTTGGTATTAGAAGATGTGGCTAATATTAATCAAAGGCCAAAATTTGAAGAGTTTGAAACGGGCAATTTTTTGGTAGCACAGGCATTCCATTTTCATACAGATTCTCTGAAATTTCAATCGGAACAAATAAGCATTTTTTTTGGAAAGAACTTTCTTATCTCATTTCAAGAAGATGAAGATGAGCTTTTCGAAAATCTAATTAATCAAATTCTAAATGGTAAAAGTAAAATAAGAGTAAAGAAAACTGACTATCTCGCTTATTCTCTTATAGATGTGATCGTCGATGAGTATTTTGATCATTTAAGTATTATCGAAGAAAATATTTCCAATCTGGAAATAGAAATCACACGCAATCCGGTCCCTTCACAGAAAAGTCTGATTTATCATTTAAAACGCGAATTAATGATGTTTAGAAAATCGGTGCAGTCACTTCGGGAAGCCATCAGTCGAATGTCAAGAGCAGATAATGCATTTGTTGAAACAGAAACCAGTATTTTTCTCAGAGACCTTCTTGATCACCTGACGTTGACACTGGAAAGAAGTGAAAATTACAGAGAAATGCTGACCGAATTGCAGAACTTGTACATGGCTGAAATTGGATTCAAATCAAATAGCGTGATCCAAGTACTGACAGTAATCACCAGCGTCTTTATACCGCTGACATTTATTGTTGGCGTATATGGAATGAACTTTGAAAATATGCCGGAGTTAAAATGGCACTATGGATATTATGAGGTGCTTTTCTTAATGTTAATTGTAGCTTTGATGTCCTTATTTTATTTCAAAAGAAAAAACTGGATTTGATTCAGTAATATTTAATTTTTCGAAACTTAAACAAATCCGTACTTTTACCATTGAGTTAACAAATAGAGTCCAAAATATAACTAAATCGCATGTCAATTTTTGGAAATATATTAAAAAGAACCCTAAGTATCGGGGACGCTATAAAACCAACGTTCCTTACTCCTGTGCAAATTCAGGAGAAAACCTTGCGAAGACTATTGCTGGAAGCACAGTTTACTTCATTTGGAAGACACTATCATTTTAGAGACCTCCTCAAGCATGCCAACTTAATAGAAGCATTTCAAAAAGCAGTTCCGGTGCATGATTACAATAAGATGCATGATGAATGGTGGCAGCTACAGCTAAAAGGACATGACTTCATCACCTGGTCTTCTAAGATTCAATACTATGGATTGAGTTCTGGCACATCAGGTGCACCGAGTAAATTTATTCCGGAATCCGAAGAGATGTTGCGATCGATGCGAAAAGCAGGATACAAGATGTTTTTCAAAATGGCAAAGCAACAGGGAATTAGCTCAGATATTTTCACCAAAGATTTTCTGATGATTGGCGGTACCACTACACTCAATGATCATGGCAAGTATTTTTCAGGAGATCTTAGCGGTATCAATGCAAGTTTGGCACCTTTCTGGTTCAGAAGATATCGTCCCGGAAAAAAAATTGCTAAAATTAAAGACTGGAATGCTCGCTTGGAAGAGATTGCAAGAAAAGCTCCCAAATGGGATATTGTAGCGGCAATGGGTCTTCCCAGCTGGGTGCAATTGGTGCTTGAAAAAGTAATCGAATACCACAAACTTGATAATATTCATCAAATATGGCCCAATTTTCAAATTTTTGTGAGTGGGGGAATCGCCTTGGATCCGTATAAATCTTCTCTGAACAAACTTTTTGACAAACCTGTTTTGTATGCAGATACATACCTTGCTTCTGAAGGATTTATTGCTTTCCAAACACATCCGGATGCAAGAGGAATGAGTATGGTTTTGAACAATGGCATCTTCTATGAATTTATCCCTTTCGATGAAAATAATTTTGATGATAATGGCCTTCCTCAAGCAAATGCCGAAGTATTAACCATCAATGAAGTAAAAGAGAATGTCGATTATGCACTATTGCTAACCACCAACGCGGGTTCGTGGCGTTACCTTTTAGGCGATACTATCAGATTTATCAACGTAGTGGAAGCACAGATCATTATCAGTGGCAGAACAAAGCACTTTATCAGTATATGCGGGGAGCACCTTTCGGTTGATAACATGACTTGTGCAATACAATATGCACAAGAACAAATGAATATTTCAATTCCCGAATTCACTGTTCTTTCAAAAAAAGCTGATAGCCATTTTTCGCACTTGTGGTATATAGGTTCGACGGATGTTATTGACTTACAGAAATTCAACAAAAATATCGACGATTTCTTAAAAAGCATCAATGATGATTACGCTGCTGAGCGAGATGCGATGTTACAAGCCCCAAATGCAATAATAGTTGAACCCAAAGTATTTTACAAATACCTGGAAAAGGAAGGTAAATCAATGGGACAAAGCAAATTTCCACGTGTTTTAAAGGGGGTACAGATATACGCGTGGGAGGATTACCTGCAGCAGTTCAAAAATTAAATTAAAAAATTGAGGAAAATTTAAGATGGATTACCTGATTCAAGGGATTTTATTAGGCTTATTGTTGAGTTATTTGCCGGGACCTCTTTTTTTTGGATTGTTGCAAGTAGGGATTGAACGTGGATTCAAGGCAGCCGTGGCGTATGCAACAGGAATCTGGATATCAGATGTATTGTTTGTCCTATTAACCTATTTTGGTGTTGCCTACTTGGTCGCCTTGACGAAAATTCAGGGTTTTAACATCATCCTGGCAATGATTGGCGGTGGGATACTAATAGTTTCCGGTTTAGGGACGCTCCTCGCCAAGCCAACATATCTTCAACATGAAAGTAAAATCATAGATCATGTCTCAAAGTTTGGGATATTCTTACGGGGTTTTTTCTTTAATCTTTTCAATCCCGGCACTATCTTTTTTTGGCTGGGTGTTTCCAGTCAACTTTCTGCTCATCAACCCGGACCTCAAAAGGCGCTTTTATTTTTTAGCGGTATGTGGTTTGGCTTGGTTTCTTCCGATATTCTAAAGGCCTATCTGGCCAAGCAAATCAAAGAAAAAATGACGGGAAAAATACTTTGGTACATCAAAATACTGATTAGTTTGATACTTATCGGTTTTGGTTTCTTCTTAATATTTAGTTACTTATGGAAAATGTAGGTCCAATCCTATTATTTGTAATGATCTGAAAAATGGGGGGCATGACACAAAAGTACGGGACAGCAGTGAGAATTAGTACTATTTTTTGCTTTTTTGTGACATGATAAATTTATGCTATGCTTTACATATCCTTCATTAACAGTTTACTGAAAAATTAATTTACATTCAGATGTGACATTATGTCGTACAAACTTTTAAACCTACAATAATACTTAATTTCCAAATTCATAATAAAAAATTCAGAAATAAACTTTCATGAGCAACTTATTAGCTTCCATTCAAAACGCGACAACGTTTATCCAATCAATGACAAATGTACAACCTCTTGTCGGTGTAATTCTTGGCACCGGCTTGGGAGCTTTCAGCGACGAGATCGATGTGATCACTGAAATTTCATACGAAGACATACCTCATTTCCCGGTTTCCACGGTCAAAAGCCACAGGGGAAAACTCATTTTTGGCGCTATTGAAGGTGTTCAAATCGTATGTATGGCCGGTCGTTTTCATTACTACGAAGGCTACACGATGCAACAAGTTACTTTTCCTGTCAGAGTCATGCACGCATTAGGAATTCAACAGCTATTTATAACTAATGTATCAGGAAGTACAAATCCGCTTTATGAACCTGGCGACATCGTTTTCCTGAAAGACCACATTAACCTTCTGCCGGAAAATCCACTGAGGGGAGAAAATGACGAGCGCCTAGGGCCACGATTTCCTGATATGAAGAAAACATATAACCTGGAAATGAATAGAAAAGGACTTCAACTGGCTGCAATACACAAAATAAATGCGCATGAGGGAGTTTATGTGGCTTTACAGGGGCCAAACCTGGAGACACCGGCAGAGTACAATTTTGTTCATATCATTGGAGGCGACCTGGTGGGTATGTCTACTGTTCCGGAAGTATTGGTAGCAAAGCACAGTAGTATTGATGTAACGGCAATTTCTATCGTTTCCAACAAATGCTATCCCATTACCGCTATTAAAGAGACATCATTGGAAGATGTCATTAACATCGCAGAAATTTCAAGTAAAAAGTTGACAATTCTAATCAGAGAACTGCTAAAAACCCTCAATTAGCAGGAGAAAAGGCTGATTTTATCGAATTAAGGAACTTTTATTTAGCTCAAATGTTTACATTTTATATTTTTTAAATCTCAATTAATATTAAAATCTATGTTCGGTTTAGATCCAATTTCTATTATTATTACTGTTGCAACCTCCCTTGTTGGAATGTTTCTAAGCAATCGTTTGAAAAGCAAATTTGAATATTACAGCAAGATCAGACTGATGAATGGGAAAAGCGGCAGGGAAGTAGCTGAAGCTATGCTTAAGCATTACAACATCACTGATGTACAAGTAATTAGCGTTGATGGTTTTCTTTCAGACCACTACAATCCCGTAAACAAAACTGTAAATCTCAGTCCGGATGTGTTTGAAGGTCGCAGTATTGCAGCAGCCGCAGTGGCTGCGCATGAATGCGGTCACGCGGTTCAGCACGCAACCGCATATAGCATGCTTACTTTACGTTCTGCCATTGTACCTGTGGTCAACTTTGCTTCCATGGGCTTGCAATTTGCGATGGCGATTGCTTTCATGACAATTAACAGTATGCCTCAAATTATGCTGATCACAATCATACTTTTTGCAGCAACTACTGTTTTTACGCTGATTACACTTCCTGTTGAATTCGATGCCAGTAATCGTGCAAAGGCCTGGCTAAGAAATAGCAATATGGCCATGGGTGAAGAGAACGAAGGGGTAAAAGATGCGTTATGGTGGGCCGCTATGACCTACGTATCTGCTGCCATGTCTTCAGTCCTAATGCTGGTGTATCTCATTTTTAGATACATGGGTGCTACAAGAGACTAATAAAAATATAGCACAATAATTTGTATTACAATAATTTATAAAATGAAATGGATGATATTGCAAAATATATTATCCATTTTTTTTGTGCAAGAAATTAAAAAATGTCTTAACTTGCAGCCCCAAACCACAGTAACAAGTTTTCCCTGACATTGTATAGTTAGACCTTCGGGTTGACGTTTGAAAGTATTGTATGAACCAGCAGCAAAGTCGCAGGTATATCTTCGTAGACTACGACAGTCTTAAAAAGATTAAATTTAGAAAACTCGAGAAAGTTTGCGATAAAGTTTTCGTTTTTATTGATTCGAACGAAACTTATATCCCATTTTCTTTGGTACAACAGATGCAAAGAATGGGTAGTGCCGTCAAGTGGGTCACCGTTGATCATCTCAACCATGCAGGAGCTAATTACCACATTACTTTTCTAATGGGGAAGCTACATGAAAAAGTTAATTATGACATAGAATTTGCAATACTGTCCAATGATGTTGTATATGACCATCTGATCAACTTTATCAATTCAGAAGGTAGAAGCTGCGTAAGGGTAAAAAGAAAGGATAGTAAAGTGAGCGATGAGGCAAGTCTTGCCGGAACTCGTACCGAGCAAATACCAAGTGCAATACATACTGATTTTCATCCCCAACCTTTTCCGGTGGATAAAGAATTTGGAGATGACCTGATTGAAAAGACTGCACTGGAAACCATTAGCAGATTGGTGCGCTCAGGAAATCGGCCGGCTGAGATATCTACCTTAAAAAATTATATTCTTCTTCACAATCAGGAACTAAGTATCCAGGGAAATCTGGAGTTAATTATTCAGCGAATGGAAGAAAAAAAGGAAATCGCCATCAAGGGACAGGAAGTATTGTATAATTTTTAGCAAATTGCATGTTGAATTATAGTATTACAATTTTAATTACGGTTATTTGTTTTTATGGAAGAGATTAATTTAGTAATGGACATGACCCGGGATGCAATGGAGCATTCCATTGAGCATTTAGGTAAAGAATTGTCCAAAGTACGCACGGGTAAAGCATCCCCTTCAATGATTTCCGATATGTTGGTTGAATACTACGGCACTCCAACACCACTAAGTCAGGTAGCTAATATTGCTTCAGCAGATGCCCGAACACTCACCATTCAACCTTGGGAGAAATCAATGCTTCGACACATTGAAAACGCAATATTTGAGGCCAATTTAGGTGTTACTCCTCAAAATGATGGCGAAATCGTGCGACTTTCTTTCCCTCCTCTTAATGAAGAACGTCGCAGAGAAATGGTGAAAAAAGCAAAACATATCGGAGAAGAAACCAAAGTCGGGATTCGCAATCACAGAAGAGAAGCGATGGAGGAAATTAAGAAAGCTGTAAAAAATGGTTATCCAGAAGATTCCGGTAAAGCGAAAGAAGCCATTATCCAAGATATGACTAATAAGTACAGCGAAAAAGTAGATGCGCTTCTTGTTAGTAAGGAAAAAGAAATCATGTCTGTCTGACAACTTCCAGCTCCTTTAATATGCTTATCTTTTAGATTACAGGCTGATATTGCCAAGTATATCATACAGAGGCTGCCTTCATGAACAAAAGCAGCCTCTGTTGTTTTTCATTTTACTCATTTCTTATGAAAATTGTCTGCGTAGGTCGCAACTATTCCGAACATGCTAAAGAACTCAATAACGCAGTTCCGGAATCTCCGATGCTTTTTCTTAAGCCTGAAACTGCTGTTCTACAGGATGGAAAACCTTTTTACTATCCTGAATTTTCGAAGAATATTCATTACGAACTCGAAATTGTCCTTAGAATCTCAAAAACTGCGAAATGTGTTTCACCTGCCTTTGCAGGTAACTATTTTGATCGCATTACGCTGGGTCTTGATTTTACGGCCCGAGATCTTCAGGATCAATTGAAATCAAAAGGACATCCTTGGGAAATCGCCAAAGCTTTTGATTCGTCGGCTGTAATAGGAGAATGGCTGTCATTTGAATCTTTCAAAGATCGTAATATAGATTTTCAATTGATGCAAAATAACCAACTCGCTCAGGATGGACATAGCAGAGATATGATATTTGATTTCAATACACTTATTGCTTACGCGTCAAATTTCTTTACGCTTAAACAAGGTGATCTTATATTTACAGGGACTCCTGCCGGTGTAGGCCCAATTGCGATCGGTGATCAACTGGAAGGACTCATTGAAGGCAAATCGATATTAAAGTGTACGATCAAATGAGTAATCTTTTGAGGCAAGGCTATTTTTTCAACGTTTGAAAACCAAGAATTTAAATGATCAAAGGAATTTCCTTCAAAATCAATTTATATCGCGCAATCTTAGGCGTATCATTTTCAGCCATCTTGCTTAGCGCTTGTTCTGAAAATTTTATTTTTGAAAAGAAATATGAGTTTCCAAATGCAAAATGGACTTATCAAGACTCAGTTAACTTTGATTTTACTATTCTGGACACACTAAAGATTTACAACCTTTACCTAGAAATAGAACATGGAGATACTTATCCTTATCAGAATATCTACACTATGACGCAAACCCTTTTTCCGGAAGGACAGCGACCTTACCAATTGTTAAATGTCAATCTGGCAGAACAATCAGGGAAATGGGAAGGTAAAAAATCCGGCGAAAACTGGACACAAAGAGTAGACCTGCAAAAAGGTGTTTTTTTCAGTCAACCCGGAAATTATACGCTTACGCTTCGCCAATATATGCGAACCGATTCTCTTCCAGATGTCAAAAGCATCAAATTCGCTGTCGAGCAGACTTCCGACGTAAGAAAACCAGAGGATATGCAAATTAAGAAGGAAAAGAAAGAGAAAAAAGGAAATGCAGAAGCCCAGAGAAAATATCTTCCTGTAAAATAGCCTTACAGTTTACTTTTTATTGCCTCGGCGCATGCTTCAAATTGTTCTTTAGAGAAATTGGGTCTTTCTTTTCTGAAATCCATATCGCCCATATTGTTGATTGGCAATAAATGAACATGGGCATGCGGCACCTCCAAACCAATGACGGATATTCCTACCCGAACACAAGGGACAGCTGCCTCGATCGCCTTTGCGATTGGTCGTGCAAAAACCAGAATTTCAGTCAGCAGCTCATCCGGCAGATCAAATAAATGATCTACTTCCAATTTTGGAACGACCAATACGTGACCGTTCATTAGTGGAAATGCATCCAAAAACGCCAAAAATTTGTCATTTTCGGCAATTTTATGGCACGGAATCTCCCCATTTATAATTTTCGTAAATATGCTGGCCATTATTAAGCAGTAATGTCTAAGATTTCAAATTCAAGCAAACCCGCAGGAGTGGTAACCTGCGCGATTTCTCCTTTTGCTTTTCCTAAAAGTCCTTTTCCAATAGGAGATGTTACTGATATCTTACCTTCTTTGGTATTGGCCTCGCTTTCTGAAACTAATTTGTAAGCTACTTCTTTATTCATCTTCCGATTCTTCATATGAACGGTCGTAAAGATAGCAACACGAGAAGTGTCGATTTGCGATTCATCCAAGACTCTCGCATAGATCATGATCTTTTCGAGCTCGTTAATTCGAGCTTCAAGGTGACCTTGGTGATCCTTTGCTGCATCATATTCTGCATTTTCAGAAAGATCGCCTTTGTCGCGAGCTTCGGCAATTGCCTTTGCAGCTTCTTGTCTGCCGGTTGTTTTTAAATGCTCCAATTCGCCTTTTAGTCTTTCGTGACCATCTTTGGTCAAATATGTATAGTTTGACATAATATATAATTTAAAAAAATCAAAACACAATTTTACCGCTATAGTAAAGTGCATTTTTTGAGAAAATAAAAGAGAGAACGTTTCTAGCAGCCTTGCTAAAAACGTTCTCTATGTTGAAAGATATTGCTCTACACCACAATATCAGTGCAAAAGTACAATCTTTTTGTCAATATTGAAACAGAGAGAACAATTATTTTAGGTAAACACGAAAATTAAAATTTTGGTTCCGCAAGAACTTTTTCCTTTTCAATTAGAAATAGTTGCGTAGGCACTACCATTTCATTTTTTGAACAGTTTCTCAGGTACACTTTTTGCCACTTATTGGACGGGACAATTGAAATATAATTCCCTGCATCTCCCACTCTAATCGGCATTTTAAAGTTCTCTACTACTTTTTCCCAGCGATAAAATAGCATCACGCCTTTTTTATGCTGTTTCACATAATACTTTAGTACGGGAATTTCCGGCCGGTAAAGATATTGCTTGAAAAATGATGAAAAATCTTTTTGTGTCAACTTATTGGTCAACGCAATGAAATCTTCAGTTGTCGCGAATCCGTGTTCGTGTGATTCGTAAAATTGCCTGAGTAATTTAAAGAACAGTGGATCATTGTTTATTGACGATCTCAAAGTATGGAGCATCCATGAACCTTTGTAATAGGAATCGCTTCCTCGCCAATTGTCAAAATTGACTTTCAAAGGGCCGACAATTGGATCTTCATTAAATATATCATTTCTTTGGCTCTCCAAATATCTGATAGCTTCAGAAAAACCCATCGTGTATTCAACATAAAGAGCCTCCATATAAGTCGTAAAAGACTCGTGCAGCCACATTTCGGCATGGTCTGTACAACTTAGGCTATTTCCAAAATATTCGTGACCCGATTCGTGAATAATGATGTAATCCCAATCCATTCCTTCCGGTATTCTTCCGCCAAGATAACCTTTCTTATATTGATTACCGTAAGCAATAGCTCCTTGGTGTTCCATTCCGAGGTAGCTGGTTTCAACCAGACAATAACCATCATTCCAGAAAGGGTATTTGCCAAAATAATGCTCATATGCTTTGAGCATCGGTTTGACCTGTTTGAATTGCAGGTTTGCTTTGTTGAAGTTATACGGTAGGCAATAAAATTCCAGTTCCAGTTTGCTACTATCTGATGCGGTGTAGGTATCTGCTATTCTGATATAATCTGCAATGTTAAGTGTAACATTGTAATTATTAATCGGATAAGATACGAACCATTCAAAATCCGCGTATCCGTCGTCGCGACTCTTCCGGCTCCTTAAATTGCCATTTGAAACACAAAAAAGACCGTCCGGTACGGCAACACGAATTCTCATGCTGTCAGGCTCATCACTCAAATGGTCTTTATTGGGCCACCAACAACTCGCCCCAAGACCTTCACAGGCAACACCCACCCAGGGTTTTCCATTTTTGTCCTTTTTCCATACAAACCCACCTTTCCATGGCGGATTAAGTGCTTCTGTTGGAGTGCCTTCATACTCAATTAAAATATTTCCTGTTGCACCTTTCTTTTGCTTAGGCAAGGTTATGAATATGGCATTTCCATCTCTGCGAAAACCGACTTTCCGATTCTCATACGATATGCTTTTAAGTGTCATATTGCTAAAAAGGTCAATCTGCATTAAGGAGAAATCTCGAAGCGCAACAAACTTTATCGCGTTTGTTCCTGCAATGAATTTCCGAGATACATCGACCTTCACGTTCAGGTCGTAAAATTTTACATCGTAGCAAGAACGGGCTGCGCTGAGTGTGCCTCGCAAACTATCCTGCCGGCTAAATTTTTGATTCCACATATACTCCTTCTGTGAGATCAATAGCACGGGAAGACAGAAACTACAGAGAAACAAAAAAAACTTAGGATAAAAAATCATTAATTCGGAATTATAACACTTTTAGTGGATGAGAAATCGCAGGAAGCGTTAAAAATGAAACTAATTTTGATATTTCCTTTCATAGTTGGTTTGAATTTTGTGCAAAATGATAATTTTACAGCTGAATATCATTTCAACAAGCACACTGCAATGTACTCCTTACAAATTAGACTGTTTACACTTTTTTTTCTAGTCAACTTTTTCGCTTGCAAAGAAAGCGTAGACCCTCGCCATAAAACCATTGCAGGCAATTGGTATATTCATCGGGCAGAAGTAGATGGCACCTCAACACAGAGACTTGACGGTACAATTTTCACATTTGCAAACGGTAAAATCATCACGAATGTTCCGCAGATCGGCGAAGGAACTTATACTTTCGATGACGATAAGATCATCCAGAAAGGAGATCCCAGCATTTCTTATACAATCGAGGAGTTAAGTGATACGATTCTTATCCTATCTATGAATTTTCGAGACATTCCTTTTAGACTAGAATTTGGCAGAGAAGAAAACTCCTTACAAAATTGACTCCGATCAGGCTTATAACCAATTGGGTCTACGTTATGATCTATCTCGTACAAACAATTCCTCATCGAACTGCCGCAAGGCAAATCCCGGCCTTCTCTAACGTCTCATCCGTCTTTGCAAAACACAATCTGATTACTTTATCATCTCTTTTGGAAGAATAAAACGCAGAGACTGGTATTGTTGCAATTCCAAATTCCGTGGTTAATCTTTTTGCAAAATCGTAATCAGTCTCACTGCTAAGGGAAGAATAATCGAACAACTGAAAATATGTCCCCTTACAAGCTAAGGGTTTAAATGGCGAATTTTTCGTCAAATCGAGAAAATAATCACGCTTTTGCTCAAAAAAATTGGGCAAGCGGAGGTATTCTTCGCGATTGCTTAGAAATTCAGCCAGCGCATATTGTATAGGCGTATTAACAGAAAAAACATTGAATTGGTGAACCTTTCGAAATTCACTCGTTAAGGCAGGCGCTGCAACAACATATCCCATTTTCCATCCGGTTGCATGATAGGTTTTTCCAAAGGAATACACCATCATACTGCGCTCCCAAAGATCCGGAAACCTCAACAAGCTTTCATGGTGCAGTCCGTCAAATATGAGATGTTCATAAACTTCATCACTTAAGAGGATGATTTGGGTGTCCTTTACGAGCTTACTCAACGCTTTAACATCATCAGCTGACCAAACTGTCGCAGTAGGATTATGAGGTGTATTGATCATAATCATACGCGTTTTGGGACTGATTAATTTTGCAAATTCAGACCAATCAATTTGATAATCAGGAGCGTGAAGTTCGTAAACCACCGGTGTTCCCCCGCAAAGCTCGATGGCCGGACGATAAGAGTCATACGCCGGCTCAATAATGATAACTTCATCTCCGGGATGAACCAATGCAGTAACCGCAGTAAAAAGGGCCTGAGTGCCACCCGCAGTAATCGTTATCTCATCGGGGTGTACTGTAGCGCCGTACATAAAATCAATCTTCTCCGCTATTCGCTCGCGCAAAAGCGGCACCCCTGCCATTGGGGCATATTGATTGTATCCTTTTTGCATGTAATCATAAACCATCCGCTGCAATTGCGGTGAACATTCGTAATTTGGAAATCCCTGCGAAAGATTCACAGCCTGGTGTTCGTTTGCCAGACCCGACATGACCGTAAAGATATTAGTGCCTACTCGTGGCAATTTGGATTGTAACGACAGCATTTAAGACAATTGAAAAATGAAGAATTAATGGGCTCCGATCTATCCTTTACCCCATTTAAGCTGTGTCTGCCATTGGGCAAGTTCGTCCCATTTACCTTCGTAAGCCAAAGCGGCCTGTAAAGGCCAGGTGGTTGGGTCATGGACCAGGAAGGTATTGCCAGCAGACCCCAATATTTCGCGAAGTCTGTCATCACCGGTTTCCGAAAGTTGTTTAAAACTGAGAATTCCGGCATTTTGAAGTAACACTTCTATTTGAGATCCGATACCTTCTATTTTCTTTAGGTCATCCCCTTGATTGGACGTTGCTTGTGTTTGTTCAAAAACAGGCAAGGCTTCGGCAGCAAGACTTCGATGTGCTTCGATAGCTTTATTTAATGTAATCGACTCCTGACTTTTGGTCAACGCATCATTCAAAGCTGAAATATCTCGACTTAGTGCATTGTTTTTCTGAATTAATGCTTCCAGACTTTTGTTACTTTTGTTGTTGCTTTCTTCCAATTGTACAATCGTATCATTTAGCCCATTGATGATGGAAGTTTGTTCAAGTAGCTGCGCTTGCTTTTCTTGGATTTTAATTCCCCAGATAAGATAAGCACCGAATATCCCAAGTAAAAATGAGATAAATAAGAAGAATAATAGCATGTTGCTGTCAGCACTGCCCCAATTGCAAAGAAAAGAATTTAGTATTTCCATAAGTGAAGTAGCGTTAAATATAAAAGGCGCAAATAACTGGTTTGCCCAATTGTGAAGTCAATTCTTGGCTGTTTTCCAATTGATCACATGCATTATGTGTGATAAAATGTACGTAATACCAACGCGCAAACATTGCCCAAAACAGGAATAAAAGCAGGATATATGTCAATGTCCTTAGCATGATCAAATATTTTTTGTAAAAACGAAAATACGCTGATTAGTTTGAATCACAAAAAAAATCCTATTTTTACCTCATATTTAATTTTTATATATTGTTGAAAACGACGTAATTTTTTAAAAAAGAAAATGGCTAAATCACAAAAACAGATTAGTTCTGAACAAACAATAAAACGCAATTTACCCTCAGTGACTGAATATCCGCTTCCTGATTGGCTGAAGAATACCTATCTTCATTACATTATCCTGTCCATTTTCGGTTTTGCACTATACGCGAATACATTGTTTCATGATTTTACCCAAGACGATGCCATTGTTGTTTACGACAACATGTACACCAGCCAGGGCATAAACGGTATACCCGGATTGTTAAAGTACGACACTTTTTATGGTTTTTTTAAGGAGCAAGGAAAAGAAAAACTTGTTGCCGGAGGTCGTTATCGTCCATTTACACCTATCATGTTTGCCATTGAAAATCAGATATTTGGGACGCTTAAAAAAGATGCAGTGGGCAATCCCATCAAAGATGAACGCGGAAATACCGTATTGGTTTATCCTCCTTTTATCGGTCATTTGTTCAACATCATCTGGTATATTTTTTCAGGCTTGCTTGTTTATCTGGTATTGAGAAGGCTACTTCGCGACAAAGGAGAATCTCTTTCCATAATGGTTTCATTGGGTGCCTCATTATTGTTTATGGCGCATCCAATTCACACCGAAGCAGTGGCAAATATCAAGGGACGCGATGAGATTATTGCATTGGTTGGAAGCTTGGGAGCATTGTATTTTGTCTTGAGAGCCTTCGATACCGGAAAATTAATATGGTGGATACCCGCTTCAGTTTTGTTCTTTATTGGATTGATGTCTAAAGAAAATGCAATTACTTTTTTAGGCATTGCTCCACTTGCTTTCTGGTTTTTTACCAAGGCAAGTATAAGTCAGATTATTAAAAATACTTTGCCTCTGGCTGTCAGTACGCTGCTTTTTCTAATTATCAGAACATCAGTGATTGGTATGGATTCAGGTGGCACGCCTTGGGAATTAATGAATAATCCATTTATTAAAATTGTAAACGGAGAATATCTTCCATATTCCGGTGCAGAAAAACTGGCTACCATTATTTTCACACTTGGAAAATATGTGCAACTTATGTTTGCTCCAATTACGCTTACACACGACTATTATCCTTACCATGTACAAACGATGTCCTTCAGTGATATTAGCGTCTTATTGTCATTGGCCTTGTATGCAGCAATGATATACTTTGCTTATAAAGGTTTGAAAAGCAAATCAGTACCAGCGTTCGGAATTTGGTTCTTTTTGTTGTCGCTGTCTATCGTTTCTAATATTGTCTTTCCTATTGGTACAAATATGTCAGAGCGCTTCATGTTCATGCCTTCTGTTGGATTTTGCCTCGCAGTGTGCTATTTCATATATAACAAATTGCCAAAATTGAGCAGCTATCTTGGTATCATTGCGGTAGCTTCTCTATTGCTAGGCTTTAAGACCATCGATAGAAATACAGTCTGGAAGGATAATTTCACACTTTTCACCACTGACATCAAGACATCGGCCAAAAGTGCTAAATTGCAGAACTCTGTAGGTGGAGAATATACAACCAAAGGAGCAACTGAAAAAGATGAAAAGAAGAAAATGGAGTATTTGCAAAATGCCATTCCCCACTTAAAGGAAGCGGTTCGGATCCATCCAAAATACAGAAATGCCTATCTATTGATGGGCAATGCTTATAATTATATGAAGGACTATGACAATTCCATCAAAGCTTATCAAGCATGTCTCAAAATAGATCCGAGCTATAGTGAGGCAAAAACCAATATCTCGCTCACTCTGAGAGAAGCCGGAAAAGCAGCCGGTGAAAGACAAGATTTGCAAAAGGCAACTGTTTTTCTTGAAGAAGCCTTTAAATATAATCCAAAAGATTTTGAAACTGTTCGATTGTTGGGCGTCGCGAGTGCTTTTAGTGGCAACAAGGATAAGGCCGTATTATGGTTTCAAAAATCTGTTGAAATTGAACCGCGTAATGCTCATTCCTGGTGGGATCTTGGTACTGCCTATAATGCTGTCAACAACTCGGCAGAAAGTGCTAAATGTCGTCAAAAAGCAATGGAGCTGGACCCTAATATTGAAACGAGTCTAGCCAAATAATCAAAATGTTTACAATTTTAAAATATACGCTGTTTGTCCTCATGGGATTGTGGCTGCTGAATCTGCCATTGGCGATGATGGCTCAAAATTTTTTGGTATTCCACCCAAAAAAACTGGCGAACAATCATCTTTTCAAGCTGGATAGTCCATACGAAGAGTTTTTTCTTCGGGTGAGTGGCGGTGATACCATTAACGCATTGCTGGTCAAAAGTCCACTGCAACCATCAAAAGGTGTGGTGCTTTATTTCCATGGCAATGCTGATAACTTAGAGCGATGGGCGAATTACCATACTGATATGACCGCAAGAGGTTACGATTTTTTTGCAATGGACTATCGAGGATATGGAAAAAGTACCGGAAAGCCAAAAGAGCAGCATATGTATGAGGATGCCCGATTTTGTTACGACTTTCTTCAAAATAAATATCCTCCGGAAGACATCATTATTTACGGCAGATCACTTGGTACGGGAATAGCTGCAAAACTTGCAACGGAAGTGACAGCAAAATGTCTCATTATGGAAACACCTTACAATAGTATTAATTTTGTTATTGCAAGGCATATTTTTATGCATAGCTTGCCATTTCCGTTACAGTTTCATTTTCAGACAGTCGGCTATTTGTCTGCCATTTCCTATCCCATTCTTGCCATGCATGGAACTGCTGACAAGATTATTCCGTATTCCTGTGCTGCTTCTATTATTCCGCACCTGCGGGATAAAGACAGATTTATCACTATACCCGGCGGTACACATAAGAATCTGTCCGACTTTCCTGCATTTCAAGAAGCGCTGGATGAGCTACTGAGATAGAATTTAAAAATGAACCCAGCCCTGTGCGGTAATCGGGTGAATATTGCCTCCCTCAGTATGCAATTTTATCCCGTCAGCTTTATCAGTAATTTCTCCAATTATATAAGTATCCGGGAAGTATTTAACTTTTTCCAAATCAGATGGACTAACGGTAAATAATAACTCATAATCTTCACCGCCACTCAAAGCGCAGGTAATTGGATCCAGATTGAACTGAATGGCCATCATTTTGGCATCAGCATGCATAGGCACTCCCATTTCCTCTACAAAGGCACCCACTCCTGATTGGGTACAAATGTGGTACAATTCAGAAGCCAAGCCATCTGAGATATCCATCATTGAGGTAGGAACCAACCCTGCATTGGCAAATACTTCAATCATATCTCTTCTTGCTTCAGGCTTTAAGATCTTCTCAATCAAATAAGTTGAATTATCGAACTCGGGCTGAATGTCTGGATGTTCCTGCCAGATCTGTTTTTCGCGGATTAATATCTGCAATCCGAGGTAAGCGGCACCGAGATCACCGGACACACAAATCAGATCTCCTACTTTTGCGCCATTCCGATACACAATTTTATCTTTCTGTGCCTGTCCTATTGCCGTTACACTAATCGCAAGTCCACTCATAGAGGAAGTTGTATCACCACCTACCAGATCGACATTGTAAAATTTACATGCCTGATAGATTCCTTCGTACAACTCATCAATTGCTTCTAATGAAATCCTATTGGAAATACCAATCGAAACCGTTATTTGCTTTGGAATGGCATTCATTGCATAAATATCTGATAGATTAACCACCACTGCTTTATATCCTAAGTGCCGTAGTGGAGTATATGCCAAATCGAAGTGAATACCTTCCATTAGCAGATCTGTACTGATCACCGTCATCGCATCACTATTGTCAATTACTGCAGCATCATCGCCGATACTTTTAATTGTCGAAGCCTGACGCTGTACATTATTCTTCGCAATGCGGTCTATCAGGCCAAATTCCCCTAAGGTACTTATTTCTGTTCTTTTCACGATGTATGGTTGTGCGCTACGCGCGTTTAAAGGTTTGTCGCTTCGCTGTTTGAAGTTTTGGTCAACTAGTCAATTAGTCCGCTAGTCATTTATGTATCATCAAGAAATGCATACTAGAATAAGAAGAAAGAGCTTGCTCATAAATCAAAAAATGCGAAGCATTTTAAAACTATATCATCAAATTTTCAAATCTTCAAATCTTCAAATTGTCATTTCTGTGCTTTGCTTACCGCGTAAAGGGTGATTAATCCGTAAAGAAAATTGGGAATCCAAACACCGACGATTGCTGGCAGATCGTTGCTATTGGCAAAGGTAGCGGAGAAGCGGGAAATAAAAATATAAACCGCGCCCAATCCGATTCCGATTGCCAGGTGTAAACCCATTCCTCCACGAACTTTCCGTCCGGCAATTGCCAATCCAAGAATCGTCAGAATAATCACCATAAATGGTTCGGATGTTCGGCGATGAAGTTCAATTTCGTAATTTTTGGGATTGATTGCTCCCCTTAATCGCTCTCTGTTTATATTCTGCATCAGCATACCGGTCGTCATTCTTTCCTTTTCATTTTCATAAAAAATGAAATCATTGGGGTGAATATTCAGCGCAGTATCAAGTGTACTTGTATAGTTGTACTTCAATGTTTCTTCAATACCTTCAAAAGACCTGATTTCATAGGTGGAAAGTGTCCATTTACCCGTACTGCCGTGCCATTGGGCTGTTGCAGCCTCCAGAATACCTTTTACTTCGCCATTTTCAATTTTTTCAATCCTCAAATCACGGATCATGCTGTCAGACGGACTATAATACCGAATATATGCTTTTAGATTTTTAGCAATAAATAAATGAACATTGTCCTTTTTACCCTTCTCTGATCGTTTATTGATGTATTTGCGTTCAAAATTCAATCTTTTTACATTTCCAGCTGGCACAAAGTAATGAGTTCCTAATAAGAAAAGCACCATGACCACAACAGCAGAAAAAAGATAAGGACGCATAATTCTCGTGAATGGAACCCCTGCATTCAGAATAGAAATCATTTCGGCATTATAAGCCATTCGGGAGGTAAAAAAGATCACTCCAATCAGGACATAGATTGGCATCAGCATCCCATTGATGTAAAGGATAAAATTGATGAAGTAATCAAAAATAATCTCCCGCGTCGTACAACTCTCTTCAATAAAATCCTGCACTTTCTCACTAAAATCAATAGCCGAGGCAATCATGGTGAACAAAAGCATCACAAAGAAAAAAGTGCCAAGGTACTTTCTGATAATGTATCTGTCTAATATTTTGAACATGCTTTTATTGCATTATTTAACATCCATTGCAATCTGCAAAATGCAGGGAAATTACAAAACTACCGACTGAAAAATTCGTAATTCGTAATTCGTAATTCGTAATTCGTAATTCGTAATTCGTAATTCGTAATTAAATCAATATTTTTGCAATCAGCTCTCTTAACAATTCTTCTTCACCTGTGTTTACATTATTGACACCTTTTGCCCGCAAATCATAGGTGCTCAGCTGCCCAATGATGTATTCTACTTTCTCAGGAGAATAAAATCTGGTTGCCGCCAGATGTTCTTTCATTGCCCATTCGCTTTTTACGCCTAAAGCCTTAACTTGTTCGGTCGGGGATCGCCCTTTCAAGAAATGCAACATGTAGACTTTGCTGAAAAACCCGTAGATCGTGGCGACGGTAGCAATAAAAGGATTTCTCTTGCTATTTTCATTAAGGTGCAATACAATTTTATTGCATTTTGAAATATCTCTGCTGCTTAGGGCTTTTGTCAGTTCAAATACATTGTATTCTTTACTGATTCCAATGTATTTCTCTATATGCTCAGCACTGATATATGTACCAACCGGCAGATTCATAGAGAGTTTCTGCAATTCATTTACAATTCTTGAAAGATCGTTGCCCAGGTATTCGGAAAGCATGGCCGCCGAATCAGGCTTGATATTGAGTTTTTGATCTTTCAAATAATTTATAATCCAGTCAGGAACCTGATTGTCGTATAGCTTTTTCGATTCGAACACCTCCGATTTTTGGTTCAATATCTTTCCGGCATTTGTTCGGGCATCGATTTTCTTGTGCTTGTGACAGATTACCAAAATAGTACTTGGTGTTGGCTTTTCGACATAAGCGCTCAATTCTCCGAGTGTCTTCATCTCTTGCGCTTCACGGACGATCACCAATTGGTACTCACACATCATCGGATAGCGCCTTGCGGTATCCACCACACTCCGAAAATCAGTTTCTTCACCATAAAACATGGTGAAGTTGAATGCTTTTTCACCCTCACTCAACACTTTATCCTCAAACAAAGTTGTCAACTCATCAATGTAAAAAGGCTCATCCCCCTGTAATAAATACACGGGCTGAAACTTTCTGGTCGATATCTGCTGAACAATTTCCTGGTAAGTCATTGGTATGCGTTTATTTTGTAATCCGGATGCAAAAATAGGGAATCAAATAGTAATTAATGCGAATTAAGGGTTGAATTTTGACACAAAGAGAATAAAAACATATAAAT
>JBMOJB010000033.1:0-25669 GCA_049316985.1 Saprospiraceae bacterium | reverse complement strand
TAATCTGTATATCAATATATTAACTCAATTATTTAAAGTCTAAAAGTAGAATTAATCATTGATTATTAATCATTGATCATTACCAAAATAAGTTTCCATTGGGCTAAAGTAGTAGTCGATCCATCCTTGTTTATATTGTATATCATCGTCATTTAAGTTATAATGATGCAGTGTGAATTTTGTTCTATTGTTTCCAATTGGCTCCAGTTCGATCTCGATGATCGAATCTTCCTGCTCTTCCGGAAATTCTGAAGTCCTCCAACTTTGCTTTATTTTCTTACAAGGGACGATTTCTAAGTTTTTTCCGGTGATATATCCGTTCCAGGCACTATAATCTTCTTTTCCAATGATACTTTCACCGTCGATCATTGCGGAGTGTTTTTCGCTATCCATCCAGGTATTAAAAATGGCTTCCGGACTGGCTTCAAATTCATGTACAAGTGTAAATTCCATCATTTAAAATTTATTGAAGACTAAGGTACTTGAATTTATGCTCTTTTCAAAAAATTTAACATCATTGCTAGTGCTACGTTAGCGGAATATTCAATATTTATGGCTCTATTTCGATTAATACTTATTTTTCGGGCGACAATTTCGTTGGCATTTCCAACAGCGACCCAAATTGTTCCAACAGGTTTGTCCTCCGTTCCTCCACCGGGTCCGGCGATACCGGATATAGAAATTGCATAATCGGCACCAGTTGCCTTCAGCACTCCACTGACCATTTCTCGAACACAATTTTCACTAACTGCACCATATTGTTCTAAAGTAGATTTTCGAACATTGATCAGGTTCATTTTTGCTTCGTAAGAATACGCAATAATACTTCCCGTAAAATAATCTGAGGAACCAGGTATACTTATTATTTTATGCGATATTAATCCGCCTGTACAACTCTCGGCGGTGGCAATGGTTTTCCCTTTTTTGCGAAGGATGTCGCCTATAACACTTTCAATACTTTGATCATCTCTGCCAAAAGCAAATCGAGAAACCAGTGTTTCCATTTCATTTGCAAATTCATCCAATTGCTGATTCAAACGTTTTTCATCATCACCTTTGCCAGTTAATCGCAGTCTGACTTGTGAAAAAGCAGGCAGATACGCGAGTTTGATGTGCGAAGGTAATTTGTTCTCAAAGTCTTCCAATAAAGCGGCAATTTCGGTTTCACCGGCACCGGCGGTGAGAATAGTACGGTGGGCAATTGGTTGGCCTTTGAATCTTTCTTTTATCAAAGGCAAAGCCTGGTATTCCATGATATATTTCATCTCCGTAGGAACTCCCGGCATTGAAATTATTACTTTGCCCTGGTATTCGAACCACATGCCTGGTGCGGTTCCCATTTTGTTGTCGAGAATTCTGACTCCTTCCGGCATATAGCATTGCTCATAGTGAGCATCTCCGGCCGGTTTTCCCAGTCTTTCGAATATTTTTTGAATTTTGATCCAGGTCTCTTCATGGAAAAACATTTCTACACCCAGAAAATCAGCGATTGCTTTTTTTGTAATATCATCTTTGGTGGGACCTAGTCCGCCTGTTATGAATAGCAGGTCGGCTTGCGACAGGCCATATCCGATTCCTTTAATAATTTCGTCGTGCGTATCACCGACAGACATAGCGTGACGGATGCTGATGCCTTGAAGGTTGAGGTGTTGGGCAATCCATGATGAATTGGTGTCGATCACTTGTCCGATCAAAACCTCGTCACCAATGGGCATGATAAAAGCGTTCATATACAATATTCAGATTTTAAAAAAAAACGTTTAGAAAATCTACTTGATCTTCTAAACGTTTCGTTCTGCAAAGAAATACATTTCAGTAGAAAAGTAATCACATTTGCAAGATATATCTTTTTCCTAAAATCATCAGAAAAATCTTGGATTCACGTATTGGCTTCCTTCTGATTTTTTGAAACAATAGCGCAATGCGATTTCAAAGCTACCGCTGTTGTTGTTCTTTAATTCCGACATGGTGTAATCATAAGACATACCCAGCAAGAATTTCTCAGATGCCTGGACAGCAAACAGGAAACTTAGTGCCTCGCCAATTCCTATTTTTGAAGATCCGCCACCTCTATAAGTGATACCAGTCGTAAATTTATCCAAATAAATTAAGTTCAGATTAGCTTCGCCAATGGTAGGCGAGTTCGCGGCCACTTTGATCAAAGTTTGCGGCTGCAATTTTAGATTGTCAGTCAATGTCATTACAAGTCCACCCATAAAATAAGCATGCAAAGCTTCTTTACTTAAAGGCGTAATGCCTTCGCCAAAACCCAGGTTGTTTTTAATCAATCTGGGAACTGCAGCTCCAATGTAAAATACTTCTGAGTTGTAATATGCTCCGATACCAACATTAGGCAAAAATTTGGTTTGATAGCCAACTTGGATGGCATTGTCCTGACTCAAAGGAGTAGTGGAGATTACTTTTGGATCACTGAAATTAATACCTCTGTATCGAATCGAGCCTTGAATTCCGAGTGCGAGGCTGCCTTTTGCTACCGGAATACGGTAGGCATAAGCGGCATCCATCGTAATTCTGCGGTCGACTCCGATGGATTGGCGGGTAAGGCTTCCGCCTGCACCGACTCTTCCATTCATCATGGGCATATTAAATGAAATTACCTGCGCATTAGGTGCACCATCAAATCCAATCCACTGACTGCGGTTCAGAACGGTTAGACAAGAAGCGTTGTTGCTTCCGGCATAAGCAGGATTATAGGCCAGTTTATTGTACATAAACTGCGTGAATTGTTGTTCTTGCTGAGCAGACAATGAGCTGCAGAGTGAAAAAAGTAAAATGATATTAAATATATTTCTCATTGTAATTTATTTAAGATGTCAAACTATTTTATTAGAATTCTGATCAACGTTCGATCATGATAAAACCATTTCTTTTTTGTCCATTTCCAAAATCAACGACGAAGAAATAGGTTCCCTCCGGCAAATTTTTGCCATTGTAAGTTCCCTGCCAATCATTTTTGTAAGGGCTGGAGCGGTATACTTCACTTCCCCATTGGTTGAAAACAGCAACTGAATTATTTGGATATTGTCCACCGGCAATACAAGGGATTTCCCAAAGGTCATTTACCTGGTCATCGTTAGGTGTGATAATAGTTGGGATTGTGCAATCATCGCCACCGAGAATATTGACAAGTATTTTTGCAGTAGTACATGCATCCGGACAATTCGCATTGCACAATTCGTAGGTGAATTCATCTGCACCCGCATAACCATTTGGCGCTCTGTATTCGATTCGGGAACCGTCGCTGCTAACTTTTGCCTTTCCATATTTAGGGCTGGAAGCCAATGTGATAATATAACCGCTCGCTGGAATGACATCATTTTTCAGCACTAGAACGTCTGTTGAGCCGGCATATTTAACATCGATATTATCTGCATTGGCGATTGCCAGAGGCTCCGTATCAATATTCAAGGTGTCTCTCGAATAAATACCACAGACCGGATTTTTTAATACCCAAATCAATTGATTTCTTCCATTCTGAAGATTCTTAACGGTAGTTTGATTAGAATTTGGCGATGTTATTTCTTGTCCACCGGTTGCAATCCATGAACCTGTTACACCGGCGACTGGAACTGCCGAGATTGGTGTACTATTTCCACAGATTAGTTTGTCCGCTTCTGTTTGTGCAACGCCAACAGTAGTGGCTACATTCACATAAACTTCATCACTGCTGTAGTCTTTACATCCTGCATTGGAGATGGTCCATTTAAAGATATATAGATTGCCGGGGGTTAGACCGCTGATTAGTGAATTTGGATTCGAAGATTCTTTGATTTTTACTCCCAGTTGTTCTTGTGATACTAATTGCGTCCAGGTACCGCTTGTACCTGTTGGTAATTGTTTAGCATTCAAAATAGCAGTAGTAGCTTTGCATATGTTGATGGAATCACCTGCATCTGCTTTTAGGTTAGTATCATTGACGCTTATTTTTATTTCATCAAAAGCATAGTCCTTACAAGCGCCATTGGATAACTTCCACTGCAAAGTGTAGTTCTGCCCCGCAACGAGTCCGTTGACTGCCGAATTCGGAGAATTAGGATTGGCGATGGTAACCGTTGAGCCGTCTGTTTGCAGCCAAACACCTGTTCCTACAGTTGGAGCAGCAGCTTTCAAAGTAATTGAAGTCGCATCACACACAAAGATATCTGCACCAGCAAATGCTTGCAAATTCGGAATTACATTGGTTGTGACTATTGTCGGTATGGAAGCTTTTGATGGACAACCGTTGACCGATCCAATTACAAAAAATTCGTAGGTAGTGTCTTTTTTCGGGTAACCCGCCAGGCTTAATGCAAAATTCAATTGTGCTGTTGGAGTTCCGTTGATATTGATATTATTAGTATTGTACCAGGAATACACAGCTCCCGGTATTGCAGACGCGGGATCTACTGATAGCAATATACCCGGATTGTTGACATCCATGCAAATAGGACCATTGTTTTTAACACTTGGAATCTGTGTTGGAGTTGCATTCACAATGACTTCTGCTGCGTCGGAGAATGGCGAAATACAGCCATTTAGTAAGACCCGAACACGATAGGTGCCTTCCTTGTCTTTGGAGGAATTAGAAATAATTGGTTCTGCTATACTTGAACTAAAACCGGGCCCTGTCCATTCGTAAAATGCACCACTTATTTGAGGTGTTTTTAATTTTATGGAATTTCCTTCGCAAATTGGACTATTAGTAGTTATTACCGGTTTTTCCGGAATAGGATTGACAATCACCTTTTTGGTTCCTGAACTATTCGATTCACAAGCATCAACAATAACTTTAACTGAATAATCGCCGGAATGGAATGATCTAACTCCGGAGATAGTGAATGTAGGGTTTGATGTTGTGGAATCACCGGCGGGCGTCTTCCATTTGAATCGGACATTAGCGCCTGTGTACGAATTTTCAAGTTCGAGCAGTAAGTCTTTCCCTTCGCAAATCGTTTGTGTGGCGGCTCCTCTAATGATAGGAGTTTGGGGTATGTTTTTTACACCCAAGTTGAACGTGTATGGTTTTGACTGGCAACCTGCATTGGTTTTCACTACCAAGGTATAGTTTCCATTGGCTGCAGCTGTGACATTGGGTATGGTAAGTATTTTTTCATTCGAACTTACATTCGGCCCGGTCCATTGGTAAGTGTAGCCAAGATCGACATTGAAAGGGGATACGGTTGGTACGAGTTTGGCATCGGTTGATCCGGTTACACAAGGGGTCGCATTGGAAGTAACCACTGTAATTTGCGGAGCAGGAACAGTGGTGACGGAAATGGTAAATGAGTTGTCACAACCATTTGGTGCAATTGATGAAAGCGTATAATTACCCGATTGAGCAACGACAGTAATATTTTGCGAAGCACCAATTGTACTCGTTCCGCTAGTCCAAATATAACTTGAACCCATAGGGGCTGTTCCATTTAAAGTAAGACTTGAGCCATCGCACACAGGTGATATGTAAGAAGCTGTCACAACGGGTTTTGGATTTACCAAAATTGAAATTGGCAATGAATTTTCAGAACGACAACCATCCTTAATTGCAGCCACTCTCCACTCACCTTTTTTGTCAGCTGCCAACGCATTTAATACCAGGAAGTTCCTTTGAGAAGGTTCCTCAGAAAAATCGGGTTTAATCCATAGGTAAGAACTGGCTCCTGTGATATTGGTTACGAGATTGATAGTTGCACCTTCACAGTCACGACCATTAGAAGAGATCAATGGAGTAGCGGGTTTCGGTTTGACATTTACCACAGTAGTAACCGGTGCAGATTCACAGCCATTAGATGAAATAATAAGGGTATACAAACCACTATTTAGCGTCCGCGCATTTGTAATTACGGATGGATAAGGCGTGTTCTCCGTAAAACCATTGGGTCCGGTCCATTGGAAACTATATCCTAAACCTGTCTGCGCTGTACCCAGCGCAATATTTTCTCCCTCACATATTTCAATCAATGCCGGATTGGTAGTTGTCGCAGTTAGTGGTTTGATGGGGAATACAGTGATTGGTGCCGATTCATTAGAGATACAGCCATCGACTGTCACTTGTACAAAGTACTTGACCGTATCTTTAGGATTCAAAATCGAAAATGACGCAACTTTAGTCGAATCAATCAATACCCTCGATGATGGATCACCCGTGTACCATTTGTAATTTGGATTTTTTCCGTTATAGTTTTGAGTCGATAGTATTAATTCACTGTTGGCACAAGGCTTTGTGTTCGAAACGCTTAAGATGGGCGTATTGGGCACATTGCTAATTGGTATAGTAACTAAACCCATTACGTCACAACTTGCAAATGGGTTGGTTACTGTTACTTGATAAGTTCCTGCATAAGCCGAGATAACATTTGGGATTTTCGGATCTCTTTCCGTCGATACAAATCCATTTGGCCCTGTCCATTTATATAAATAGAAGGCGTCACTTGGCGTCACCGGCGGATTTGAAAATAATTGCAAGGTGTCATTGCCGCAAATGCCAAGTTTATAGGAAGGTAGAACTTTTACATTGTCTACAAAAATAGAAGCAACGCAAGAGTTTTGTCTTCCCGAAGAATCCCTTACAGTTAAGGTAACGCTTTTCACTTGTCCGGCATCAGCACAACCATAGGCAAAAGGGAAGACAGACAATGAGGCGATTCCGCAATTGTCTGTACTTCCTCGATCGATAAGATCCGGAGTAAATGCGGTAGCGGTAGATGTGAAGGGATTTACAGCAACAATTGCATTTTTACAGCGCGCTACCGGATTCACAAAATCATTGACATTTACTTTATAAGAGACGGTATCGCGATTGCCCGCTGCATCCGCCAAAGTAAAATGTACGACAGACATTCCACGTTTGAAGCGTTCTCTTTGAATAACACCAGCTTTAAAGAATGGTTTGGGTGCTACCTGAGTAGCTCCTGTAATGTAATAATCTGGATTTGCGGTATTATAAGTTAAGGAAGCGGTCATCCAGCTAACATTATCTTTTCCATTATCGAGGGGTAATGCACATGCATTGATTCCGGGATTTGTGCCGGCAGCACCTATTGGAATACCTTTGAACCGGATGGCATTTATTTCGATTTTTCCATCTGCTGCCCATAAATTTAATTGTGCAGGGGTGATGGTCAAATTGGTTGTTCCGGTATTGCTGCAGCTAGCGACTGTTGTTCTCCCCAGAAAAGTATTGCCTTCTCCATAAATGTCAAAATAAGCATCGCTGGCACTAGCTTTAGCTTTCAATTTAATTTGCAAAACCGCATTGTTGCTCAATGAACTTAATGTTACATCAGTAAAAGTAAGTACGGCGTCATTAGCAAAATTTGTCAAATAATTAGGGTCATAGTTAAATCGCAACAATGAATCGCCATTTGCTAATTGTTTTTGATAGTAAGTCGATCCAAAACTACCACAATTGTCTGAAAAACCTGTCGGTGGAAATATCATCGCCAAGGTGTCACAACCACTTGCGGTTAATAGAAAGTAGGTCTTGTCGGCAGGCGGATACATAGTCGGTTTTTGAGCATCCAAAATTGTGATATTGTAACTACAAGAGTCCGTGTTGTTGCTGCAATCTTTTACATAATAGCTTACTTTATGCCTTCCTGTTGGCAAAACTCTACTGATATTTGACAAAGGAGCATTGATTAATGCACCGTTATTTATTTTGTACGAAAATGTAGTGTTGGTGAAAGTAGTGAAGGAAAAAGTGAGCAAACCTTCAGCTTGTGCATTTGCACAGATGTCATTGATGGCAAATGCTGTATTCACAGGCAGGTTAGGTTTTAGTTTAATCTTAACCACACCGTCTGCTGCCCAAGAATATATTTGAGCTGCTGTAAGACTTAGAATTAAAGTCGAACTAGCACCGCATTGATTCGGGGTGTTGAGCGTCTTACCCAAATTAGAACCATCTTCACCTAAAATATTGAAATATTCGAGAGGATCTTCTGCATCCATATTTTTGAGGTCAATTTTTAGCCTCACATTGCTAAGTGATTGGGCCGGAGTCAACATGAAATTGAAATTAAGGTCCACATCATTAACAGGCTGTGTCACGCTACCCGGTGAACTTGAGCTAACTGTACTGCTTGCAATTTTCGAAAAACTAGCAAGATAAGATTCACAGTTGTCTTCAACGACCGGCGCAACTAATATTACCGGCGCATCACAAGAATTTGGGGTATTATTTACCGTGAAATCATTTGGGCAAGTAACGATCCGTGGCGGAATAATATCGATATAAGTTACTTTTTGAGAAACCCTGCTTTCGTTCAAGCAATTGTCGGAGACAATCCAAGACCGTACAAGGGAATAATTGCCACTGCAATTGGTGAAATCAATTAAAATTTCTTGAGTTATTGCTCCCGGGTTGTTTTGAACGCTAAGGTCACAGCTATCGAGTGCGGTGATATTGTAGTCAGGCAGCGGTACTCCACAATTTAATGTAATATCGTCAGGGTCCAGATTGAATTTTGGTGCTTCTGTATCTTGAGAAGTGATAAATTGTTTTTTTTGCACCTCATTACAGCCATCACTTACTTTCCAGGTTCTTTCGATTAAACCTTTACTGTTACAAGTGACAATGATGCCTTTTTGAACATCAGAATAGGTGATGGTAGGTCGCGTATTACATTCATCGTACACTTCATCCGGGTATCCGGTGAACGTAATGTTGTTTGCTTGTTGACATTCAACGGTGACGTCGTTGGGAACGGTGAATGAAGGCGGCGAATCATCTCTAACGGTTATTACTTGTTGACTGGATGCGCTATTGCCACATTTGTCGCTTGTGGTCCATCTGCGAGTGATTGTATAATTATAAAAATTACATAAATTCGGGTCGTTTCCTTTGGTGAAAGTTTCTGAGAAGCTCAACAAGGGATTGGCATCGCAGAGATCGCTTGCCGTAATTACATCATTCGGCGGTAAATTAGGAATGGTATTGCAATTGACAGTAATATTGGCGGGGACGTTGCTGATAGTTGGAGCATTGCTATCAACGACTTTGATATTTTGCTGATGTGTGGATTTGTTGCCACAAGAGTCGACTGCTTCCCATGTACGAACTAAAAAATAGTTACCGTTACATCCGTTATTTAGGGTGCTCGTCTCTCCTTTGTAGCTAACTACAGCTCCGTTGCTACAAGCATCAGTTGCCGTTACAGTTGGAGCTGCCGGTATATTGCCGTCGCACTTGATAGTAAGGTCAGTCGGGAGATTGGTAAACACAGGTGCTATGCTGTCTTTAACCGTAAATCGCGCACTTACTGTCTCTGTGTTATTGCATTCATCTCTGACGGTAAAATTGAAATCAGCATACCAGCTGCATCCTGATTTGATAGTAGGAAGCGAAGGGGAGTTTCCAGTTTGTGCATTTTTTTCTTTCCAAGTGTACGACCAGTTTACTGCACTACAACCATCGCTTGCAACAGCACCTGCGTGCGAATTAACGAAAAGTGAAAGTGAGTCTGCTAGTCCGCTTCTGCATTGGTAAACTTTGCTTTTGGCAACTTTGTTAATTTTGGGTTTGTTGGTGTCTATCACCGTAAAAGTGGCGACACTTGTTGCTTCGTTTCCACAATTATCAGCGCCGATGAAACTGACTTCTACTTTTCCGGTATTCCCGCAAGAATTATTTTGTGAACCGGCCAATGCCACCAAAGCTTGTGCTAATGTCGGAACAGAACGATTATTAATACTTGAACTACATCCATCACTAAAGACGGCTCCTCCGGATCTGTTGATCCATGCTGAAAGCAATGAATTTATATTAGCAGTATCACATTGAATTGTAAGGTCTGATGCAGCTCTGGTAATCGTAGGAGCGACAAGGTCGCGCGCGGCGAAAGTAGCTAAAGTAACTGCTGATAAATTGCCGCAGGGGTCATTGTACACGAATCCAACTGTAATGGAGGCTTTTACTTTATTATAAGGTGTTCCACCGATATTTACATTGTTTCTACAAGTATTTTTGTTGATAGAATCCTGAAATATACCTATAATTTGTGCTTGTGTTCTGGCAATATTATTAATCAGAAAGGTCACATTTGCTGAACAATTGTCTGTAGCGGCGCTATTGGCTCGATTTTGAAGCCAGGCATTCAACTCATTTACCCAACTTTCGCAAGTGACAACATTGTCGACCGCTAATTGTGTCAAGACTGGACCGACAACATCTTTTTGAACAGTTATATTTTGTGTTGCAGTAGTTTTGTTTCCACTTTTATCAGTTGCGGTCCATGTCCTGGTAATTAATCCCCCATTGATACAAGCATTGGCGCTGCCTGATTCGATCATATTTAGTACCGGATTGTTATCGCAATTGTCAGTAGCTATAATATTGGTTGGTGGGTTAGAAGGATTGCAATTAATGGTTACAGCAGAAGGGATACCAAATAAAGTTGGCGCTGCTGTCTCTACAATTTTTACTTCAAAAATAAGTGGTACAATTTGTACTTGCACCCCGTCATTGATTGCGGCAAGATAAGTCATTTGTATTGTTGCACCAGCCGGCACCGATGCTCCTGAGAGATAGGTTTGATTGGTGCTAAGGTCTTTTGCCCCTGAAAATGTGAGCGGTGCGACTATTGTGCAGGGTGGGTTGACAGAAAGACTGAGGTCCTGTGTCGGTATTATCAGTGGTGCAGCGCATGTTGTTCCTGCATTGATCAGTCCGGATCCCTGGTATTGAAGCGTTACACACTGAGCGACAGTACCAAAACTGCTCAATAAACCGATGAATAAAATGCTAAAAAACAATACTGATTTCGTGGTAATTCTTTTCATAAAAATAAGAATCTAATTTATTTATAAGTAATTTCATTATCGATTGTTCGTATGATGACTTCGAGAAGCAAAACCTAAAAGAGCTTTCTGAATAATGTGACAATATGTTTTGAAAGGGAATACTTGAGAATTGGGGACGGCTTTAACGCGACTGCAGCGGACTGATTCGGAATTTGAAATTGGAATAAGACCAAATAGCCGAATAGGCATTGCAGCAATACTGAGGATTGGCCGGTATTTTGGTTTATTGGCATTGGGAACAATTGTGCATCTGTCAGGAAAGCCTGTCAGTCGGTTTTCTATGTGGCAAAGTTAATTTTTTTTCATGACATTACAAAAAAACAGATGTATTTACGGCGTTACAATATTTTATTGACAATTTCAGTAAATACAAATGTGTAAAACATTTTTAACATTATACAAAGATATATAAATATTTAATATTATAAAATTAATTTCATATTATTGTCTATTTCTTCATTTTTTTCTGATCAGCATTAATCCATCTCTTATCGGGAGTAGCAGATTTTCCACGCGCTCGTCGTTTTGAATTTTTTTATTGAATGCACTTATGATTTCGGTTTTCTTATCTTTATGCTTTGATAATACCTTGCCTTTCCAGAGTACATTATCTGTCACAATCAAACCACCTGTTTTCATCCTGGGCATAAGCAACTCAAAATAGTCGGCATAGCTTTCTTTGTCTGCATCGAGGTAAGCGAGGTCAAAGTCACCGTCTATGGTAGGAATGATTTCCAGCGCTTTTCCGATATAGGTGCTAATTTTTTCAGATAGTCCGGCTTCGTGTATTGTATTATTGACCCAATCTGCCTTTTCTTCATCAATATCGATGCTGTGGACCTTGCCCTCCGTGAGGCCGGCCGCGAGGCAAATCGCTGAATATCCTGTAAATGTTCCAATATCCAGTATTTGCTTAGCACCCGAAATCTTTACCAGGAGGGTAAGCAATGCACCTTGCAAACTTCCCGAAATCATGTGCGCCTGCGTCGTGCGTAGGTATGCTTGTCTTTCCATTTTAGGTAAGATAGCATGTGGGAGTGTGCTGTGTTGTTCACAATACTCGTATAGCTCGTCAGTTTCTATCATTTTTTTGCTTATTTCTAGGGTGAAAATTCATTAGTGTTTCTTTTAAGTATTCAACATCCAGGTGCGTATATATTTCGGTCGTTGTGATCGATTCATGTCCAAGCATATCCTGGATAGCTCGAAGGTCAGCTCCTCCTTCTAAAAGATGGGTAGCAAAAGAATGGCGAAATGTATGTGGGCTAATCGTCTTTTCTATTCCACATTTTTCAACCAATTCTTTTATAATCAAAAAAATCATTACTCGACTCAGTTTTTTTCCTCTTCGATTCAAAAAAACGACATTTTCACTGCCTGGGCTCTTTTTAATATGTACTCTATCCGTTTCGATGTACAATTTTAGTTGTTTTAGTGCTTCTGCTCCAATGGGCACAATACGCTCTTTGTTACCTTTTCCGACTACTTTAATAAATAGCATATCAGGAAATAGGTTACTAATCTTCAAGTCGACCAATTCAGATACTCTTAGACCACATGCATATAATACTTCCAACATGGCTCGATTGCGCGTTCCTTGCGGTTCACTCAGATCTATGTTTTGAAAGATCAGTTGTATTTCACTGTAGGTCAGTACCTCCGGTAGTTTTCGGGTAAGTCGAGGCGTTTCCATAAATTCGGTCGGGTCTTCGTCTATTCTATCACAAACCAGTAAATATTTGTAAAATGACCTGATTCCTGACATTATTCTGGCTTGGGAACTGCTTTCCAAACCGAATTTCTGCAGGTAAACAATGAATTCCTGCAAGTGTTTGGATTTAATTTGCTCCGGGAGCAGTCCTAAATGGCATATTTCCACATATTGCTTCAGCTTATCTATATCCCGAAAATATGCTTCGACACTGTTTTTTGACAGTGATCTTTCGATTCTCAGGTAGGATTGAAATGCATGTAGGGCGGATTGCCAGCTCATAAAGGTATAAGTTAGATACTACCTCAAAATGTAGCTGATAGGGTAGTGTTGTTACAATACAAAAAAACAAAAATATAAAAAAAGGAACGCTCAATATCCTGATTTTAAAATTATATTTTTGGTCAAAATTAATTACCTGAGCTTGCTACACATAAATTGAAAAAAACGATCAAAGGGAATAATTTCGATATCGAGATTATTGTCGGTGATATCATAAGGTGTGTGCCGGAGTTTGTGTATCAGTTCCGCTACTTTTGCATTGTTTTTTACCAGAGTGCTAGAGAATCTCGATGTGGGAATTAAACAAGTGAGTTCAAACATCCAGCGAGTTCGCTGCATGGTTTCATCTTTACAATATCTTGTAAAATAATTAGTTAACTGCTCGGTTCGGTCGGTATACTCCTCATATGCTTTGGGAGTTTCTTTTTGCAGTAATGTAAAAAGTTGAATCAACTGAATCGAGAAATTAGTACCACTTTTATCCTGACTAAGTTTGGGTACACTATTGACAAAGGTCGAAAATCTTATTTGCAAAGGGCGATTTGTTGTTGAAGTCAATTCACCGGCGCATTGGACAACATATAGCATCGCTTCGATTAGTTTCCAATATTCTGTCACATATGCTGCTTGTTTTGTAAATCTCTCCTGATTTACTGTTTCGACAAATACATCATATGCTTTGGAGTAGTCTTCAGAATACAAAGCCAGCATAATAGTCAGTTCCTGCATTTTGAACCAGTTAACACTTCCGATATTAGCTACAAGTTGCTGGCAATTGTAAAGCAGCCGATACCCTTTTGCCGGTTGTCGAAGATATGTATAGCTGGCAATTGCCTGAAAATAGAATGCTCGCAAAGTAGAAGGAATGACGAAATCTTTTTGTTCAAAATATGCAATAGTTTCTTCACACAAATCTGCTGTTTTTATGTAGTTAAACTTCGACATATAGAAAATGACCTCCATCATTTTTTTATAATAAATGGTTTTATGAGTTTCGTAAGGAATAGTGACCTGCGATAGTTCATGCAGGTAAGAAATAGCTTGTTCTGCAATAACCGGTTTATATGATTTATTCGTCGCATAATGCGCATAAATGTTTCCCAGAAACATTTTTCCTTTACATTCTGCCAATTGTATCTGCAAATGATCCATCAGAAGTTGTTCATAGTACCCACCTTTTCTCGTATCTGCTTTCAATTTGTAGTCCCATGCAAAAATTTCGCAAATAGCAATGATTAAATCGGTAAACTCAAATTTCAGACATTTGGGTAATATTTTCTCCAGCAATACTTGGGGCGCTTTGTCATATGGCGTGAATTTATACATGAATACGGCGGTGTTGAATTTTATCATGCATTCCCAATGTGCTTTCTTGGCATTGGGTTCATCTGTATCCTTCAGATTTATCAATAGAATATCAGCAATGAGTTTTTCGCTAAGGTCTGATTTGAGTTTTGCAAATGTATTCATTGAGCCATCTTTTCCGTAAATATCGTTCATGGCTTCCCGTTCGGACTTCCACTTTTGAGCGCGTATACCATCATATAGTTTTCTAATTTTGTTGTGTGACTTATATTCTGTGATGGGTCGAGCTTTTTGAAGTTTTTGAGGGGTAACTATGCGGACGAGCTCTTGTAATATTTCAAGATTGTCCTTCTTTCGGGAAGAAAATGGAATTGACATATGTTGTTTTCAAGGCATTACTGGCAAAATTGCCAAGCAAATTTATAAAATTGATGGTTACTTTTTCAATTTCCACAGTAAAAATGCAATAATATCAGGTGGTTTTAACAAAAAATTAAGTTCTGATTTTTTTTCAAACTTATTTTTCGGAGTAAAGTAATTTGTAGTTAAATCATTGCAATTCAATAATATGCAGGTCATATATTGAGAAACATATGTAAGAAATTCAAGATCTGTAATTTTCCCTCCACCTAAAAAGTTGTACTTTTGTATTTGAAAAAACTTATTTGTTAACGGGTTTTCGGCTTTCGAATCCTGCAAAAATTTACACCATGAAAAACAACATCAATTTTTTTTCGATTATTAATTTCAATTGCTCCGCAGCTCTCCTTCAAAATTGGGAGACATTTTCGAACATTATCATCGATGATATTATGAAAGATTGAGGCACGAGGTAGTTAAGTTTGACAAATGCAGCAATGTATGTTATTTAGGATTAAAAGGTGAATTCGAGGATTAATAGGCCGTTGCAAATTAATTTCTCACATAGATTTAAAAAGCATTTTATTTGTGCAATAGCTACTTTAACTTTTTCGGATTGGTGGGTTGGTGTTTTTAGTCTATATTTGTCGATAGAGCTTGAAAGTAAGCTTGCTTCACCTTTTTGCAATAATGTGAAATGCTGAATTATAAACCTAAACTATCTAAACCTCAATGACTATCCTCAGAAACACCTTTGCCTTAATCCTGATTACGGCCTGCGTAAGTTGTACGGCCACTTTTTTTTTAAGTAAACTGTATTTTAAAAGTTCTCATTCTGTTATTGGTAGCAATGACAACGAAGTTGAAGCCGCTCAGTCAAGCAATTGTAGCTATAAAATCAAAAGATTGAAGGGGTTTCGGTTTATACAACCCTTGCAATCTGCTGAGCCTGAGGATGAGGGAACGAACTATGCTACGATTAAATCTCAGATGTTAGGAATGATAGAATCCTACAAAAATTCCGGAATTATCACCAATGCATCTGTGTATTTGAGAGATTTTGAAAAAGGGAACTGGATGAGTATTAATTCGAATGAAGTATTTCATCCCGGATCTTTAATGAAGCTCCCCATGCTGGTCACTTACCTTAAAATGGATGAAGTAAATCCCGGCATTTTAAATAAGAAGCTGATTCTTGGTGCGAAACCCAGCGGGTTTCCAGATCAGATTTATACTGCCAAGCAGATTGAAATTGGAAAAGCATACACAATTGGTGAGTTATTAAAGTATATGATTCAATACTCTGATAATTACGCTACTTTTTTATTGCATCAGCATGTAGATAAAGCAGAATACAACCATACTTATTTGGGTGTTGGGCTGGCGGTTCCGGATATTTATGATCGAAATTATTCGATTTCTGCTAAGGCATATTCCACTTTTTTTAAAGTACTTTATAACGGTGGTTATTTATCTTTTGAGCATTCTGAATATGTCATGGAACTACTTTCCAATAGTGAATTTACGCTTGGTTTTAAAGCAGGATTACCTGCCGGAACTACTATCGTACACAAATTTGGAGAATGGGGCGATGGGCAGGCGGTTAATCAATTGCATGAATCTGGATTGGTTTATATCAATGGTTCTGCATTTTTACTTACCGTGATGACTTCAGGTAGAGATGCTAAGAAGCTACCGGAAGTTATTGCCGGATTAACACAATTGTTTTACACCACAATTGGCCAATCTATAACCCCAAACAATTCTGTTTCAATGCTTAGGTCTAAAAAAATGTAAAAAGTGCGGCAAGTACTTCAATTCGACATTTTTGCATAATTTGGTTCAAGTTAAACTGCCACACTTCGTTCAGAATTGTGGCAGTTTTTGTTTTTATAAGCAGAATTTTTGTCGATTTTATATATTTTGAGATCAATATCTTTGCTGATTAGAATCATTTGTACTATTGTATATTTGTTATATCTTCGTTTTTTGATAAAATTTAAATTATATACAATTTGACAGCGGAAATCTGGTTGATTTTTCTGGTAGTGATTTCTTTAGGATTTGATTTTCTGAATGGATTTAATGATAGTGCCAACGTGGTGGCTACGATGATTTCCTCTCGAGCTATGTCAGCACGTGCGGCACTTACATTAGCTGCGGTGGCAAATTTTATCGGACCTTTTTTATTCGGAGTAGCTGTTGCTAAAACCATAGGAAATGGTGTAGCGGATACGAGTTCAATTACGATTTATGTTGTAATTGCGGCGCTACTCAGCGCGAGTGTATGGAATCTTTACACATGGTTTTTTGGTATTCCATCCAGTTCATCACATGGATTAATTGGGGGGATTGTAGGAGCAGTAATTGCTGGCTCCGGCTTACAGGCGATAAAAATATTGGGTTTATGGAAAATTATTCTCGCTTTGTTCAGTTCCCCGTTAATTGGATTTGCAGTGGGTTGGATTACAATGGGAGTAATGAAGCGGCTTTTAAAAAATGCTACACCTAAGGCGGACATAGCCTTGAAATTTGGGCAATTGCCTACAGCCATTGCATTAGCCCTGAGCCATGGGACAAACGATGCACAAAAAACAATGGGGCTGATTACATTGGGACTGGTCGTACTTGGGTTTCAGCATGAATTCATAGTGCCTAATTGGGTGGTGCTCGTGAGTGCCCTCGCGATTTGTGCGGGCACAGCATTAGGAGGCTGGAGAATCATACATACGCTTGGGGGAAAATTTTATCGAATTCGACCCATTCATAGTTTTAGTTCACAGATGGCATCGGCTTTTGTAATTATGACTGCTTCCTTTCTCGGTGGACCCGTAAGTACTACACATATTGTCAGTACGTCAATATTGGGAGTAGGAGCCAACGACAAGATTTCGAAAGTGAGATGGGCAGTTGTGCAAGATATACTGTATGCTTGGATACTAACCATTCCAATTACTGCAATACTTTCGGCCATTTTTTATTTTATTATTAGTTTCATTGCAAATTTTTAACTATGGGTTTTTTTGGATCAAAAGTAGAGGGGACAGATAAATTTATTGAAAAATTGATCAGACAAGCTATCAAAACGCATGAGGCAATTGAGTATTTGGAAAGAACACTTGAAAGTGATGACATTTCTAAACTTGATTATTTGTTGAAAATCAATCATGAAATTGAAGAAATTCGCAGAGTATTGATTGATGATCTACACAATACGTTTATCACGCCAATAGATCGCGAAGATATTTTCAATATCTCCAATGCATTGTTCGATATGGTTGATTATGCCATTACCACCGTTGAAGAAATGCATGTGCTTAAGGTCAGGCCGGATAATTACATCAGAAAAATGATTGAGCTCGTTAAAAAGCAAACTGAGGAATTGTTGATGGCGATGCAACGATTGAGTAAGAATCCTCGTGTTGCCGGTGAGCATGCTTTGAATACTAAGACCTTGGAGAAAAAAGTGGAAAAACAATATCGGCATGCGCTTCGTGATCTTTTTATAGAACCGGTCAGTAACGAGAATCTACCCTCTATTTTTTACAAGCGAGAAGTGTACAGGCACTTATCCAATATGGCAGATCGAGCCGATCATGCGGCTAATGTTTTTGGTATTGTAGTCATGAAATTGACCTGATTTCTTCGAAAAGTACAGCTTAATGCTATAAATATGAAATTAGTTTCTAAAAAAATGGTATGCTGCATGTAAATAATGTAATCATTAATAAGTTCTATATCAGTAGATTGGATCGTTAAAATTACTAGAAGCAAGGTAAGAAAATTGAAGTGTTAGATTTTGTGAAAAAATAGATAACGAATATCTTTGATTCATAATTAAGCAGAAAAGCGGTGCAGTATCTAATTTGAGTAATAACACATACTGAAAATGATAATAAGCAGTGGAAGCCGAAAAGCTGAGAAAGAGTAGGCAATATGAAAAACAAATAATATAAGTTATGAAAAAAACAGTAAAATTCATGCTGGGATGCCTGCTTTTTGGGTCTGGAAGTATCCTCGCATTTCCTACCAGCATTGACCCCACCAAACCTCCTAAAAAGTGCGAAACTTTCGATTTGAAGGAGGAGACTTCCTATTTTATTGATTCCGATCGCCAGTTGAGTCTTGCAGAAGAAGTAAAATACCGGCCAACAAAAGTGCTAAAGCATGTTGAAAGATGTGCAGACAGCGAAATAATTACCGTTCTGAATCCAAAAGAAGTATGGCAATCCTGGATGCCACAGCTCGTAAAGACAGTAATTGATGCAAACGGAATTACATATTTGGACGGAGAAGGGAAAATTCTGTATCAATATCCTAAAGAAGCACTGGCCTCCGATGAAGTTGACCAATTGCAATGGGAAGATGAAGTTGCCTTTGAATTAAATGACAAAATCTATGCGAGTGCGGAAAAGAACCAGGCGGAGGTCATTCACACCGAAACAGGATACCAGATGAAAGGCGAAGATTTTCTGCTGGAAGTGGATCAACATGAGTTGACAACAATGCTTACTTTTTATTTGAAAGGTGAATATACTGGCTCTGAAAAGGTGTATTATTTTATCGAAGAAGGTAAGGCCTCACCGAAATTTAAAATAAATCGATCGTTTGAAACAGATGCTGAAGGCAGAAAAGTCGAGAAGGTCGTGGTTTTTACTTACTCAAATTATAAAAATATCTGATTATTTAAACAAAAAATTTACCAGTCATGAAAATAGTAAATATATTGATTTATGCTGTCTTCTTTTTTTCGGCAACATCTCTTGTTGCTCAAAATGTGAAACCGGTCACTATTGAAAGTGAAATACAGCAAACTGAACCGCTTCCCTTCCCTAGTGTAAATGCTTCTGCCAGCCCACTTTTCCCTTCGAAAGGAGCTGATTTAGAGGAAAGAATCATTGATGCCATTGCTCCGGAACCCATGCGCAATATATACTTTATCCATGGACTTGGGGGTGATCGCTCATCATGGTCGCGAGTTAATGCTTTTGTAAATAGAACCTTTCGAGCAAGAAGTTATCTCGCATCATACACAGATATGGGTAATGCCCGGGAATGCGGCAATGATTTGTATATCAACACCATCCAGCTAACCAATCAGGTCAATGCGCAGGCACCACTTTTCATTCCCCGAGAGCGATCTATCTTGATTGCGCATAGTCAAGGTGGTATTGTATCCAGAGCTATGGATACCTATGAAGCACCTGGAGAATTTGGAGGAATTGTAACGTTCGGCACACCGCACAAAGGAGCTTTTATTATCAATAATAAACAAGAAGCATACAAAATTGTTGGGCAAACCGTTAGCAACCTTAGTGAAGGACCAATACTGGAAGGTTTATCAAATGTAATTCCAAATGGTTGGTTTTTCAACACAATATTTGGCAATAAAGTAATTAATACCCTGCATGGTGTAGTGGACGGCATTCAAACATTAGGTAATGACATACTTCCGGGATTTATTGACGCATTCGACCAGACAAATGTTCCATTGTCAGAAGAATTCAAGGTAGGTTCACCTGTGCTTGATCAGCTTAGTGGAAATCCCAACACGGCCAAAGTGTGTTTTTTCGGAATAGAGGAAGATCCTGTTTTTTGGCGGGAATTGTACAACTATAAAGGTAAGGTCCCAAATGCTTTTAACTTGTGGGATGCAAATGATGATTCACCTTATGTAGTAGGCGCTATCAATACACTCGCAAATTATCAAAGTAAGAAAGATTTTTATCGCCATCGGGCTCAAAATACAAGTTCATTTTTTAGTCCAAAAAAGAAAGCCAGATATCAGACTATATCCGATGGGTATAGCAAAGGTGTAGGCACTCTAATGACAATCAATGACGAATTCAAGGCCATTATTGGCTCAATTCGCAAAGTGCAGTCAAATAAGACGATCTGTCAATGTCAAGATAAAGCTGGTAATTTATACGCTTACACCGCCAAAGGGCCATGTCCCCAAAGCCCATACAAAGGAGTTGTATGCAAACCTGTCCCTGTTGAATCGTTGATAGAAGAAGGTTCAGATGGCGCTGTGCCAGAGTCTTCAGCCTCCGCATATCCTGGAGCAGATGTGCAGATCAAAATGGTCAATTCCAACCACCAGCAAATGCGAAATGATGCAAATACTGAAAGAGCCATCAAGGGCTTAATGCTTGGTTCCTACGGAAAGTTTTTTATTACAACCAGGTACTAATTTCTGCTCATATTCAATGAGGTTGCTGTTGCAAACCCTTTATTTTCGACAGAAAGAATTAGATGAAGCAGCAGTAGCCTCAATTTCTTAAATATGTAACAAACAAAAAGCTTATGAAATTTGCAAAAATTTTGATTTTTGTTTTGGGATTGCTCAACATATCCTGCAACAAAAACAATCAACCAAATGATCCAGGTTCCATTACAGAGATATACCCTAAGAAGATATGGTCGGTTGTAACGCCAGCTGCAACGAAAATAGGATTATCACATACGGAACCGATTATTTATAAGGATTTGGTCGTAATCGATCAGGAAACTTCTGATTCTGTTTCTAATTACCAGTACATCTGGGCTTATGATCGCCTTACGGGAGAAAAAAAATGGGATGTACAGTATAAAGGCATTTCACCTTTTATGGATTCTTATAGTTACAACAATATTGCTGTCTATTCTTCAGGCGCGATTATCAGCGCAATCAATCTGGATAATGGTCACAAATTGTGGACTAAAAATAATTCGGGCTATGCCGCATTGAACGGGTTTAAAAATAGTTTGCTCCATACTCAGGACTATTCAACTGTAGGTGGCCCTTGGGCGGATAGCTCTTCGGTGTTTATCACAGATATTTTATCCGGCAAATCGCAAAAAGTTTTTACTGTCAAACGCAAAGGTACATTTTGTCCGGGGATGGCAATACCGACATTGTGGTTTAACGAAATGAGAGATTCCATATTATTTTTTCAAGATCGCGGGATTCATGATGCTGCAGGTTTTAAACAACGGGTAGATTTATATTCCTATAATATCAACAAGAAGAAAATGGAGTGGAAGATAGATAGTATTGAAGATAATTCCAGTATAGTTTCTAATGCTACGATCTATAATGGTAAATTGTATTTCTGCGGAATGAAGTATATTTATTGCCTTAATCCAAGTACTGGTGCGTTGATTTGGAAATGGAAATCGACTGAACAAAACGCTTCAATGCCAACAGGTAAATGGTTTTTCGAAGGTAACAAAATTATAGTAAAGCCACTCTGCGGTATCACTTATGCCTTAAATACAGATTCAGGTTCAGTATTGTGGACAAACAGGCAAAGTTTTGGTACTGACGCAAGAAACATGGTTGTTTATAAAAAGCGGCTCTACCAATCTAATTGGGGTGATGGTCTCATCAATATATTAGATATTGATACTGGGATTGAATCTAACAAATTAAAAGTTGCTTCAGCTAATGCAATTGCAATTGATCAGAGCAATGGCTATCTATACTTTCACGATTATGTAAGATTAAATTGCTACAAAGTAGCAAAAGAATAGTTCGATTAGAAACTGAAATCAAATTTCTCAAATATAATAAGCCATGAAAAAAATATTAATACATCCACTGTTTGGAATAAGTCTGTTAACGCTTAGTCTTCCTGAAATTCATTCACAGGAAAGAATAGTCACATCTGTGCAATTCGGTCGTCCCTGCGGAATGGGCCGGGGATTGTGTTCTGTTGAAGAAGCAATCGAATTGGAAAATGTGGCAATTGCTAATCAAAACAACTTATTTTCTGATGGGTTGAATAGGGTGAATCTAAAAATTATGAAGTACAGCTTAACTAAAGAAGTTGAAGAACAGGAATTTAAAAACCATTATTTGTACTTTATTGAGGATGAGTTTCAATTGTTGAAAGAAAGAAATCAAGGCAAACCGATGATAATTGCGAGGGGTGCGCATCCTATAATCGAACTTGAGGACAGTTATGTCATTAGTTTCACGCTTAAAAACAATTTCTAAAATTGCTTAGTTATGAAAAAAGTAACCTTAGTTGTAAGTTTTATATTTTCCATGCTATCGGCAATTTGGGAAATAAAGGCTGTTGAATGTGAGCTAAAAAAAGACAGCATAGAACAACTTCTGCTAAGGACAACAATAGAGATTAGCAAGATTCGATCTAATTTCGATGAACAATTTTTACGCGCTGCAGTAGATATCTATGAAGCAGAACAAGTAGTGTTTCAGAAAAAAAAAAATGAAGAATTTGATAGGGAGTATCTAGAGGCATTATCAAAGATGTTATTTGCTATGGAAAGAAAGAATAAAATTGAGAATGAAATGCAGTTTGCACTGACAAAAGTCCGATATCGGAAGGGACTCGAATTGATTAAAATGGTTTATGAGAAGGTACTGGCATTAGACCACCATTTTTCGGCTTTGCAGACTTACCAGAATATCGCAATTATTACAAATCCTAATACTTATCCTGAGTTTCAAGCTGCGAAGGCCTTACTTGAAAAAAAAGGGACGAAAGCAAATCCAGCGCTTCAACTTCCCGGATTTTTGCAATCAAATCCTTATGTTTCAGTAGCGAGTACATTGTTAGGTTTTTTCATGATGTCAGGGGAAAACAAAGAAAAAGAGCTCGAAATCAGTAAGATTTCATGCATAATGGATTTTACAGTGCGTATGAGTGCAGATTTGAATACCATAAATCATGAAACTGCCTTTCTGAGAGACCACAATAATACGCTTAAAGAAGAGTCTCTTCGCCTTTTTGATGATTATGTAGAGGTGCTCAATTACAATACTCCACTAGATCGTTGCAGAAAATCTGATGATTGGGATAAAATTCTTGAATTGTTAGATCAATATGTTGCCGATATGGAAGCTACAATGAAGAAAGCTCCCAATGATAAAAGTATCTATAAGAAGCAAGTAAATCTGGAGTTTGCAGTTGACAGACTGCTGGATTATATTGATAAGTACAGTACGTTTGTAGCACAAGGTGAAAAGTACTATCAAAAATTCAAGTCCATCGTAAATAATTACGAAAATCAGGCAAAATGCGCCGATAAACTGCCAAGGCAGTTTGAAGATCTTAAAAAGGATATTGATATATCTATTGAAAAGTTTAATAATTCATATAATCTCACGGAGTTAAAAGGTTCAAAATTGAAGGACCTACTTTATGGGAATGCAGGCGACTAATTGCTTGTCAAAGTAATTTACGAGAGGATTGCAATTTGTCGTTCTTCATTTGGGATTAGATATTTTTTTGCTAAGTTGTCGTTAGGTCCTTTTCAACATATTCCAACATATCTGGAAAGAAGAGGTTGAAATCTTCGTTGAATTCGTTTTGCTGGTTGATTAATATTGCGGCTGCATTGCTGAAGTCGGCTTCGAACGTTACTCTTTTCGAAAATCGATCAAATGTAAACTGAAGCCCTTCAGCAGTCCCGTAGTTTTTCAGCCAGTTGTGTTCGATCATTTTAGGGAGATTAACCTTTAATCTTGGTGGAATTTCATTCATCCTATTTCGCATGATTTGGTATACAGAATCGCAAAAGGAGTCAAAATGAACGTTTGTATAATTTCTCCAATTGTTAACCAGCAAATAGTCATAATAGATATCTGCTACTACAGGAGCATATTTTTTAAATGGAGAATGAAGCTTTTTGATACTGCTTCTTACCGCTGGATGACCGTCAGTAAAGGTGTCAATTTTTCTATGTACGAAAACACCCTGTCGAACGCCTTCAGAAAGTTCAGGTAAATCCTTGTTGCTGATAAAATCCGCAATTAGATTCCCGATCATCCAATCTTCATTTTTGTGTGAAAGGAAAATATGTGCAAGAAAATTCATAATTGCTAATGTTAACCGCTAATTTAAAATAATGTTTGCTTGCCGGACAGTTATTTGCTGGTTATCGTAAGTTTATTTTGTGATTTATCAAAAGATGCACATTTTTTATACTCTGGCTCTAGGCTTAATGGACAATTAAACGTAATTTTGCACCGTTTTTTCGAAATGACTTTTGGGGGAGCGTTGATTAAAAAGACAATTGTTCAGCTTATTTAATAAAACAGAGTAATGAGTTTAAAATGTGGAATAGTTGGTTTGCCAAATGTTGGTAAATCTACCTTGTTTAATGCGGTTTCAAATTCAGCAAAGGCGCAAGCCAGTAACTATAGATTCTGTACGATAGATCCTAATGTTGGATTGGTAGATGTTCCAGATGAAAGAATGGTAAAACTTAGTGAATTGGTCAATCCTCAACGTGTAGTGCCGACCCAAATTGAAATCGTTGATATTGCTGGCTTGGTCCGTGGTGCTTCAAAAGGAGAGGGTCTTGGAAATAAGTTTTTGGCTAATATCCGCGAAGTAGATGCAATAATTCATGTGGTTCGTTGTTTTGAAGATGACAATGTCTTAAGAGAAGAAGGAAGTATTAACCCAATTAGTGATAAAGAAATAATTGATACCGAACTTCAATTTAAAGATGTTGAGAGTGTCGATAAGAAAATTCAAAAAGTTGAGAAGCAAGCAAGAGTAGGCAATGATCCGAAAGCAAAGCAGGAATTAGAAGTTTTACTGCGCTGTAAAAACTGGCTGGAGCAAGGAAAAAATATACGTGAATTAGGTTTGACAAAAGAAGAATTACCTGCTATCGCTGATCTTTTTTTGCTGAGTGTGAAGCCGGTTTTGTACGTAGCAAATGTGGACGAAGCTTCGATGCATATCGGGAATGCCTATTCATCCCTCCTGCAAAAAGCAGCGGACGATGAGGGCGCTCAATTGATTGTGCTAAACAATAATATTGAGGCGCAAATTGCAGAAATGGAGGAGGCTGAAGATAAAGCAATGTTCATGGAGGAATACAAAATGAGTGAGGCTGGGCTCAATCGTTTGATCCGTTCTGCTTATAAATTACTCAATTTGAGCACTTATTTTACAGCAGGAGTACAAGAAGTTCGCGCTTGGACAATTGAGACCGGATGGAAAGCACCCGCGGCAGCAGGAGTTATTCATACTGATTTCGAGAAAGGTTTTATTAAGGCAGAAGTTATCTCCTACGATGATTTTGTAAAATACGGTTCCGAAGCAGCTGCTCGAGAAGCAGGTAGGCTTAGAATTGAAGGGAAAGAATACATCGTAAAAGACGGCGATGTTATGCACTTCAGATTTAATGTTTAATTAATTACGAATTACGAATTACGAATTACGAATTACGAATTACGAATTACGA
>JBMOJB010000032.1:0-25892 GCA_049316985.1 Saprospiraceae bacterium | reverse complement strand
ATCGTTGTCTAAAAAATGAATTGTCCTTTGTAAAATTGAAAATAATAGGTATTCAAATGAATAATCCTGTTTCCCTAAACTACAAAGTAAATGGTTTTATAATAACTTTGTAAATGACGTCAGATAACTTGCAATATAAAGTGAAAAGAAATCAGATAATTAAATGCATTGCGACAATTCTGATTCTAATCATACATTTTATGAATGGATTGGCACAGGAGCAAACCCGACCTAAAATTAAAACTGATTCTACCAAGATATTTAGTTTTGATGAAAATACCGGAGAGGTACAGGGCTGTAATTTATTAAAACTGCAAAATGAAAAAGATAGAAAAGATCTTCATGAAATCGAAGAAAGTGAAGCCGATTCATTGCTAAAAAAAATTAGCAAAAAATACAAATTACGCGGTGAGTATAAGAGATTATATTTTTCTTCAAACAGAAAATATTTTACTTGCGTTACCTGGGTTCATGGCGGCTATAATACAGGGATATACTTTTTTGATAAAAATAGTAAATTGCTAAACACCTACAACCTTAAAAAATCCAGTTCGACTTCTATCTTGCCTTCATTTAATACCGAAGGAACTTTTTTTAAATTCTCTTTAGATAATGGAGATTTTTTCTTTTTTAAGCCAAACGGAGTATTATTTTATTCAGGAAATGTACATAGTTTCAATGGGAGCAAAGATCTGGGGATGGGTAGTTCATGCATCGATATCTCAGAGGATGGAAAGGATATATTAATTTCACATATAAAGACTTTTATAGTTGGCAAAGATTCAAAAATTAGGCAATCATTTGATTTTGAATGTAGTTCGTCGCAGTTTAATAGGAATCGAAATCAACTATTTGTCGCGAGCAGTAGTAGTATAAAATTTATTAATTTACTAAATGGCGAAATAATCTACGAATCAAAAGGTAATTTTAATGTGACAAGTATAAAAGACAATAAAATAATTATTCAATCTATGAAGGACCACCGCAGGATTCGCCAATATAAATTAGTAATCTGAAACAGCCGTTGATTTTTTGGGTAGTGAAGAATTGATATTATGAGCGATATTATAAATTCCTAGGAGTATCTTAATATATTATTCAATCAATCACAATATCAAGTCAAAGGCAATGAATTCCGGAAAAACCATCAATTTCACAGCGATGAAATGCCTAGATTGTATATCATTACTCTTTATAAAATAGAAAAATTTATTGCATCGCAATTTCTTGTATTATGAAATTTATTCTATTGAAGTACTCGTTTTTGATTGTTTTTGTTTGGGCGTCATGTAAGAGTATATATTCGTCGAAAAACGGTTGCAATAATGTATTTAATGAATTATCTCAAATAATTAGACCACTAACATATAATAATGATGTTCAAATTTATCAAATTATTTATAGTTCAAAAGATAGTATAAAGCAGCTTAATGAGTTGGAAAACTTGACAAAAGAATTTCTTTTCCCAAATAGGTATAAATGTTTAATAGGAATTGATATTAAACAGATTATAAAATGTCTAGGTAAACCTTCAAACGATTATAAAAAAAATAGGCAGCATAGTATATGCTATTGGATACGTCATGCTAAATTTTGTGGGGATAAAGCTGAAAATCACGGTGATGTATTATTTGATAATTCATATGGTTGCTATATTTTAGAATTTTCATTTGATGACAACATGAAAGTTACTGATATGGCTTTAAATTAAACTATATTGTAAAATAAACTTGGTCGTTATGCTAAAATACATCGATCACTGGATCCGTAAAGATACCGTCCCACTGTCGCTAAGTCTTCCCCAGAAGGCATCATGTCTTCTCTAAATCACCAAAAAACCGTCACGCTGGTTAAATTTATAATTTAACCGATGCGTCAAACAATGATTTCGAGAGAATGATGACCTTATTACTTTATTTGCGACCAAAAAATAAAGTAATAAGGTGAAGTCAGCAGGAGATGCTGATTACTAAGGTCATAAGGTTTAGTATTCATGTAGAAAGGTAGTTCACTTCAAACCAATATCATCCTCCCACATCTCACACTTGCCAAACCATCGAATAACAACAGACCAGACAAAGGTAGAATCTATAGACCAACTGCAGAACACAAACGTACATACTAATAGGGTAGAGCAGAAGCGCTTTTTTCGTCGAAAGAGATGTACATTCCTTCGACTCGCAACTATTTTCAAAATTATATTTTGTCTTATAAAAGTGAGTATATTTTGCTTAAGAGCTTTATAATCAGTTACATAAGACATTATTCCTACCGATTATTTTTGCGTTTTAACTTTTATTTTCAAAAAATAAATAAAAAATAACCTAAAAAATTTGTGGATATGAAAAATACACGTAACTTTGCACCGCTTTTAAGAATAAAGGCACTCCAAATAAAATTTTCTTCACAAAGAAGGTATGAATCAGAAGATTAGAATAAAGCTAAGAAGTTACGATCACAATTTGGTAGATAAGTCTACTGAAAAGATCGTAAAGACAGTTCGCACTAGTGGCGCTGTTGTGGCTGGACCGATTCCGCTACCCACTGAGAAAAAGTTTTTCACAGTGTTGCGCTCTCCTCACGTCAACAAGAAGTCCCGTGAGCAATTCCAGTTACGAACGCACAAGCGTTTGATTGAAATCTATACGCCTACTCAGAAAACAGTAGACGCACTTTCAAAGTTGGAACTGCCCAGTGGTGTGGATATTCAAGTAAAACTGACGTAGTAAATCCAGTTATTTAAACAACAAAATCAGGAACGTTAAGTTATTTTTTGGTGGTGGCTCTTAGACGATGCACTAAGGTAAGAGAAACAAAATAGCAGAAAAATAATACTGACTTTTCGTATTTTTTAATAAGATCATAAATCTTATCACAGTGAACGGTTTGATCGGAAAAAAAATCGGTATGACCAGTGTGTTTGACACAGCTGGCAACTCCGTCGGAGTAACAGTGATAGAATTGGGTCCAAATGTTGTAACACAAGTTAAAAGTGTTGAAACAGACGGATACAATTCGATTCAACTAGGCTTCGGAGAAAAAAGAGAAAAAAGTACAACTAAACCCGCTATGGGACATTTCGCTAAAGCCGGCACAACGCCTAAAATTAAGCTGAAAGAGTTTCGCGAGTTTAATGCTGCTTCCAAAGACTTAGGTGAAAGCGTCAATATTACTGACATTTTCAGCGAAGGCGAAATGGTTAACGCGGTAGGTACTACTAAAGGAAAAGGTTTTCAAGGTGTTGTAAAGCGCCATGGATTTGGTGGTGTAGGTCAAGCTACACACGGCCAACACAACCGTCTCCGCGCTCCGGGTTCCGTGGGTGCTTCCTCTTACCCTTCAAAGGTAATGAAAGGAATGCGCATGGGAGGAAGAGATGGTGGTGGACAAGTGACCACAAAAAACCTTAAAATTGTTAAAATATTTGCTGAACAAAATCTGCTTCTGGTTAAGGGTGCAATACCCGGACACAAAGGTGCAATTGTAATCATCGAAAAGACAAGGAATTAATAATGAAACTCGATATTTTAAATATTCAAGGCGGAAAGACCGGACGTACTATTGAACTTCCAGCAGATGTTTTCGGCATTGAGCCTAACGAGAATGCAGTATACCTTGCGGTGAAGCAATATTTAGCCAACCAACGTCAAGGTACGCACAAATCAAAAGAAAGAAGCGAAATTTCACGCACAACCAAGAAGGCTTTTCGCCAGAAGGGTACAGGTGGAGCTCGCCGTGGTGACATGAAATCTCCATTAGTATATGGTGGTGGACGTGCATTTGGTCCTAGACCGCGCGATTATTCTTTCAAATTGAACCTTAAAGTTCGTCAGCTTGCTCGTAAATCGGCATTATCTAATAAAGCCGCTAACGGTCAGATCATGGTAGTCGAAAACATCGCATTCGATGCTCCTAAAACAAGAGAATTCGCAGCTATGCTGAAGAATTTGAATGTATCGGGTAAGAAAGCGCTGGTTATTACGCCGGAATACGATGCTAACGTATACATGTCAGGTCGTAACATGCCAAGAGCTGGTGTGATGGTAGCAACAGATTTAAATACTTATGCAATTATGAATACAACTGCATTGGTACTAACTGAAGCTTCTATTTCAAAAATAGTAGAAAACTTTGCTTAATCAACAACAGCAATGAAACAGATAATTATTAAGCCGATTATTTCGGAAAAGACAACACAGGGCGCCGATACGCTAAATAAATATGCTTTTGTAGTTGCAAAAGACGTAAACAAAATAGAAATCGGAAAAGCAATAGCTGCTTATTATAATGTACAAGTATTGGAAATCAATACTGCCATTATGCCGGCTAAAGCTAAGTCTCGTATGACTAAAACGGCAGTAGTAAAAGGCCGTAAGTCATCTTACAAAAAAGCAATCGTTACCCTCGCAGAGGGAGATAGTATCGATGTTTTCCCATCAGTGGAAGACGGTGATAATGCATAATTTTGAATTCTTAACGCAATAAATTAAGTCAAAGTAACAAATGGGACTTAAAAAATATAATCCGACCACCCCGTCGCTCCGCACGAAAGTGTCGAACTCTTTCAGCGAGATCACTACAAATGATCCGGAAAAGAGCTTGCTTACTTCGATCAAAAGATCCGGAGGACGTAACAGTGAAGGTCATATGACTATGCGCTATCTAGGTGGCGGTCATAAGAAAAGATATAGAATCATTGATTTCAAACGCAACAAAGATGGCGTTCCGGGAACGGTGAAGTCTATTGAATACGATCCAAACCGTACAGCATTTATTGCGCTTGTAGCATATGCTGATGGTGAGAAGCGTTATATCATTGCACCGAAGGGCCTTAAAGTAGGCCAAAGTATCACGAGTGGAAAAGAAGCAGCGCCGGATACCGGTAATGCGATGTTCCTGGCAGATGTTCCTTTGGGTTCTCAGGTGTACGCAGTCGAAATGCAACCGGGTAAAGGTGCAGCTTTGGCTAGAAGTGCAGGTACTTATGCTACATTATTAGGTAGAGAGGGCAAATATGCAGTGCTTCAAATGCCTTCGGGTGAAGTACGTCGTATCCTTTTGACATGTAAGTGTACAATAGGTTCTACTTCAAATCCGGATCACAACCTTGAAGTTTCTGGTAAGGCAGGTCGTAGCCGTTGGTTAGGACGCCGTCCAAGAGTAAGAGGTGTAGCAATGAACCCTGTCGATCACCCTATGGGTGGTGGTGAAGGTCGCTCTTCAGGAGGTCACCCGCGTTCTCGTAACGGTAAACCTGCAAAAGGATTCAAAACGCGTAGCAGAACCAAGCCGTCAAACCGCTTGATCATTACGCGCAGAAAGACAACCAATAAATAAGAAACAAGGCGTTCATCGCATTTAAAAATCATAGAAAATGCCACGTTCAATTAAAAAAGGACCTTATGTTTTTCATGCTTTATTAGAGAAAGTATTGAAAGCAAAAGAAAGCAATAAGAAGCAGGTAATCAAAACTTGGTCACGCGCTTCAATGATCATTCCAAATATGGTAGGTGAAACTATCGCTGTACACAACGGGAAAACTTTTATTCCGGTATACGTTACAGAGAATATGGTAGGTCATAAACTTGGTGAATTTGCCCTGACTCGTAATTTCCGTGGTCATGGTTCTGATAAAAAGAAAAAGTAATAAAAAGTTTTGAGCGTTTTAGTTTGTTCATCATCTAAAAGGTGACAAACTGTTTCAAACAATCTAACAATCATTCAATAATGGAAGCAGTTGCGAAACTAAGAAATTGTCCGATGTCTGCACGTAAGATGCGTCTGGTCGTAGACCTTATCCGCGGAGTAGAAGTAGACAAGGCATTGAATATTCTTAAATATACCAACAAAGAGGCTGCAATATGGCTCGAGAAGCTGGTACTTTCTGCCGCGAACAACTGGCAACAAAAAAACGAAGATGCAGAGCCTGAGGGTCTATACATTAAGACCATCTGGTGCGATGAAGGAGCGCAAATAAAGCGTTTCCAGCCCGCTCCGCAAGGAAGAGCGCACCGCATCCTGAAGCGTCGTAATCACGTAACCGTAATAGTAGATACACGGGTTTCTGCTTAATTTATTCAAAATTTAACTATTAGATAATATCCATGGGTCAAAAGACGAATCCGATCGGCAATCGCTTAGGTATCATCAGAGGTTGGGAATCTAACTGGTTCGGAGGTAAAGATTACGCTTTAAAAGTTGTAGAAGATGAAAAAATTCGCAACTACCTCAGAGCACGTATCGCTAAAGGTGGAATCGCTCGTATAGTAATTGAGCGCAATCTTAAGAGAGTAACAGTAACTATCCATACATCACGTCCGGGTATCATCATCGGTAAAGGTGGTCAGGAAGTTGATAAAGTACGCGAAGAGTTGAAGAAACTTACGGCTAAAGATATTCAAATTAATATCGTTGAAATCAGAAAGCCTGAGATGGATGCAGCAATCGTTGGTGAGTCAATTGCCAAGCAAATCGAGGGTCGTATGAACTACCGTCGTGCGATTAAAGCAGCTATTCAATCTACCATTCGTGTAGGTGCTGAAGGTATTAAGGTTCGTATTTCAGGTCGTTTGAACGGTGCCGATATGGCGCGTTCAGAAGAATATAAAGAGGGTCGTACTCCATTGCACACCTTGCGTGCTGACATCGATTACGCTCACGCTGAAGCACAGACTGTATATGGTAAAATTGGTATCAAAACCTGGATTTGTCGTGGTGAAATACTTACAAAAGTAGATCTTTCTCCGACAGCAGGTGTTGAAGCTAAAGGAAACGGTCAAGGCGGTGGCGGAAACGACAGACGCGGCGGCGGTGATAGAAGAGGTGGAGGACCTAACGACAGACGCGGCGGTGGCGGAAACGACAGACGTGGCGGTGGCGGCGGAAATGACAGACGCAGCGGCGGCGGTGGCGGAAACGACAGACGTGGCGGTGGCGGCGGAAATCGCGATAAAAAATAATTATATCATTGAACTTGTTCGTAGTTATTCCTTAACAGGAAACTCTATAAAATTCATAGACAATGTTAAGTCCTAAGAGAATTAAATATCGCAAACAACAGACCGGTGTTGACAAAGGTATAGCCCATAGAGGAAGTACTATTTGTTTCGGATCTTTTGGATTAAAAGCGATTACAGGTGCGCGCCTTACCAATCGTCAGATAGAATCTGCCCGTATTGCAATGACGCGTTACATGAAACGTGAAGGAAAAGTTTGGATCCTAATCTTCCCAGACAAGCCGGTAACTGCTAAGCCAGCTGAGGTACGTATGGGAAAGGGAAAAGGATCTCTAGACCACTATGTGGCAGTAGTCAAGCCAGGCCGTATCATGTTTGAAATTGATGGCGTTCCTGAAGAGACTGCAAGAGAAGCTTTGCGTCTGGCAGCTCAAAAATTGCCGGTATTGACTAAGTTTTCTATACGTCCTGATTACGCAGAGAATTAATCCTATTGTTTTTTTCCGTTAGGATAAAAAATTATATCAAAAATGGCAGTTAATTTAGAACTAAATAATGTTTCTGACAGCGATCTTGCAAGTCAATTGCTGGATGCACAACGCGAATATATGGCGTTGAAGCTTGATCACGCAACGCAAGGAATAGCCAACCCGAACGAAATAAAAACAGCACGTAGAAACGTAGCGAGAATTCAAACTGAAATCCGCAAACGTGAATTGGCTGCTATGAGTCCGGAAGAAGTAGCTAACCGCTCAAGAATTCGTTTCAGAAGAAGATAATTTTGGTGATCGTGTGATCATCATTTATGTAACAACTTATTTTTCAAGAAATAACAATGGAAAGAAAGTTAAGAAAAACCAGAACAGGGGTAGTAACCAGTAATAAAATGGAGAAAACCATTACGATTTCTGTAGAGCGTAAGTTACGCCACCCTATTTATGGTAAATTCGTAAAGAAGAGCAAGAAGTTTCATGCTCATGACGAAAAAAATGAATGCGGACCTGGTGACATGGTTAAGATCATGGAAACACGTCCAATTTCTAAGACTAAACGTTGGAGATTAGTCGAAATCTTAGAAAAAGCGAAGTAATTTAGCTTATTCTGCGGTTTATTAAATAATTTTTCGATACTTATCAAATTCATAGATCATGATTCAACAGGAATCCAGATTAAGAGTAGCAGATAATAGTGGTGCAAAGGAAGTTCTTTGTATCCGTGTTCTTGGGGGTACCAAGCGCCGTTATGCTGGCATTGGAGATAAAATCGTCGTAACGGTTAAAGATGCAGCTTCAAATGGGGTTAAAAAAGGGACCGTTTCTAAGGCAGTTATCGTTCGCACCAGGAAAGAGTTTCGTCGCAAAGATGGTTCTTATATCCGTTTCGATGATAATGCTTGCGTATTGTTAAACAACTCTGATGAACCTCGTGGAACGCGTATTTTCGGCCCTGTGGCACGTGAATTGCGTGATCGCGACTATATGAAAATTGTTTCTTTGGCTCCGGAAGTACTTTAATTAGTACAGCGGCCTGTCATTGTAAATTTAAAATCAATTAATTGTCATGTCCAATACACAGAAGAAAACCCGTTTCGCTCCAAAACTCCATGTTAAAACCGGAGATAATGTAATTGTTATTGCAGGTGCAAACAAAGGTCAGACTGGTACAATCAGTCAGGTTTTCCCGAAGGAGAATAGAGCGATCGTAGGTGGCTTAAATGTCAAGGTAAAGCATACCAAGCCTACACAGCAAAATCCAGGCGCAATCAATGAGATTGAGATGCCTATCCATATCTCCAACCTTATGCACGTTGATGCAAAAACCGGCGCACCTACGCGTATCGGCCGCAAGGTTGAAGATGGTAAAATTGTACGTTATTATAAAAAATCAGGCGAAATCATTAAATAATGAGCTACGTACCAAGACTAAAAGTCAAATATAGAGAACATGTTGCTCCTGCGTTGATGCAGCAGTTCGGTTATAAGTCGGTAATGCAAATTCCCAGACTTACAAAAATTAGCATCAATCAAGGTATTGGTGATGCTACGCAAGATAAGAAGCTTATCGACAATTCTATTCAGGAATTATCCATGATTGCTGGTCAAAAGCCGATTTCTACCAAAGCAAAGAATTCAATCTCAAACTTTAAGTTGCGTGAAGCGATGACTATTGGTGTGAAATTGACACTTCGCGATGAGAGAATGTATGAGTTTTTAGACCGTTTGATTACAGTTGCGCTTCCTCGTGTACGTGACTTCCGTGGAATCAATGAGAAGAGTTTCGACGGTCGTGGTAATTATACCATGGGTATCACTGAGCAAATCATCTTCCCTGAAATAGATATTGACAAGGTTAACAAAATCAATGGTTTTGACATTACTTTTGTTACTACTGCCAAAACTGATGCAGAAGCTATGGCTTTGCTAAAAGAATTGGGTCTTCCTTTCAGAAATCAAAGTAAACAATCTTAACCATTTCAAATACAATACCTAATGGCAAAGAATTCCGTTATCGCACGCGAACGTAAAAGACAAAAGTTAGTAGCTAAGTATTCAACTTTGCGTGAACAATTAAAGAAAGAAGGCAATTTTGAAGCGTTGGACAAATTACCACGTAATTCTGCTCCGGAAAGACTACACAATCGTTGTCAGTTGACCGGCCGTCCAAAAGGTTACATGAGACATTTCGGTATATGCCGTAATATGTTCCGCAAAATGGCCAACGAAGGTAAAATACCAGGTGTAACTAAAGCAAGCTGGTAATCAATTAAATTAATTTGTAAATCGTTTCAAGTCAATATAAAATGGCAGTAACTGATCCAATAGCAGATTTCCTTACCCGAATTAGGAATGCACAACAGGCAAATCACCGGGTTGTTGAAATTCCCGCTTCAAGAGTAAAAAAGGAAATGACTAAAGTACTGTACGACCAGGGTTATATCCTCAAGTACATGTTTGATCTAGAAACAGGCAAAGGCGAAGTTATCAAAATCGCTCTTAAATATGATACTGTTACGAAGCGCCCAGCGATCACTGAATTAGGTCGCATAAGCCGTCCGGGTTTGCGTAAATACGTAAAAGTTGACGAATTGCCTCGTATAATAAATGGATTAGGTATCGCCATCGTTTCTACGAATAAAGGTATCATGACAGATAAGCAAGCCAGAACCGCAAATTGTGGTGGTGAATTGCTTTGTTATGTTTATTAATATAATATTCTAAACTCGAATATACAGAATGTCACGTATAGGAAAAGCGCCAATTGCGCTCCCGGCTAAAGTGGAGGTTAGTGTAAGTAAAGGTAATTTAGTTACAGTTAAAGGTCCTAAAGGATCGCTCTCCCGTCAAATAGATCCTGATATTACCCTTCGTCAGGAAGACGGCACGCTCCACGTTGAGCGTCCAACTGAACAAAAGCGCCATAAGGCTTTGCATGGTCTTTACCGTGCTTTGGTTTACAACATGGTTCACGGTGTATCCGAAGGATTCGTTCGCGAACTGGAAGTTGTGGGTGTGGGTTTCCGTGCTGCTAATACTGGTCAGATGCTCGAACTTACCATTGGTTTTTCCCACCCGATCTTGTTTGAACTTCCTGCAGAAGTGAAGTTGACAACAGTGACCGAAAAGGGATCTGCTCCATTGGTGAAGCTGGAATCAATCGACAAAGAATTGGTTGGTTTGATTGCTGCTAAAATTCGCTCGCTGCGCAAGCCTGAACCATATAAAGGTAAAGGTATCAAGTACAAAGAAGAAATTCTCCGTCGTAAAGCAGGTAAAACTGCTGGTAAAGGAGGTAAAAAGTAACTTTAAGCTGAAAAGTTTGGTAATTAAATTTTTTAAGCTACTTGCAATATGTAATTTGAAAATTTGATGATTTGAAAATTTGAAAATAATTCTAGATCAACTTCGTTGATTTTATGATCAATTCAAGTTTCCAAATTATCCTAACAGTTCGTAAGGATCATATGGTGTTAAAAGGAAAAGTTGATAGGGATTAGAAAAATGCTGCAAAGCAGCACGAAAAGACTCCAAAGGAGGCCGAAATATCATCAAATTTTCAAATTTTCAAATCATCAAATTAAATGTTTTCTGTGTTAAAATCAGATGAATTAACATTATTTTTCAAAGGAAGTATTTTTATACTTTTCTCAGGGCAAAATCAATAACAATGCAAATTAGTAAATCACAAAAAAGAACCCGGATTCATTACCGTGTTCGTAAGAAGATTACTGGTGTAAGTACTAAGCCTCGTCTTGCAGTTTATCGTAGTAACAAAGCTATCTATTGCCAGGCAATAGACGATGTAAAAGGGCATACTATTGCAGCTGCATCTTCTAAGGAAATAGCAACAGCAGGTAAAACTAAAATCGAGCAATCCGTTGAAGTTGGCAAATTGATGGCAAGCAAATTAATGGCAATGAAGATTGACAAGATTTCCTTCGACAGAGGTGGATTTTTATATCATGGTCGTGTTAAAGCGGTCGCTGATGGAGCCAGAGAAGGCGGATTACAATTCTAATTTATTAAAGCAATTTGTAATATATACAAAAAATGGCAAGAGATCAAGTTCAAAGAACTAAACCCGTTTCGGAAGACGAACTAAAAGAAAAATTAGTTTATCTTGGACGTGTAACGAAAGTTACTAAAGGTGGTCGTACCTTTACTTTTTCAGCTGTAGTTGTTGTGGGAGATCACAACGGTACAATAGGTAATGGTTTGGGTAAAGCCCGTGAAGTTGCGGATGCAATCAGTAAAGCAGTTCAGGACGCCAAAAAGAATTTAGTGAAAGTTCCCGTTCATAAAGGTACTATTCCTCACGAAGTTCATGGCAAGTATGGAGCAGGTAAGGTATTCCTTAAACCTGCATCTGATGGTACCGGAGTAATTGCTGGTGGCGCGATGCGTGCGGTTTTGGATATGGTTGGTGTACACAACGTATTGGCCAAATCCAATGGTTCATCCAATCCACACAATGTTGTAAAAGCAACAATTAACGCTTTATCCCGTTTGAGAAGTCCTCAGGAAATTGCCCGAGTAAGGGGTATCTCAATGGAAAAGTTGTTCAACCACTAATTTTAGCAGAACGGTTTATACAAAATTTTGAATAGCAATGGCTACTATTAAAATCAAATACGTAAAAAGTATTATTAAAAGACCACAGGATCAAAAAGATACCATCTTTGCCTTAGGTTTTCGTAAACTGAACCAAACAGTTGAGCATACCGTTAACCCTCAGATAATGGGAATGGTTAAGAAGATTGCGCACTTAATTGAAGTTCAGGAATAAGATACAGGTGTTTCCTGTGGGTAACAACATTACTAATTTTATAAAGAAAATATAAAATGGAACTTCATAGCCTAAAACCTGCAGCAGGTTCAGTTAAGAAGCGCAAAAGAATTGCGAGAGGACAAGGATCTGGTCATGGTGGCACTGCCACTCGTGGTCATAAAGGAGACGGGTCTCGTTCTGGTCACTATACAAAGCGAAACTTTGAAGGTGGGCAGATTCCTTTGCAAATGCGTTTGCCTAAAGTAGGCTTCAAAAATATCAACGGTATTGAATATGTGGTATTAAATTTGGATAGACTTGTGCACATCGCAGATTCGTTCCAAACTACATCCGTAGACTTCCCTTTGTTACTTAAAGCAGGTATTGTTAGAAGAACAGACGTAGTTAAGATCCTTGGAGGCGGTGAATTGACAAAATCACTTAGCGTTTCAGTTCATGCTTGCTCAGAGTCAGCTAAAGCTGCTATTGAAAAAGCAGGTGGAACAATTAATATCGTTAAATAATTAATCTTCTTTGATGAAAAAGATAATAGAAACCTTCCGCAATATTTGGGGAATCAAAGAATTAAGAGATAAACTCCTATTTACGTTAGGGATGTTGATGATCTTTCGTTTGGGTTCTTTCATTGTCCTTCCTGGTGTTAATCCAAAAGGTATCGACAGTGGGACTACAACTGCAACCGATTTGTTGGGATTGATCAACAACTTTACAGGAGGTGCTTTTAATCAGGCGTCCATTTTTGCATTAGGTATCATGCCTTATATTACAGCTTCCATCATTATCCAATTGTTGGGCTTTGCTGTACCTTATTTCCAGAGATTACAGACGCGTGAAGGTGAATCAGGCCGTAAAAAGCTTAATCAGATCATGCGAATTCTTACAGTTGCCATTACTTTGGTACAGGGTGGGGGTTATTTGACTTACCTGATATCGAAAGAGGGTGCTCTTTTACCCGGTATTTCTCACGGATTGTTTTACCTAGTTGGAATTATTGTTTTAACTGCAGGTACTGTGTTTGCCATGTGGTTGGGTGAGCGGATCAATGAAAGAGGAATCGGAAACGGTGTGTCTCTGATCATTATGACAGGTATTATGTCTCGTTTGCCAAATGCATTGATTGCTGAATTCCAAGCAAAGTTAGGTGGTCAAGGTGGTGGTTTGGTTGGTTTCATTTTTGAGATCGTATTTTTGCTTGCCGTTATTATGGGAGTAATCATGTTGGTTCAAGGTGTTCGCCGAATCCCCGTACAATTTGCTAAGCGAATGGTGGGTCGTGATTCTGCGACGATGCCCGCAGCAGGCAATCGTGATTATATTCCTTTGAAAGTTAACACAGCCGGTGTAATGCCTATCATTTTTGCTCAGGCATTGATGTTCTTACCGGCAACAATAGCGCAGTTTGTGGGTGGTGACAGTGTAGCTTCTAGCCCGATATTACGTGCATTGCAAGATTTTACATCTGTTCCATATAATATGATTTATTTTGTTCTGGTGTTGGTTTTTACTTATGTGTATACAGCGTTGGTAGTGAACCCACAGAATTATGCAGAATATTTACAGCGTCAGAACGCATTCATTCCGGGTGTTAAGCCCGGGGAAAGCACCGAACATTATATTGACAATGTAACCACAAGAATTACATTACCTGGTGGTGTATTTCTTGCTATTGTTTCGATTTTACCGGCATTTGCAAAGCTTTTGGGAATTAATAATGCATTTGCTGCGTTTTTCGGAGGCACCTCGTTGTTGATTTTTGTTGGAGTTATATTAGATACGCTACAGCAGATCGAAAGTCACCTCCTGATGCAGAAATACGACGGTTTGATCAAAGCCGGAAAAATCCAGGGTCGTTCTCAAAGCGGCTTGCAGCAAATCGGTGGATTTTAGAATTTACCACAGTATTTTTTAAACTGATTAAGGGTTGTTGACCATATTACGTATCCATGTTTTTTAAACGGACTGCAAGAAGAGAAGTATTTTATAAAACTGACGATGAAGTAGAAGCAATTCGTACAAGTTGTCTGATGGTATGTGATACTTTAGCACATGTAGGTTCTTTGATAAAACCTGGTATAACTGGTAAGCAAATAAACGAAGCAGCAGAAACTTTTATCCAGGATCTAAAAGCTGTACCATCTTTCAAAAACTATAATGGTTTTCCTGCTGCGCTGTGCGTCTCAGTAAACGAGGAAGTAGTGCATGGTTTTCCAACTGATTATGCGTTTAGAGATGGTGACATCGTATCAGTTGATTGCGGTGTTTATTACAATGGATTTCATGGTGATGCGGCTTATACTTTTGCCATTGGTGAAGTGCACGTTGATACAATGCGGTTGTTGAAAGTAACCAAGGAATCACTGTACAAAGGAATTGAGAATGCAATAGAAGGGAGAAGAATAGGTGATATTTCTTTTGCAGTCGAAGATCATTGTAAAAGATACCATTACGGAATAGTACGTGAGTTAACAGGACATGGAATCGGGCGAAGCTTACATGAAGAACCGGAGGTGCCAAATTTTGGTAAAAGAGGTGCTGGAATGGTATTGAAGTCGGGTTTGGTTATCGCGATTGAGCCGATGGTTACTTTAGGAAAACGTGATATTGCTACTTTAAGTGATAATTGGACAATAGTCACAAGAGATAAAAAACCAGCTGCTCATTATGAACACACGGTGGTAGTCAGGAAGCAAAAGGCGGATATTTTATCAAATCATGCTAAAATTGAGGGTGCGGTAAAAAATAATCCTGATTTACGTGAAATTTAAGTAAAAAGTTTAGATATTTGCACTCCGAAACCAAAAGTTATTTCAACAAAAACATAAATAGATTATAATCAACAAGTTATGTTTTTGCTTAACTTTTTTACCCTTAGGAGAAATTAATAAAATGTCAAAAGTAGGTTTAATAAAACAAGATGGGATTATTGAGGAAGCACTTTCAAATGCTATGTTCCGTGTCCGTCTTCAGAATGATCATATGATTATTGCTACCATATCCGGAAAAATGAGGATGAATTATATCCGAATATTGTCAGGTGATAAAGTAGCTGTAGAGATGTCACCCTATGATTTGTCAAGAGGTAGGATTACCTATAGATATAAATAAATTAGCGTTTATACAATGAAAGTTAGAGCTTCAGTAAAAAAGCGTTCGGTCGATTGCAAAATCGTAAGAAGAAAGGGTAAATTATTTGTAATTAACAAAAAGAACCCTAAATTTAAGCAGCGTCAAGGTTAATCCTTGGGATGCTTATTGTATTAAATAAAAATAATAAATTTATCAAGTAGCACATGGCACGTATTGCAGGTACTGATTTACCAAGAAATAAGCGTGGTCTTATTAGCTTAACATACATCTTCGGGATAGGCCGTTCCTCTGCAGCCAAAATTTTACAGGCAGCGGGAGTTGATGAAAATGTGAAGACCAGTGACTGGAGTGATGATAATATTCGGACTATTTCGAAGATCATCGCAGATGATTATAAAGTAGAAGGTGAATTGCGCTCTGAAGTTCAGTTGAGCATTAAGCGTCTAATGGATATCGCTTGTTACCGCGGTTTACGTCATCGTAAAGGTTTACCTTTGAGAGGTCAGCGTACAAAAACAAATGCACGTACCCGTAAAGGTAAGCGTAAGACTGTAGCAGGTAAGAAAAAAGTAACTAAATAATAGTTAGTGAATAGCTGGGCTACTAAAGTTGACCAACTTTGAATTGTAGTCAGCGTCACATAGTTCACTAATCTTTTTAATTAAAAATATATCATGGCTAAAGCGGTCAAAAAAGTAAAAAAGAGAATCGTTAAAGTAGAACCGGAAGGAATAGTATTCATTCATGCTTCTTTTAACAATATCATCATATCCATTACCAACAAAACCGGTCAGGTGATTTCCTGGGGTTCTGCAGGTAAAGCAGGATTCAGAGGTTCTAAGAAAAACACACCATATGCAGCTCAGATGGCTGCAACAGATGCTGCGAAAGTAGCCTATGAAGCGGGAGTTCGTACTGCTGAGGTGTTTGTGAAAGGGCCAGGTTCAGGTCGTGAATCAGCAATTCGCTCTGTCGATGCCGCAGGTATTAAAGTGTCGATCATCAATGATGTGACGCCAATACCTCACAACGGTTGTCGCCCTCCGAAGAGAAGACGCGTTTAATTTTATTTGAATAATCATATTTGCAAGTCAATATATTTTAATATACAATGGCAAGATATAGAGGTCCTAAGTCCAAAAAGTCCAGAGCTTTTGGCGAGTCAATCTACGGATTTGATAAGGCTTTTGAAAAAAGAAAGTATCCACCGGGTCAGCATGGTCAGACTCGTAAAAAGAAGCAGCGTTCGGATTACGCAGTTCAGTTGATGGAAAAGCAAAAAGCGAAGTATACTTATGGTGTACTAGAGCGCCAGTTCCGTCGTACTTTTGAGGCTGCAACCCGTCGCCATGGTGTAACTGGAGAAGAGTTGATGAAGCTCCTTGAAAGCCGTTTGGATAATGTAGTTTACCGTTTAGGTCTTGCTACAGGTCGTCGTCAAGCGCGCCAGATTGTTAATCATAAGCACATCACTGTGAATGGGATTATTAACAACTGCCCTTCTACAATGATACGTCCCGGAGATGTAATTTCTGTTCGTGGTAAATCTCAGGGTATTGATTTGCTTCACAGCAATGCATCAAGTAAGGAAGCAAAGAAAAGTGCCTGGCTGCAATGGAATCCTGACAAAATGGAAGGTGTCTTTATGGCATATCCGGAAAGAGATCAGATTCCTGAAAAAATTAATGAGCAGTTAATCGTAGAATTATACTCTAAGTAATAGTTGAGAAGTTTGACTTTAAGTTGGTTTTAAACCGCTTAAAGTCAAACTTATTTCTGTATTATAAGGTATTATTCTCGTTTTCTATATAGTACAACACTGAACAAACATTTATCCTCTCAAAGAATAATTCATTCATATAAAACACATGGGTATTCTAAATTTTCAAAGTCCAGAGAAAATCGTAATGCAAAAAGCTACCGATTTTGAAGGTACTTTTGAATTCAAACCGCTGGAGCCGGGTTTCGGTCAAACCATTGGTAATTCATTAAGAAGAGTATTATTAAGCTCACTTGATGGATTTGCTATTTCTGCCGTACGTATTGCGGGAGTTGAGCACGAGTTTTCTACTATCAGAGGCGTTGTCGAAGACGTTATCGAAATCGTTTTGAACCTTAAGCAAGTTCGTATCAAACAACTTATTAAAGATGAAGACAGCACTTCAGAAAAAATTTACCTTACTATTTCAGGTAAAGAAGAACTAAGAGCTGCTGATATCGAAGAAGCTACAAATGTCTTCCGAGTAATGAATCCGGATCTTTTGATCTGCCGTATGGAGCCATTCGTTACATTAGAGTTGGAATTAACAGTTACTAAAGGTCGCGGTTATGTTCCTGCTGATGACAATTTGCCAAAAGATGCACCTATCGGTGTAATACCTGTTGATGCAATCTATACACCAATCAAGAACGTTTCTTACAAAGTTGAAAATACACGCGTAGGACAACGTACGGATTATGAAAAATTGACCATTGAAGTTAAGACAGACGGTACTATTCATCCGGAAGATGCTATCAGAGATGCTTCTCGTATCATGATTCAGCATTTAATGTTGATCACTGATGAGAATATCACCTTTGATGATGCGACAAGTCGCGAAGATAATATCGTTGATGAGCACATTCTTCACATGCGCAAATTGTTGAAAACTTCCTTAGAAGATCTTGATCTTTCTGTTCGTGCATACAATTGTCTAAAAGCGGCTAAGATTAATTCTCTTGGTGAAGTGGTAAGATATGATATGAACGAATTGTTGAAGTTCCGTAACTTCGGTAAGAAATCTTTGGTAGAAATCGAAGAACTTCTTGAAGACAAAGGACTTACTTTTGGCATGGATTTGTCAAAGTATAAATTAGACGAAGAATAAAATATTATTCAGTTTGCCATCCCTCACAAAGGCGGATGGCAGATATTTTTTTTAACTATTTTGCAATTACCGATGCAGTATTTTTACTTTCCGGTGTTGCGATGATAAAACTAATAATTCACAATGAGACACGGTGATAAGGTTAATAACCTTGGAAGGACGGCCAGCCACAGGAAGGCCCTACTAAAAAACATGAGTTGTTCTTTGATTCAACACAAAAGAATCAATACAACATTAGCGAAAGCGAAAGCATTGCGCAAGCACATCGAACCAATTATTACTAAAGCTAAAGATAATACGACTCATTCTCGTCGTGTAATTTTCAGCTACCTTATGGACAAAGAAAGCATCAAGGAATTGTTTGCTGTAATTGCTCCAAAAATTGCCGATCGTCCTGGTGGATATATGCGTATCATCAGAACCGGATTCCGTAAGGGTGATGGTGCTGAAATGGCTATGATTGAATTTGTAGATTTCAACGAGACATACTCAACAGCTAAAGAAGGTGGTGCTGAGAAGAAGAAGCGTACACGTCGTGGTGCTTCAAAAGCTGCAACAACAGCAGCTGCAACTAAACCGGCTAAAGTTGAAGCTAAAGAGGAAATTGTTGAACCAACGCAAGATGTAGTAGAAGATACTGCAACTGAAGAAAAAACGGAAGAATAATTAGACAATTGACAATTGACAATTGACAATTGAAATTATATTTAAGTGCTAATCAGAACTGGGTGTTTTGATTAGCACTTTCTTTTTAAATTGAAAGTTGAAAGTTGAAAGTTGAAAATGACTTATATGTCGATCTAGAAATCTTAATGGTCAATTCGTGTTTGAAGAAATTTTATCAGGGCCATTTTCTCTTTTTCGCTTCGCTGGCGCATCACACTTTGTAATTTACAAACTTTCAATTTTCAATTTTCAATTTTCAATTGACGCAAGTACATTTGTATCGTATTGTGTAATCCATAGTATAATGCATCACAAATTAACGCATGTCCGATTGATACTTCCAATAAGCCCTCGATGTTTTGTGCATAGAATTTAAGATTATCCAGATTTAGGTCATGGCCCGCGTTAATGCCAAGGCCACAATTAAGTGCTGCATTTCCGGCAATAATATGTGCTTGAATTGCTTTTTGTTTGTCGTGATAGAAATCATGAGAAAATTTACCGGTATAGAACTCTATACGATCGGCACCCGTCAATTTTGCAGCTTCCACCATTTTTTCATTCGCATCCAAAAATAGGGAAACCCTTATTTTTTTATCATGAAATCTGTTGACTATTTCTTTTAGATAGTTTTCATGCTTAATGGTATCCCAGCCTTCAGTTGATGTCAAAGCATCCGGGGAATCAGGTACCAAGGTTACTTGGGTTGGTTGGTTTTTTAAAACCAGTTGTATAAAATCTTCTGAGGGATAACCTTCAATGTTAAACTCCGTATGATTGACAGCGAGTAATTCCGGTATATCTGCGAAGCGTACATGTCGTTGATCAGGTCTGGGATGCACCGTAATTCCCTGGGCTCCAAATGCTTCGCAATCTTGTGCTACTTTACGAAGATCAGGTAAATTTGAATCCCTTGAATTGCGAATTAGTGCAACTTTATTGATATTTACGCTTAATTTTGTCATCTATTTATTTTGTCACAAAATTAAGTTTATTATCTTAAAATTGTTTAATTCTTTATGACTGCAATTCGTAGTTTGTATTTTTTGTTTTTGATGTTTATCATCTGTGGGTTTTTAGGAGGGATGATTATTATGGGAATCCAGTATTTGATGGGAATTGATCCTTACCATTGGCAAGAATCAATTAATGAAACATCAAGTCTTGGAATGAGGAACAGTGCTCGTTTATTTGCACTGCTCAATAATGTAACGACCTTCTTAGTGCCTGCACTGATAGGTGCCTATATCGCAGCAAAAAGCAAATGGATTGATTTTTTGAAGTTGCGTGCATTTTCGAAACCGACAAATTTTATTTTGAGTGTTTTGTTGTTATTGGTTTCAATTCCTTTGATACAATACACCTATTCGATCAATCAGCAATTGCCGCTTCCCCTGTGGATGAAAGAAATAGAAAGTGCCACAGAAGTTTTTATTAAGGGCTTATTGAAATCTGAGTATTCTTATGAGTTTTGGTTAAATATTTTCCTCTTTGCTGTTGTGCCGGCTTTGGGGGAAGAGTTGTTTTTTAGAGGGATGATGCAACAACAATTTCAGAAATTGTTTGGCAAGCCTCAATTGGCAATATGGGTTACCGCTTTTATTTTTTCGGCTATTCACTTTCAGTTTCAAGGTTTCATTCCCCGTTTTTTACTAGGTGGGATTTTAGGTTACGTTTTTTACCTTACCGGCAGTTTATGGATGCCTATCCTGGCTCATTTTACCAACAATGCTTTGATGGTAGTTTCAGCACATTTATTTAGTACCGGGAAATTGTCGATTGATCTTGAAAAACAGGAGTTTCCCTGGCAGGCCGGTATTGCTTCACTGCTAATTACCGTATTTCTGCTTTTTTTGTTAGAAAAGTCAAATTTTAAAAGGTTGCAATCGGAAGAGACCTTAGCTAATATTGACGATTAATACACTTGATTGACTATTGGCGGCACATAGTTTTGCATCATACTAATTAGTGCTTCCGGATCGTCAGCACTTATAAACAGATCCTGATAATGATCTTTAAGCATACCTTCATCGCACATGTGTTGTACAAATTGTAGCAGATGGTCGTAGTAATTTCCTGTATTTAATATTCCGATGGGTTTAATATGTTGCTCCAACTGTGCCCATGTCAGAGATTCGAACAATTCATCTAAGGTACCGAATCCACCCGGCAATGCGATAATTGCATCGCATTGGTCGTGCATCAGCATTTTTCGTTCATGCATGGTATCGACGATAATCATTTTTGATAATCCGCCATGACCGACCTCCATTTTGTTGAGAAATTCGGGTATAATTCCGGTTACCTTACCACCTGCGGCCAAAGTTGCATCGGCTACGGCACCCATCAGTCCAATTGAACCACCTCCGGTAATGATATCAATTTTTCTTTTTGCAAGCATAGTGGCCAATTCTTTGGCGCCATGTTCATAAATGGGATTCGTACCTTTGTTGGCACCGCAAAATATCAAAACAGATTTCATATAGAAAATTTCAAAAAACAAATAAAGGAATCAGGACAAATACATGTAGAAATCAGGTTTGCATGACTCCTACATTAAATCGCTCAATTGGAGCATGATCGGCAGCTTCGATTCCCATTGAAATCCACTTGCGTGTTTCGATTGGGTCAATAATGGCATCGACCCACAATCGAGATGCGGCGTAGTACGGACTTGTTTGGTTGTCGTACTTGTCTTTAATTTCATTGAATAGTTTTTGTTCTTCTGCTGTAGTGATCTCTTTACCTTTAGCCTTTAGTGATGCCACTTGAATCTGCAGTAAAGTTTTGGCCGCTTGCGCACCGCCCATTACTGCAATTTTAGCAGTTGGCCAGGCAACGATTAATCGTGGATCATATGCTTTTCCGCACATGGCATAATTTCCTGCTCCATAGGAATTTCCCATTACAATGCTAAATTTCGGTACTGTTGAATTGGCGACAGCATTGACCATCTTCGCTCCGTCTTTAATGATACCACCATGTTCGGAACGCGATCCTACCATAAATCCTGTAACATCATGAAGAAATACCAATGGAATTTTCTTTTGGTTACAATTCATTACAAAACGAGCGGCCTTGTCGGCAGAATCCGAATAAATAACGCCTCCAAATTGTAATTCACCTTTGGCCGATTTGACGACCTGACGGTTATTGACGACAATCCCAACTGCCCAGCCGTCGATTCTGGCGTAAGCGCAAATGATGGTTTTTCCGTAGCCTTCTTTATATTGGGTTAATTTGGAGTCGTCAACCAGTGTTTTTAAAACCTCTATCGTATCGTAAGGTTTTGAAGATTCTGCCGGGATCAGATTGTAGATTTCTTTTTCATCTACCAAAGGTGGACGGGATTCTATTCGGTCAAATCCTGCTTTTGGATAATGTCCGATTTTATCCATTAAATCTTTAATTGTATCGAGGCAAGTCTGGTCATCTGGCATTCGATAGTCTGTTATTCCGGATATTTCAGATTGTGTGTACGCTCCACCTAAGGTTTCTTTGTCAACGTTTTCACCAATAGCAGCTTTTACCAGGTATGGACCGGCCAGAAATATGGAACCTGTTTTGTCAACGATCAACGCTTCGTCGCTCATTATGGGAAGGTATGCGCCGCCTGCAACACAACTACCCATGATGGCAGCAATCTGATGGATGCCCATAGAAGACATCTTAGCATTGTTTCTGAAAATACGTCCAAAGTGTTCTTTGTCCGGGAATATCTCGTCTTGCATCGGCAGGTAGACTCCTGCGCTGTCTACGAGGTAAATGATGGGCAGGCGATTTTCCATCGCGATTTCTTGAGCACGCAAATTCTTTTTGCCCGACATCGGAAACCATGCTCCCGCTTTCACCGACGCATCATTAGCAACAACAATGCACTGTCTGCCGCGAACATAGCCGATCTCAATCACTACACCTGCAGCCGGGCAGCCGCCATGTTCTTCGTACAAATCATAGGCGACAAATGCACCGAGTTCAATTCTGTCACAATCTTTATCGAGCAGGTAATCAATTCTTTCCCTGGCGGTCATTTTGCCTTCGGCACGTTGCTTTTCCAGTTTTGCCTTACCACCACCCAAATGGATACGCTCTAATTTTTGCTCCATTCTGGAGATTAATAATTTAAGCGCATCTTCATTTTTATTTTTTTCCAGATCCATTTTTTTGCATTTTGAACAAGCGAAGGTAAGTAAATGTTTGGGAAATTCAAACTATCGTGAAAGCATCAGTTGCCAAAAATAAAACTGTTGGTAGCCACGCCCGACACTATAGAATCTTTCACGATTTTGGTGTCAGGATTAATGAAATAGACTTTGCTTTTGACAGCAAAATCTCCCGCATCTGCCATCAACAAAGAGCCGGTAATGGGATCCTTGTCCAACGCATAAGGTGAAATGAATTTTCTGTTTAGGAATATTTCAGGTTGTTGCGAAGCGATTAATGTCGATTTTTTATAGATTGTACTTCCGGCCAAAAAATAGAGATCTTTTCCGTCGCTGCTAAGCACTAGATTCGAAGCATATTTTGGAACCTTGTATTCATTTACTTTTTGTTCCAGTTTGTATTCGATTAAAGCGCCATTTCCGGGTATATCCCAGTAACTGCCGCAAAGCACCCAAATACTGCCACCTGCTTTTTCTATGCTATTGGGTCCGGGAGCTGCTTTAATGGTTTTAATCACTTTATCTGTCAATACTTCAATCAATGTAATGGTTGAGTCCTTTTCAAATCCACCACTGTTAAGCACATAGAGATTATTGATGTCCAGCAACATTTTATCTGCGCCTATACCCGTTTTTATTGTTTTAGTGATTTGTTTGTTTGCAAGATCAACTACATTTACGCCTTGTGACCAACTGCTGATGTAGGCTTTTTGAGCAGAAATTCCTTGAAAATAGCGCGGTTGGGTAATGCCTTTAATAGAGTCTTGGTACTTAAATGTTTTGGGATCGACAATGTAAACTCTGTTGGCATTGTTTACCATCAGGTAGGTTTTTCCCTGCCAATTGCTAGCTGATTGTAGAACGTTGCCGATTTTAGCCCCATTGTTAGCAAGCGAAAAGATATCTTCTGTTAACTTTCCCGTAATTCGATCATAGTGCGATACTGTACCCGTGCCATTTTGAAAAGGACCTTCGTTGACGATAAGAATTCCTTTATCATAATTGTTGTCAGGAACATTGCCTGAACCGTCATCTGTGCAAGAAAATAAAGCAATAGTGAAAAGTAAAAAGAGCAAACTTGATAATCTGAAATTAGCCATTTGAATCGTTTTTTAAATTAAAAAAGAGAAAATGGTATCCAGATAAGAAATACAAAACATTGGCCATTGCGAATTGCAAATGTCCAAGCATAAAAATTCCTTGTCAAGTTACCTGTTTTCCCGCAGGTTTTGAACGTGTTGAACAAGGCAGGTTTTCTGACTCAGTACATTTTGATCCGCCTTCCCTTGTAAAACAAAGTGGCTACTTTGGAAAAAAAACTTCATGCTTTAGGCATGATGCACTTTACAGCTGCGGGTACAGTTGAGGATTCGCACCTCATTCCCTTAGATCCGGACATTGCAGTCGGGAACCTTTTTCAATTGCAGCAAAAGTAAGTTTTAGTTGGAAGACTTAGTAATCCGATCTGCGTAAAATTCAAGTTTTGGACAAAAAATGTTAAAAGCTCTTTTTGATGTATTTTTAGTATGAGGTAACTTTTCCCAAATCCTGCATTTGGGCGACAATATTGATTACCCATTTGTAAATGATGTGGACACCATAAGAATGACGAAAGGCAAATTTCAGATGGGTTTTTAATTTCATCTATCAAGAGAAATTATACTCGCTTACACAAAGTATTCTTATAGCGAAAATACCACCACGCCAAACTAAATTACAAATTTAACTTGACGTGATAGTATTTGCGAAATGATATAGCGAAACTGTGACAACTATCAATTCCTCGCTGCCTACAGGCATTTTCAATTTTCAATTCCTGCCTACCCGTAGGAAGGTTCAACTTTCAATTTAATAAAGTCCTTCTATTGATAAATACCTTTCTCCGGTATCATAATTAAAAGTGAGAATACTTGCACCCTTAGGTATTTCGGACAATTTTTGAGCGACAGCAGCTAAAGATGCACCTGTTGAGATACCGACAAAAATTCCTTCTTCTTTCGCCAGTCTCTGTGCATATTCAAAAGCAGCATCTTTGCTCACTTTGATGATACCATCCAGTATTTCCGTATTCAAAATAGAAGGTACAAATCCTGCCCCGATACCTTGAATGGGGTGGGGTGAAGGCGAACCGCCACTGAGAACAGGTGATAGTTCCGGTTCCACCGCAAATACTTTTGTTGCGGGGAATTTCGCTTTTAAAACTTCCGCAACTCCCGTAATGTGGCCACCGGTGCCTACTCCCGTGATCAGGTAATCAATACCTTCGGGAAAGTCATGCAGAATTTCCAGGGCCGTGGTTGTTCTATGAATCGAGGTATTAGCGGCATTGTCAAACTGTTGTGGCATCCAGGAATTGGGTGTGGTTTCCTGAAGTTCTTTTGCCTTCTCAATGGCTCCTTTCATGCCTTTCTCTCTGGGTGTGAGCACGAAATCTGCTCCATAAGCAGACATCAATTTTCTTCTTTCGATACTCATCGACTCAGGCATCACGAGTATGAGTTTGTAACCTTTTACGGCTGCTACCAATGCCAGTCCGATGCCTGTGTTGCCGGAAGTCGGCTCAATGATAGTGCTTTCGGGATTGAGCAGTCCTTTTTGTTCGGCATCTTCGATCATTGCCAGCGCTATTCTGTCCTTGATGCTGTTGCCGGGATTGGCTCTTTCCAGTTTGATCCACACCTCGTGATCTAGTCCGAATAATTTATTCAGGCGCACGTGTGGCGTGTTGCCGATTGTTTGGAGTATATTTTGATATTTCATAAGAAGTTAGGATTTTTATAGGGTTAAGGAAATAGTTTGTTGCGCTTCGCGCGTTTGATGGCTTCGCCGTTTGTTGCGCTTCGCGCATTTGATGGCTTCGCCGTTTG
>JBMOJB010000031.1:0-26778 GCA_049316985.1 Saprospiraceae bacterium | reverse complement strand
AAAGAGGAATCGCGTAGGGGAAAAAAGCCGACATGTCCGCCATATCTGGGAGTCTCCAGCCAGAAATTATCCTGCTTATTCGCCATTTCTATGGGAGAACAAAGCGGTCCCAGTAAAGGATCATTTTGGGCGTTGCAAATTAAAAAAGGCACTTTGATTTGCTCAAGGACATTAATAGCAGATGCTTTTTGGTAAAATTCCTCGGCATTAGTCAATCCATTCATAGGCGCAGAATACCATTCATCGAAATCGGTCCACAATTGTATTTTGTCCAGGTTAGATGCGTTCAATAGATCGGGGTATTGTTGCGCTTTTATCCTGATCTTTTCTGACAATTGTCGTAAAAATCGCTTCTTGTAAATCCTGTTTCCCCTTTCTTCTAATTTCAGCACACTGGTTTTAAGGTGAGTGGGCATTGAAAAGCCAATCGCAGCTGTGATGCTTTGGCTTACTTTTTCATGCCTACCCAGGTAGTTGAGAGAGATCGCGCCACCCATGCTAAATCCAATCAGTACAACGGAATTATACTGAAACTGGCTGTCAGCATGTTCAATTACAGCGGCAATGTCATCTATATCTGCATGTGAGTATAGCTTAGCGCTTCTGTTCATTTCGCCACTGCATGATCGGCAATTCCATGCCAGAATATCCCAGCCTTCAGCATACATTTTTAGTGCCATTCCTTCACAGTAGGGCCTTCTGCTACTACCTTCCAGACCATGTGTCAAAATGACCAATTGTTTTTTGTCCTGCCTCAGCCAATCCAGATCAAGGAAATCCCCATCACTTAATTCAAGTCTTTCTCGTGACCAGTTGAGTATTTCATTTTTTCTGAAAACAGAAGGGTATATGGTTTCAAAATGACCATTCGGAAGATACCAGGCCGGATAATAATTGGAGTTTTTTATATAAGGCATGTAAATGTGAAATCTAAAGTTCAGGAATTGTACTTCTTTAACTCCAATATGGGTATTATGATCGACACTCTCGTGCCGTTGGCTTCACCGGTATGTTCATCGCTTAGGTCTTCCGTCACTATAAATTCCAGATCAGATTGATTCAGGTCCTCGTGGATAAATTTCAATCTTTCTTCGGTAATTGTAGTACCCATCGATCGGTGCTTTTTTAGTTGCTTAGCGGCATTTTTGCGTTGCATGGCTACTTTTCTGCCAACACCATTATCCTCCACGATGCAGATGATATTGTCATCATCGTAGAGATTAAAAGAGACGGACAGCATTCCTTTTTGAATAGATTTAAGCCCATGTTCGATGGCATTTTCAACATACGGTTGTATAATCATACTCGGCACACCCATGATATCGGGTTCGAGTTCGTCATCAATGTGAATGCGATAGTCCAATCGTGAATTGAACCGCATTTTTTGATTGAGTTCAATATAATTGTTGAGGAAGTCAATCTCACGCTCTAAAGTTATAATCTCCCGGTCTGAATTCTCGAGACTTTCGCGCATCAGGCTGGCAAAACTGGACAGATTGTCAGAGGCAACATCGAGATTGCCCGCATTTACTTCCGACTGAATGGCATTTAGGAGATTGAACATAAAATGGGGATTCATCTGAGCCCTAAGCGCTCGATGTTGCAGCTGCACCGCTTTCATTTTTTCAATCTTAGCTTCATTGCGACTTTTCTCAATATCGCGAATCATTGAAAGTCGTTCGATTTCTTCTTCTTTGGTCTTATGAATGTGGTGTTCCAAAGCAGTCTGCGACTTTTTCAGGTATTTGTATGCTTTTTCGAAGTCACCTGTTTTGCTGTAATGGTCAGCAAGATTGGCACTGACATTCCGAATTTGCAGTTGATTTTTTGATTTTTCAGCGAAAATCAGGGATTTCTTCAGGTGTTTTTCTTTTTTCTTTTCCTTCTCATTTAAGGAAAATAACTCTGCAAGGTAGTTTTCGACAGAGGCCAGATTGAAATAATCCTTCGAATTGTTCTTCAGAAATAATTCCCTCGACAAATTCAATTCATCCACAGCTTTATCATATTCACCTCTTGTAACACTGCACTTACCGAGGTTTGAATAGGCAATTGCTCGAGCCAGCGTGCTGCTGTCTTCTTCGAATTCAATGGATCGGATAAAATAGTTTTCTGCAGCAGCTATGTCATTTAATCCCATGAAGGCACTCCCAATATTTACGTAATGATGCGAAATTCTCGAGCTGATGCCATAGTTTTCACACAGCGCCAAAGCCTTCAGATAATGCGTGATGGAACTAGCGTAGTTCCCTTGCATGTAGTACATCCGCCCTCTGCCGGTCTCAATAAAGATCAGGAAATTTATGGCTTTTAGCGGTAAAATTCCCTCATAAAGCTCGAAGATGTCCTCTGCTTCGGAAAACAGCTCTACTGCCATAGCGAAATTCCCTTCTTCCAGATAAAAATAGGCGAGCCGGAAATGAAAATACCCGTTCAACAATGGATCGGGATTTCTGTCCAGCATTTTTGATGCAAGATTTAGGTATTTTCCGGCCAGCGTAAATTTTTTCTGATTGGAAAATACCGCAGCGATATTGAGATAGAGATCAATTCTTTTATTGCTGCTGATTTTATCTTCCAGTAATTCGATGGCTTGTAGAAAATAAGTCTCTGATTTTTCAAAATCGTACTCCAGATTGGCCAGTAAGGCGAGGTTGCTTAAGTGATCAACTTCAAAGTTAACTGCGTTTAGTTCAGACAGCAATTGGGCCTGTAAGCCGATATAATTCCTGGCTTTTTTGAGGTCAGTATAAATATAAAATTCTATAAGATTTTGGAGCAGTTCGAAGCGCTGTTCCGTCCGGGTGTCTCCTGACAAGAGTGCTTCGGCCTTGCGGACTTTTTGTTCAAACTCAGCAGCTGTAGCTTTCATTCGGCTAAAATAAATATTTATTTTAAAATACTGGTAAATAGTGTAGCCCAAAAAGAAAGGCTATTCCGCAAACACAGAATAGCCTTCCTAAGAAAAAAATATTTTAATTTATGGTTGAGCGGTATTTCCCGAGGAAGGAAAACCCAACCAATTGTGCGTTGTCTTCTTGACGATATAAGTTGATTTCTTTCCCCCTGTGATAGCTAAAGCATCTTTTTGATCGATAACTTTGATATCTCTTCCGCTTTTTAAATCGCCCAGAGACTTTTTGGCATTTTTATTACTTGAGAAAAACATACTTATAAAATTTACTTGTGTTAAAGTAAAAAGCAAAATGAAATTACATTTTACTATGATTTGTTAGTTTCGTGCTGACAAAGATATACATATGTATTATTTTTAGCAAGTAAATGCAACAAAATTTTTCCTTTTAGTTAGAATTTTTTTCCAGGAAATTAAGTGAAAATTTAATTAAACTAAATAAAATTTCATAAACAATTAAAAAACAATTAATTAAAAATATTATAATTTTAATATATATAATAATTATTTTTTTAAAATTTTCACAGTATTTTCATAATTAACAGAATATCATTCAATTGTTAATTGTCAATTGTTAATTGTCAATTGTTACAACATTCCTTCATCCGCAAAACTGAAATAAGAATCTTCCGCAATGATTAAATGATCTAAGACGGTCATGTCCAGCAGCTTTGCTGCCGAACGAAGTTGCTGCGTCAGGTTAATATCTTGCGTACTGGGTTTTAGATTTCCGGAAGGGTGATTGTGGGCAAGTATGATACCCGATGCCTGTGCCTCGAGTGCTCTTTTGAAAATTAGTTTGGGATCTACGACTGTTCCTGCTACACCTCCTTTGCTTAATTGTTCTCTGTGGGTCACTTTGTTGGCACGGTTGAGCAGTAAATACCAAAATTCTTCATGTTGTATATCCATGAGGAGCGGTGCAAAGATGTGGTGTGCATCCCGACTACTGCTAATCTGAATCTTTTCTTTGGAGCCGGTGAATTTTCTTCTCAGTCCAAGTTCCATAGCGGCGGCAATGCAGATTGCTTTTGCCTCTCCAATACCTTTGAACTGTCGGATTAAGGTGTGTAGTGAGGCATCGTTGAGTTGTTCCAGGTCATTGTCGAAGTGCGCGAGAATTCTTCGGGAGAGATCAATTGCATTTTCTTCGCAGTTTCCAGATCCGAGCAGGATCGAAAGTAATTCGACATCGCTCAGCGATTTTCGACCTTGTACCAGTAATTTTTCCCTGGGGCGATCTTCGAGCGCCCAGGTGTTGATTGATTTTTTTTTCATGGCTTTGGCTTTATTGAATGCTTTCCGGCTTGTTTTGCTTTTTCTCAAAATGATAACAATTGCATTTGTTGGTTTTGCAAGCGCTCAAAAGAAGTATGGATAAAACCGAGCTGAAAATGATGATTTTTTTCATTGATTGTAAATTTTAATATATGTTTAATCGGCGTGATGTAGCCTTATAGTGAATGTGGTTCCTTCATTAATATTGGATTTGGAAACGTAAATTTTTCCGCGATGATAATCATCAATAATTCTTCTTGCCAACGAAAGGCCCAGGCCCCAACCTCTTTTCTTTGTGGTGTAACCGGGCTCAAAAACAGTTTTAAACTTACTTTGCGGTATGCCTTTTCCGGTATCACTCAACTCAATATTGACATAATTCTTATCTCTGTTGATCACAGCGCTTATCGTGCCTTTTCCGTCCATCGCATCAAGTGAATTTCTTAGCAAATTCTCTATCACCCAATCAAAAAGAGGAGGATTGATCATTACTTTGTATGTTGCCGAACCAATTGCAGGAAAATCAAACACGATTTGCCTGGACGAACGCTTTTGCATATAGGAACGGCATTTGTCGAGCTCTTCAATCAGGTCTACGGCCTCTAGAACCGGCGCGGATCCTATTTTGGAAAATCGCTCCGTAATCAATTCGAGCCTATTCACATCTTTATCCAGTTCATCCAGGACTTCCTGCGTCCCGGGATCATTTTCATGGGTCATTTTCAGGTGGTCAATCCAACCTATAATTGCACTGATTGGGGTGCCCAGTTGGTGGGCAGTTTCTTTTGCCATTCCCACCCAAACTTGATTTTGCTCCGATCTTCTCGCATTGCTAAACCCAAGGTATCCAAAAAGTATAAAAGTAGCAATTAAAATAAATTGAACCAGCGGAAAATAGCGCAGGAAAACCAAAATCTTAGAGTGCTTGTAAAAAATCTTATAAGTTTCGATTTGTATGGGTTGCAGACCCTCGCTCCTGATGATATTCAGTTCTTGTCGCAATTCCGCTGAATTTAAAAAAACGGCTGAAGTGTCTTTCTCAATACCAAAATTTCGGACGGCATCGATTCCGCCGCCATTATTTACCAATATAATAGGTATGCTGGTATTGGCCTCAATTATTGCGAGATTCAAGGTGTAATCTGCACTGAGGTCTGCCGTTGCATCATTCAGGTTGTGATATGCATCTGCCCAGATTTTAACTTTTTTATTTTCCTCTTCTTCAAGCTGGCGCACGAGGTAATTGGTATAAAACATCGATATAGCAATAATCAATATTCCAAGAATACCCAAATAAAACTTCCAAAGCGCCTTTTTTTTATATATGTCTGCCATTAATCCTTAATTTAGCGTTTCGTTGCTCTCCGCATTGTGTGAAATAATTTCTACTTTTGCGAACTACACCCAAAATGCTTACAAATGTACTGTAAATCCTGATTTTGATCATGCAAATTGTACAATATGATAAAACGTCTGCACCAGAAAAATTATTATGAATTGGTATACGAAGTAACGCGAAATATTCCTCAGGGGCGGGTTACCAATTACGGTGCGATTGCTGATTACCTGCAACTGGGTAGCTCCCGCATGGTTGGTTGGGCGTTGAATCAATTAAAGCGAGAAGATGAGGTACCTGCGCACAGGGTCGTCAATCGAAAAGGGGAACTTAGTGGCAGGCATCACTGGAACCCTCCGTCGTTAATGGCAGATTTATTGATGAGCGAAGGCATTGAAGTTGAAAATAATTGTATTAAAAATTTTAAATCTATTTTCTGGGATCCTCAGGAAATAGCAGAATAGATGATCGTGAGCGAAAAAAGATATGATTTTACAAGCAAAGTGGCCATTGTTGGTGCCGGTCCGGCTGGATGTGCCGCTTCCTTTGAATTGTCAAAGTTGGGTCAAAAGCATCTGATTATTGATAAGGCGATTTTTCCCCGAGATAAAATATGTGGTGATGGTTTGAGTCCGCGGGTTTTTTTTGTGCTTAGACAATTATTCCCAGAATTATTGCCAAAATTGGCAGCTCAAACCCACAGATTCAAGGCCATTGAAACCGGAATGGGCGTTGCTCCTAATGGTTCGTTCATAGATTTGCCATTGATCAATCCGACAGAAGATGGATTGCCGGGTGCTTTTACCAGTAAACGAATCGATTTTGACCATTTTTTAGTAGAAAATCTAAATGCCGATTTTGCACATCAGATTTTTGGCGCATCTATTACAGCCATAGACCGAATTGCTACTGGTTTTGAATTGACAATAACCAAAGATGGAAAAGAACATATCGCATTTGCTGAATCTTTGATTGGTGCTGATGGAGACCGAAGCTTTATCAAAAAAAAATTGGCACCTGCTGCATTTGAAAGTGAACATTACCTGGTCGGTGTGCGAGCCTACTATCAAAATGTAGGAGGAATGAAAAATACATTGGAGTTTTATCTCTTTGATCGCGTTCTACCCGGATATTTTTGGATATTTCCCTTGGCGGATGGTACAGCAAATGTTGGTGTGGGAATGTTGTCAACCTACGTCCGTGATAATAAAGTCAACTTGCGTGAATTGTTAATTGAATGTATCGAAAAGGAACCTGCATTGATCGAAAGGTTCAAAGATGTTGAATTGCAGGGGAAAATTGTCGGTTGGGGTTTGCCGGTGGCATCAAATCCCTCCAACGTAATTTCCGGTGAACGATTTATGCTCATCGGTGATGCGGGAGCTTTCATCGACCCTTTTAGCGGAGAGGGCATTGCATCAGCATTTTATACCGGGATGTATGCTGCTCAGGCCATAGTCAAAGCCAAAAATGACTTTTCTGCAGCCAATTTTAAGAAATTATATGATCATAAGATCAAACGAACGATGCGGGCAGAGTTCAAAGTAATGCACATTATTCAAAAGATTTATTTTAGACCTCGGTTGATAAATTTTGTGTTAGGTTCTTTTGGAAAAAATAAATTTTTGATCGAAAATGCCGGATTAATTTTTGACCCCAAAACCCGTTCAAAATTGTATAATCCTATATTTTTCTTAAGATTATTGTGGGGTTTTGTTAATATTAATAGAAAATCGCTGTAAATGTTCCAAAAAAATCCTGACAGCTTATCTTTGTATCAAATATAGACATGATGAAACAATCTTTACTTGCTTTAAAAAAATATTTTGGCTACGATACTTTTCGTCCCATGCAGGAGGAAATTATTCAGAGGGTCCTGGATAAAAAGGATTCTTTGGTATTGATGCCGACAGGCGGAGGTAAATCTATCTGCTATCAAATTCCCGCAATTATCTCAGATGGGACCTGCGTGGTGGTCTCTCCACTGATCTCTTTGATGCAAGATCAGGTGCAAAGCTTGCGTTCCAATGGCGTAGAAGCAGCGTTTCTGAATTCTTCCTTACATAGAAATGATGCTTCGAAAGTAGAAAGTGATTTTTTAAATGGCGCGTTGAAACTGCTCTACGTTTCACCTGAAAAACTCGTTGCACAGGACTTTATTGCGTTGATGAAAGCGGCAAAAATTTCACTTTTTGCAATTGATGAGGCACACTGCATTTCATCCTGGGGGCATGATTTTCGACCGGAGTATACCCAGATGAGATTTTTAAAACAACAATTTCCGGGAATTCCGGTCATTGCCTTGACTGCGACAGCCGATAAAATAACCAGAAAAGATATAATTGAGCAAATTCAACTGGAAGATCCGGAAGTTTTTATTGCGTCTTTTGATCGTCCCAATCTCAGTCTTACTGTGGCATCCGGACAAAAGCGGAAAGAGCAAATTCTTCAATTTGTAAAGAGCCGACCTAATGAATCCGGCATTATTTATTGTCTGAGCAGGAAAAGCACGGAAGAATTGGCTGAAAAGTTGACTTCCAATGGTATTCCAGCGAAATTTTATCATGCACAGATGAGCCCAATGGATCGGTCGAGGGTACAGCAGGAATTTATTAATGACACCACTCCTATCATCTGTGCCACGGTTGCATTTGGAATGGGTATCGACAAACCCAACGTCCGATGGGTGATTCACTATAATTTACCCAGAAACGTTGAAAGCTATTACCAGGAAATTGGTAGGGCAGGTAGAGATGGCCTTCCATCAGATACGCTATTGTTTTACAGCATATCTGATGCAATGACCTACCGCGAAATGTTTCAGAAATCCGCAGTAGAAAATAGCTATGCCAATAGTGAAAATCTGGAATTGCAGCTGGCTAAGCTCGAACGAATGGTGCAATTTGCAGATGCACTGATTTGTCGCAGAAAAATGTTGCTCAATTATTTTGGAGAGCAATTGAATAAGGATTGTGGCAATTGTGATGTCTGTAAGAATCCTCCACAGCAATTTGACGGAACGATAGTTGCTCAGAAAGCACTTTCAGCGATTTCAAGAATGAATCAAAATGTGGCGATGGGAATTTTAATCGACGTTTTGAGAGGTTCACATCGACAAGAAATACTCGAAAAAGGATTTGATAAGATTAAAACTTTTGGTGCAGGAAGAGAATACGGCTACGGCGACTGGCAGTTTTATCTGGCTCAAATGCTGAATCTTGGTCTGCTGGAAGTAGCTTACGATCAGCGTCATGTACTTAAATTGACGGAGGCCAGCCAGGAGGTGCTTTTCGGTCATAAGAAAGTGCATTTGGTGCAATTAAATATACAGAAAGACCGAATTGAAAAACGCAAAGAAGAAGCGAGGCCTAAATCACGAACGCTTAGCTTGCAAGAAGAACTGTTTGAACGACTTCGTGCCTTGCGAAAAAAAATTGCCCAAGAGAAAGGAGTGCCACCTTATCTCGTAGTAGGGGATCTTACACTTGAACAATTGGCTCAAAGAAAACCAATGCTTGAAGCAGATCTTCAAAGCATAACGGGAATGGGTGAACGCAAGATTCAATTGTATGGAGATGTCTTTTTACAGGCAATAGGTGATTTTGTGAGAGAAAAGAAAGGCGATGATGTCAATATAAAAGGATCGACCTACTTGGTAACGTACGATTTGTATAAAACGGGATTGAGTATCGAGGAAATCGCTCAAGCAAGAGGACTAAATACAGTTACGATCTATTCGCACCTCGCTTATTTGTATGAAAAGGATGAGCCCATTGATTTAAAAAAATACATTAGTAAAGAGGAAGTCAAGAAAGTACTTAGTGTTTTGCCTGGATTGAATGAACCCTATAAACTTGCAGAAATACAATTGGCTACAGAAGGAATTGACTATTTTAAAATCAGGTTAGCATTGGCATATATCGCCAAAAATGAAAATAATTTGATAAAATATACATAAAACAGAAATTATTCAGGCAGGTTCCTCAACAACTCAACAACTCAACGACTTAACAACTCAACAACTCAACATAAGTACGATGCTTGATTTTATTCTTGATACCAATACGATTGAATTCCTTGTGATTGCCATCGGCACTTTGATACTAGCTTATACCATTGATGTGTTTTTCAATCGATTTTTGGTGAAGTCTGCCAAATTGATGAACAATGATCCGACCAAGTACAAATTTTTGCGACATTTTCTACGTGCAATTATTTACATCACCGGATTTGCCTGGGCCATTAGTGAAGTTCCGTATCTCAAATCTGTATCAAGTTCTTTATTGGCGGGGGCTGGTGTTTTAGCTGTTGCAGTTGGTTTTGCTTCGCAGCAGGCCTTGAGCAATATCGTATCCGGGCTTTTTATTATCATTTTTAAACCTTTTAGAATAAATGACCGCCTGAAACTGAATAAGGATCACCTTTTACAAGGAGTCGTCGAGGATATTACACTCAGACATACTGTCATTAGAGACTTCGAGAATAGAAGAATAATCGTACCTAATTCAGTTATCAGCCAGGAAATAATTATTAATGCAGACTTTACAGAAGATAAGATCATTAAGTTCGTAGATATAAATGTGAGTCTGACGGCTGATTTACAAAAAGCCAAGACTATAATGAGAGCAGAAGTGCTTGCACATCCTTTGCAGGTAGATCCACGTTCGGAAGAAGAACAAAAGAATGGAACGGAAAAGGTGCCTGTAAGGGTAATTGCATTGGGCGAATATTATGTAACAGTTCGGGCCTGGGCATGTGCGAAAAATGCACCTGATGCCTTCGAATTATACTGCGACTTGCTCGAATCTATCAAATACCGTTTCGATCATGAGGGTGTAGAAATACCCGTACCGCAGCGGAATATACATAAATCTTACTAAGCATATTTATTAATATACTAAATGCCTCTATGTGTTTTTTCGCATAGAGGCATTTTTTTTGCCATGTCACGAATATTTAAATATTGAATTGCTTTGATAAGGAATTACACGCTACTTGCGGAATCATGTAAAAGATTGTAAACCTTAATAAATCGTATTATTATACCAAAAAGCGTACTTTTTATATATTTATTTTAATTTAAGCATTTGAAAACGAATCAAATGCAACCGGTATTTGAAAGTAAAAATTCACATTTTCGATGTCACTATGTCAGTGAATTTGATAAGTATAATTGAATAATTGCCTTCAATTTGAGCCCGGATTGTAGTTTCTATTGATGGATATTCTATTATACTATTACTGAATCTATCGTTTGTAACTGAATACTTTGCACACTTAACTCAACAAAAAATGATTAATTTTACTCACTTTGGGCTACCCGTCAGGTACCCGAAACTCAAGAAGATGTACATCACTCCTACACTTTTTGATTTTCGCTTCACGATATCCCTGATGATCAGTTTTCTTTTGCTTTTCTCGTTAAAAGCTGAACATCGGGCCGATAGAATCTTTCCAGCTAAACTCTTAGAAAAGTCACATGTGTCAGGACATCGATCTGAAATATCCAGTGTTGATTTGGGTATTATCAAGTCATCAGACAAGAGCAGTGCTGCGACAGGAGAGTTGATTGCTTTTACAATGAAAGTATACAACGAGGGAAACGCAGATGCACACAATGTCATTGTTGGTGACCCCGTCCCTTCAGGTACGGCATTTGTGTCAGCAAATCCAGCTGTTGCGTATTCACTTTCAAATGGAACCTGGAACTGCGGTACAGTGCCGGCAGGAGATACGCTAAGCTTTGTGCTGACCGTTCGAGTTGAAGGTGAAGCAGTGATAATTAGTCAGGCTGAGGTCTTAAGTTTGGATGAAACAGATAGCGATTCCACACCCAATAACGGGATCTTTACAGAAGATGATTGGGCGTCAGCTTGTGCTTCCATACCTTGTTTTTATTGCAAGAAAAGCGATGTAAAAATTGAAGCGGAAGCGCCATTGGGTTATCAGAATTACAAATGGTTCAGAAATGGACAGCTGGTGAGCAATGAAAGATTGTATCTGATCACGGATTTTGGTAGCTATCATTATGAAGCCACTGCAAGCCCTAACAATGATATTATAGATTTATGTTGTCCAATTGAAGTACTGCCAAAGTGTATCTCTGTGGGTGATTTGGTTTGGAAGGACCTCAATAACAACGGAAAATTTGACATAGGTGAGCCGGGCTTGCCGAATGTACAATTGGTTTTGTTTGATGCCGGTACAAATGGTATTGATCCGACTGATATACCGGTGGATACTGTCTATACCGATAGCAATGGGGCATATGCTTTTTCAGGGATGGCTCCTGGAATTTATTATATAAAAATTCCTGGACTGGGTGTTCCTCCTAATTACATCAGTTCAACAGGAGATGGTACGCTGGACAATGACGGTGCAGGTCCTTTTGAACCTGGTACCAACAGCAATAATCAAAATGAGGATCATGGGACTCAGACGGGGACATCGGTTGTGAGTGGTCTGCTCAATCTGGCGTACGACGCACTTCCTACTAGTGATGACAATGACCCCAATACCAATTTAACCATTGATTTTGGTTTCTATCGAATTGATATTTTTGACCTTTCTTTGACTAAGAAGCTATTGCCGAATCAGTCAAATACAGTGTCTCCGGGCGATACATTAGTGTACTTAATTGAAATATCTAATGTAGGTAATGTAGATGCAACCGACGTTTCAGTAGTTGACAATTTACCTGCTGAGTTGTTGCTTGCTGATGCTGACTGGATTGATGTAAACGGTACAGCGGTTTTAATAGAACCTATACCCTCAATTTTGGTAGGTGAAAAGAAATCAGTTGAGATCACAACGGTACTTGATCCGGCATTCCAGGGTACAAGTATTGCAAACTTTGCAACTATCGACGTGCCTCAGGATACTTTTCCTGATAATGACGTCGATACTATGATTGTCGATTTAAAGAAAAATCTGATCACATTGGGCGGAACTGTCTGGACTGATACAGATAATGATGGATATTTCGATCTGTCTGAATTAGGTGTTGAAAACGTGAAGGTCGAGTTGTATAGTGCGGGCAACAATGGAAAAGATGCAACGGATACCCTAAAAGCAACGGTATTTACAGATGCAAATGGTCTATACTCTTTTGCTAACCTGATTGAAGGCAATTATTATGTCAAATTAGTAGACAATATTCCTTTGGGAACTCGAAGTTCTACCGGTAATGGACCCTCTGATCCAGGTACAAACGGAGCATATGAACCCGGCATAACAACAGATAATGACAATGAGGACCATGGTACCCAAAATGGTGTGCAGATAGAAAGTGGTATTATTGTATTGGTGTACGACAACGAACCTCGTAATGATGGCGATAATGATCCAAATACGAATTATACAGTCGATTTTGGTGTCTATGAACAGGTACAGATCCCTTCTGGTCTGAGCGGACTTGCATTTTTAGATTGTAACAACGATGGTGTCAGTACGGGAGATTCACCTCTTCAAGGTATTACCGTTACATTGATCGGAAATAATGTAAATACCAGTCAAATTACTGACGCTAATGGAATTTATTCATTTGGAAATGTGGCTGCAGGAACCTATCATTTGACATTTAGCAAGCCTTCTGCTTTGTCATTTACTTTGTTCAATCAGGGAACGAATGATGCGATCGATAGTGATGTCAACCCTGCCAATGGTTCTACCGACGATTTTATAGTTGTCGGTGGTGAAAACTACAGATTTGATGCAGGTTACAACGATAAAACAGCACCGGTATTTGCATCTCTGGGAAGTGCACAAAACCTGACTGTTGAATGTGATGCCATTCCTGCTATAGCGACTTTAACTGCTACAGATAACTTCGATACCAATGTAACGATTTTGTACGATGAGAGTGAAACGAACGGTTCTTGCACTGATAATTATGTCTTGAACAGAACATGGACTGCTTTGGACGATTGTGGAAACCAAACTCAACACGTTCAGATAATAACAGTGCGCGATACAAAAGCACCTGTTTTTGGACCGACTCCTCTTGTTAGTGATATTACCGTTGATTGTAATCAAATCCCGGTAGCATTAGATGGGTTTTCGGCCACAGACAATTGTGATACTCAAGTAGAGATCATTTTCTCTGAAGAAAGAATCAATGGATTCTGTGCCAATAGTTATACCTTGGTGAGAACCTGGATCGCAAAAGACAATTGCGGTAACGCGACTCCGAAAGTTCAAATAATAAAAGTACAAGATGGTATAGATCCTGTATTTAGCAGTACAGCAACTGATGAAACCGTTTCATGTGAAAATATCCCATTTGTCCCATTGATCGCAGCAACAGACAACTGCGATGATGATGTAAGAATTGCTTTTGATGAAAGTGTTCAAGCCGGCGCTTGCAGCGATAGTTACCTTATTACTCGACTATGGGTAGCCAGCGATAATTGTGGAAATACGGCAGAGTTGATTCAACATATTACTGTTGAAGATAAAAAAGCACCTGTTTTTGCAAACGTTCCTGCTTCTGTTACGGTAAATTGTGGACAAACTACGAATCAGATGCCAACTGCAACTGATAATTGTGATAAAAATGTTGAAGTTTCTGTGGTTGAAACTACTTCAGAAGGCGATTGCGCTACAGGAAGAACAATCACGAGAGAGTTTACGGCAGTAGATAATTGTGGAAATACATCTAAATTCACGCAGACGGTATTGGTAATCGATACAGAAGCACCTCGAATCATCAATACCCCAACTAATGTAACCGTCAATTGCAGAAACGTGCCACCGCCTGCTAAGATAACGGTTATCGACAATTGCCCGGGTGCTGTGATGATCATGTTCGATGAACAGAAAACAGCAGGTGACAACTGTACCGGGTTCAAAATTATCCGTACCTGGACAGCTATGGATGCATGCGGAAATCAAACAGTATTTACACAGGAACTACTGATCGATGGAGATCGCAATGCACCTGAAATCGTTGGAGTTCCGGATAATGCTGAATACGATTGTACCGACGTGGTGCCTCTTCCTTCCTTGGTAAGTGCCAACGATGATTGTGACAACAATCCAAAGCTAACACTTATTGAAGACAAACTAGGTTTTGGTTGCGGTTACAAACTAATCAGAGTTTGGACAGCAACCGACAAATGCGGTAATGTATCTACAAAATTGCAGACCATCACAGTTAGAGACAGAACAGCACCTTCAATCAGTGGAATGCCGGATAATATAACCGTTGACTGTGCTGATGCACTTCCGCCTAAAGCTAATCCTGTGGCTGTAGATGCTTGCGATAATAATGCAGTACTGACTTTCAGCGAAACATTGGATGGTAATAGTAATTCATGTACTTACAAAGTAATTCGCATATGGACGGCTACTGACAAATGTGGAAATGTAGGCTCAAAATCTCAGGTAATAACCGTTATAGATACAAAAGGACCGGTAATCACGCCACTAAACCCTATGATCGCTGGTTTGCCAAGTGGTGGAACAATGACTGTGGAGTGTGATCAAGTGGCGATTATGGATGAAAGAGATGTTGCAGTAAATGACAATTGTGACAAGAATCCTACCATAAAATTTGATGAATACGGTACCAAAAAGGGCAACTGTGCTGTTGATGGTTACTTGTATACATTGAACTGTCGCTGGACAGCTACTGACAGGTGTGGTAATACTTCCGTGTATGAATTTACACTAAAAGTTATCGATACCAAAGCGCCAATTATTTCAAATGTGCCAGCTAGTGTCACATTAAATTGTGGTGAGACTTTGCCAACATTAACGAATCCGACTGTTGCTGATAATTGTGATAAAAACATCCAGTTGGTTTATGCAGAAAGTACAGTCAACGGTAATTGCGCTGGAAACAAGATCATATTGAGAAGGTGGACCGCTACGGATCACTGTGGGAATGTAAATACTGCGACGCAGACCATTACGATTCAGGATAATGTTGCTCCGGTAATTACCAAAGTGCCGGTCGGCCAAAGCGTAGTATGTGGCCAGCTTGCAGATGCAAATAATAAACCTATTGCTATTGATAATTGCGATAATCAGCCTGCTTTAACCTACAGCGATGCATTGAGCAGTACTGGAGGATGTTTGGGCTCAATTGTTCGTACCTGGACTGCAACTGACGCTTGTGGAAATAGTACTACTGCTACTCAGGTTATATCGATCAGAGATACTGAAGCACCTGTCATCAATGTCAATACGACAAGTATTGTACTCGATTGCGGTCAACCAATACCGGATACACCGGTTAGCGTGACCGACAACTGTGACCTGAATCCTGTTTTGAAATTCAGAGAAAGTAGAATTGGTACCGACTGTGATTTTAAAATTATCAGAGAATGGACGGCAACTGACAAGTGTGGTAATGAAATAACGAAGGTGAAAACTATCACGGTATATGACAAGACGCCTCCGGTAATTGCCGGGATTCCTGCTGACTTTACGACCAGCTGTAGCGATCCGCTGATTGCTCCAACAAGTGTACTTGCAACTGATTTTTGTGATGCCAACCCTGTTGTGAAAATGGAGGATAATGTGCAGGGTGACCCGAACGCATGTCAATACAAAGTGATCAGAACCTGGACGGCTACCGACAAGTGCGGTAATAGTTCGACAAAATCAATGACCATAACTGTCAAAGATCTTAGCAAACCAGTTATTACTCCAAAGAGCCCTATGCTGGCAGGAGTGCCTAGTGGTGGTACTATTACAGTCGAATGCGATCAGTTACAAGTAATGAATGAAAATGATGTAATTGTAACCGATGACTGTGATAAAAATCCAACAGTTAAATTTGACGAGTACAATGCGAAAATCGGAAAATGTGAAACTGATGGCTATCTGTTGACTATCACATGTCGTTGGACAGCTACAGATAAATGTGGAAACACTTCTGTGTATGAATTTACAGTGATTTCAAAGGATACCAAAGCGCCGGTTTTGGCTGGTGTTCCGGATAATTTGACATTGGATTGCAAAGGCTCACTTCCTTCAGTAGCCAATGTAACGGCAACGGACAATTGTTCAAAAGATGTAAAAATCACATACAGTGAAGCGCCTTACACGGCAGCAAATTGTACTTTAGCGGGATCAGTACTAAGAACCTGGACAGCAACAGATGATTGTGGCAACTCAACTTCAAAATCGCAGTTGATTATCTTCACAGATAATGAAAAACCACAGATCTTAGGTGTACATGCTGACATCACGCTGAATCCGGGTGAAGTTGAACCTCAGTTCAACGTGAAAGCAATCGACAATTGCGATTCTGATGTTCCTGTTCAGGTGACTGCATTGAGTGATGATAGCGGATGTTTCGAAATCACGGTATATACTTACACGGCGACGGACGATTGTGGAAACGTAGCAACTCAAGTTTATACGGTAACAAGATTCAAAACTACTGCTTTAGTAGCAAATATTGATATAAATACTACTGCAGAGCAATGTGGACTTAAGAATGGTACTGCCGGCTTTACACCTGCGTCATATACATACACTTGGAATGATGGTTACATCGGTGCAACTCGGGAGAAATTGTCAGCGGGAAGTTATCAGGTGACAGTATCTGATCAATGTGCAACAAAAGTGATTACTGTTGTGATTGGTACCGAATGTCCTTGTGTGCTGCCAGAAATTATATCTACGGTGATTGTCCCTGCGGGATGTGGTGGATCTGCTGTTGGTTCAATAGCTTTCAATATGAAAGATGGGAATCCTCAAGATTACAATTTCGAGTGGAGTACAGCGAACGGAATTTCTAATAGCGCCAGCAATCTGAGCGCCGGGGAGTATCGATTAATCATCACTAGAAAGTCTAATCCGAATTGTACTAATAAATTCACGTTTACAGTAGGGGAGAAGTCTTTAGTCAATATATTTGAACAGACTGGAGTAACATTGGAAGTAAATGATTGTGTTAACGGGAAAGCTGCACTTTGTACAGCTTTAACGCCTGCAGAATTGAGTACCGGTGCAATAGTAATTACAGACAACGGTGTGGCCTTCAGTGGAAACTTCAAAGGATGTAAGTTCGATTCTCTGTACTATTACAATTTGTCGTTCTCAATTAATTCCGGTTCATATTTACTTAATAAATGGACAATTAATGGAAAATCTTACTCCGGTGAATTTAATACGATAAATGATTTATTGGCATTGATGAACAGTTGGGATCCTAATGGAAACTGGCAAATAAATCAGGCTGGCAAGATTTATGGTGGACAGAGCTCTTCCTTCTACAGCAAAATGGATATTGGGTCGAAAAATGATCCTAACTTCGTAGGAACTGCCGATCTTGAGGTTAAAATCACGCCTTACGCTTTGGCGATTGAGTTAGGTGTGGGTACGCACAATTTGGTGGCTACAAGTGCAGACGGTTGTCAGGATGCCATAAAAGTTACAGTGGAGTGCAAAGTTTTACCGCCGGATTGTAAGTCTTTCATAGCTTCAAAATCTGAAACTTTGTTTACAACTTGTGGGACTCCTTCAAAATTATACATTGCTGATTTGCCATTTGCTGATATTGCCTCTTACAGTATTTCGGATAATGGCAATCCTTTCAGTGGCGCGATATCAAAATGTAATGATGGTACCGCACTGACTTTGACCAATGGAATACATCAATTGATCTTCACGAATAAGGCGGGTTGTAAAGACACTATGGAGGCGCGAGTTGCTTGTACAACTGCGAAATACGTAGTAGAAACGATTTACCTTAATCAAAAAGATACCGTTTGTCTGGATGTTGCAGAATTGTTGGGCAGTATTGCCGGTATTGACAATATCTGGCCGGGCCAATCCGGTGCACATGCCAAATTTGAATTGATTCCTGGTTCCCGATGCATCACTTGCTTGGGAGTTAATGCAGGAGGCACAGATCGTGCAGCCTTTGTAATAACAGATGATCAAGGTATAAGAGATACCACCTTCTTTGAAATTACTGTTAAAGCCAAAGATCCAAAGGGTCCTGACGCAATAGAGGATGCTGCTAAAATCAACCAGGGAGATGTGATGGTCTTAGATGTATTGGCCAATGACAAATTAGGGAATTTACCGTTAACAGAAATACGAATCGTTCAACAGCCTAAGAATGCTTTTGTCTTTGTTAATAACGAAAACAAAGTAGTATTTACTCCGAATGCCGATTTCTGTGATGATAATGCAGATGAATCATTTACCTATAAGATTTGCACCAAAGAGGGTTGTGATGAAGCACCGGTATTGATTAAAGTATTGTGTAGCGGAATCAAGGTATTCACGGGTTTCTCGCCCAACGGAGATGGTGTGAATGATACTTTTGTTATTGAAGGTGCAGCAGATCAAAGCACCAACAAGTTGAGTATTTTCAACCGGTATGGTAATCAGGTATTCTATAAAGAAGCTTACAAAAATGACTGGAATGGTACCTGGGATGGAAACAATCTTCCGGATGGAACGTACTATTATCTATATGAAGATGGAAAAGGTGAGACCAAAGCGGGTTATATCCAGATCCTGAGGTAATAACAAAATAAGGATAATTTGTCGGATGGGCAATAAAAAATTGTTTTTCTGATAAATTATCCTTACATTTTTTTTTGATAAACAATAATATATATATATTTGCGTTTAAACAAACGAAAACCACCTCGCAACAAACGAAACGCCTAGAATACAGTTATTAGAATGGCGCTGTCTCTTACTCACGGATTCCCAAAACCTTAATTTTAATCTCAAACAGTTCTTTCATTGCTGTTGCAAAGTATATTTTGCATTTTATAATTTAGTTGACATTAACTGATCAACTACTGAATAAAATTGGCAAGGAAATTGTAATATTTGTATATGCCTCTGGCATTATTTCCTGCTCCGCAGGATACATAAAGTTTTTTCATGCTCGAAATTATAGTTTACACAACAGGCAGCTTGCGTGGTGTGTTTTTTTTTTAGTTGAAAATTGAAAATTCCTATTTTAAAATTGTCAATTGTCAATTGTCAATTGTTAATTATCTAATGAGTACTCCCTTTTGCTCAATAAATGGAATGGTGATAAAATTTAGTGGTAAAAGGCTTCCCGGGACAAAGAGATATCTTTTATCGTACAGATAGTTGTTCATTGAAAAACTTACCCAATACTCATTGGTCAGGTCAAAAAGTGAAACGGGCAGAGATTCAATTTTATGAATGTCCAACGCTTCAATTTTTTCAAAATAATAGCGCATCAAAGAAGATTTTCGAACTTCTCCATCAATTTCTCCATATCCGCTGGCAACAATAAACACATTCTTGATTGCTTCTTCATGTAAGTTTAGAATATAGATATCCCAGAAGTCAGGATCTTCGCCCGGAACTGCTGCAATACCAATATCTTCCACTTTTAATAGTTCAATGTCTTTTTTCATTTATTCTTTTTTTTGAGTTATTTATTTAATTCCCAGGCTTCCATTGCTTTTCTGACCGAGCCATAACGGTGGATGAGCTCGGCAGCTTCTTCTTTACTTAGCTTAGTCTCTTCACAAACCATGTCAATAGCGCGTTTTTTTAGCTTAGCATTGCTCACCTTCATGTCAACCATTTTATTGCCTTTTACTTTTCCTAATTTGATCATGAGCGCCGTTGAAATCATATTCAATACCATTTTCTGAGCCGAGCCGGCCTTCATTCTCGTACTGCCACTTACGAACTCCGGACCGACAATTATCTCAACCGGATAATCTGCAATTTTAGCAAGGGGAGAGGCAGTATTGCAGACAATACAAGCAGTGCTGATCCCTGCATTTTTACATTGTTGAATAGCGCCAACTACATAAGGTGTTTTTCCCGAAGCTGCGATGCCGACCACAAAATCTTGCTTTGAAACCATTTTTGCTTTGAGTTGTCCAAATCCGGCATCGGGGTCATCCTCGGCATTTTCGATGGCATGACGAATGGCCCTGTCACCTCCGGCGATAATGCCAATTACTAATTCTTCAGAAACACCATAAGTTGGGGGGCATTCTGAGGCATCGAGAATCCCTAGTCTTCCACTACTGCCGGCGCCGATGTAAAAAAGTCGGCCGCCATTTTGAATTTTCAAAAGTAGCGCTTCGATCAATTTCTCAATTTGAGTCAGAGAATTCTTAACAGCCAATGCCACTTTAATATCTTCTGAATTAATACAATTCAAGATCATGTGGGTATCCATTTTTTCCAGCTCCTGGTAGGATGATGTAGCTTCCGTACTGTGTTCAGACATTTTAGTAATATATGCTTAAATAAAGTCATATTGCAAAAGTGCTTTATTTATTTTGTAATTGGAAGTCAAAAATATCAATTTTGTTAAAGATCTCTTCATTAAGTATGAATTTTTGTGCCTTGGAAACAGATCCTTTTTTTACCTTATTACAAATTTAGTAAGTATGGATAAACGCCAATAATATAGTTCGAATTTCCTTAAATGTGACATGAAATACAGCGAAAATTTGATCTATTCATTGATTTATTGGACTAAAATTTATAAGCTGAAACTAGAATTACTTAAAAATAGGCAGAAAAATCGACATATTAAAAGTATAAAAGAGCTTCTAATATATAATATAATTTTGTAAAAATTCTGTTTATATTGTAATTGTATTGCAAGGTTTATTGAAGTTGCTCAGAATAATAAAATTCTCAAAGCTATATCTTTAGAATATAATATTGATTTCGGATTGTATTTTTTCTTAAAATTGCAAAAATACAAGTTCTTTGGATCTAGGCCTTGAAAAAGACCTTCGGTGTAAAATTTCGGAACTATGTTGTTTAGCGAAAGAGCTTATATTTTAACAAAATTTTAACACTTTTGTTGATATTACTATTTATTTGATTATCAATAATTTGACTTAAGTTACTTTTTGCTTTGGATGATTATTCAATCTTTGTGGTCTAAAAAATATTATTAATTAGTCCTTCTGTGTATATTTGTTGGGGATAGGTATGCTCGCAAAACTTAGGCGGCATATTAATTTATATGTAAACTTTTAATATTTGAAAAAACGGTTAGCTTTTTCTTTTTTCGAAACTGATTTACGCGTATTTCCAGCCTTATTTTCAAGTCATCAAAATATTTTATTTGCCATTGAAATTTTATGAATTTTAATCTTATTAATTAATCTTTAAAAATGACTTCCAGCATGAGAAGAATTTTTCCTAAATTTCTGTTGTTTGCCTTTACACTTTGCCTGGCAAGTGTAAGTAATGCGCAAGTTACTTACTACTCGCTAAGTGGAGCAACAGATTTTGCTAGTCCGGCCAGCTGGACTACAGACATTACAGGAGCAACGAGCGTGGCTCCCCCCGCTGCATTAACCAATGCAGATAATTTCAGCATCCTTGCGGGTGCATCCATGATTCTTAATGCAGATGCAACTGTCCGTCAGTTGTCTGTTGCAGGTTCATTATCAGTTGCTGCCAATACATTGTATGTGGAGCACGCTACCGGTAATCGAGCAACTATGGACATGAACGGTTCAGGAGCGCTAAACCTATCAGGTGGAGCCATTAAGGTCAAAGGATCTGTTTGGTTCAATGGTTCCTCTGCATTTGTTCAAAGTGCTGGTGACCTTTATATTGATGGCAATAGTGGTACCACAGGTTCTGGTACAAATCCACTGAGATCACTTCTTGGATTGCAATCCAGTGTTGCAATCAATGTAACAGGTGGTTCATGGACTTTCCCTGATCCTCAGGGAAATACTTCGACAACAGGTGGGGTACAGGAATGTATTTATTATGCTAATTCAATAAATTACAATTTGCCACCTTCCCATATAATTAAATTTGGAGATGGTGTATCAACAAGCAATGGAGGTACCACCAATGGGTTTAGAACAACACTTTGGTGGAGTTCAGGTTATTTAAGACTCGGATCTGTTGTTGTAGATGCGGTAAATTCTGCAACAAATCGTTTCCAAACACATCAATATACGCCTGGTTTGAATGGTGACTTAACTGTTATTTCAGGTGAGTGTCGTTTTACTACGGCATGGGTAGCAGGTAATGTTACTGTTAATTCAGGAGCAATCTTGACAGTTGGTACTTTAGGACTTGGAGCAACGACTGTAGGTACATCAACCGGTAATGCTTTTTCAACTAATGCACAAAGTATTACAAACAATGGCACCATAAAAAGTGCTGCATCGGCATTTGCAAACTTGCAAATAACAAGTTTGATTATTGCGAATAATAATCCAGCAGGGATCACATTGAATAGCCCATTGAATGTTGGTTCACTGTCTTGGACAACTACGCCTGGAAACCCGGCAGGTATCATCAATACAACTGCAACCAATAGACTCAGAATTGTCAACTCTACAGGAACTGGTGTCACAGCAACTACTTTAAGTACTGCGACTACAACGGGTTCTACAGGTGATAGCGATGCTTTCGTAAAGGGACCTTTGCAAATTACGTTGGGAACTGGTTTTTCTTCATCAGCCAACATTGTAGGTTTCCCGGTCGGAGCTGCAACATTCAACCCAATGTCATTTACAGGTATAACGGGTGCGCCATCTTTGGCAACCACTATTCAGGTGGAAGCTTTTGACAGCAACGCAGGTAGTCCGGCTTCCGGTGTAGGTGCATTGCCAAGTAAGCGTTGGGATGTAAATATCATCGGAACCAATAGCTTGAGTGCTGGTGGATTAAGAGTGCGCGTTAGTGATGCTGCGATCTTAGGTTCCAATTTGGTATTAGGTTCGTCAACAGCCGCTGGTTCTTATGGCATCGTTGGTGGTTCTTCTACTTTTACGGGCATACCAAGTGCTACTTATAATGTAGCTTCTATCGCTACCGGTTCAAACATTACTGCGTTGAACTTGACTGGAAGTTACTCCTTTGGAGACAGTACTGCTCCGCCATCTTGTGTTACTCAGACTGCTCCTGCTACAGCAGCAGTAGTGACTGTAAACCCAACTTTAACATGGACTGCAGGTGTTGGCGCTTCGAGCTATGATGTTTACATTTCTACTACATCGCCTGCTTATGACCCACTGAATGCTGCTAATAATTTGGTGACAAATACAGCAACATTATCCTATGTATTTAATGTTCCTGCTGCGAATACCTATTATTGGTCAGTAGTTGCTAAAAACCTTTACGGTTCATCTACTGGTTGTACGGAGTTTTCTTTTGTAGCAGCAGCACCAAATTGTGCTACTACTACAGCCCCGGCGGCAGCTGCAACGGGTGTAGTAAGAAACCCAACTTTTACATGGACAGCACCGGTTGGTGGTGCGTCTAGTTATGATTTGTACCTTTCAACTACTAGTCCGGCATTCGATCCAATGAATCCTGCTACCAATCTGGTACTGAATCAAACTGGTACTTCATACACTTATCCGACTTTATTACCGGTTAACCAATTGTATTATTGGACAGTTGTTCCTAAAAATACATACAGTTCTGCTACAGCATGTGCAGAGCAGCAATTTACAACTGGTACGTTATTGGGTTATTGTGTACCTGTAACAACATACGGTTGTTCTGATGGTGACGTTATTGCGCGTGTTAAGTTGAATACATTAGATAATAACTCCGGAACAGGTTGCCCATCACAGTTCCCTATCCCGTGCGGAATTGGAACTTGTACAAATTATGGTGGTTACTCTGATTATCGGTCAAATCCGCTTTTGACAACTACCTTGAATGCGGGTACAACCTACCAGTGTCAGGTGACCGCAGGTCCATTTGCTGAAGGTTATGCAGCTTGGATAGATTTTAACGATGATGGATTATTTGATCAAACCACCGAGAGATTAGGTTTTTCAAATGGTACTGTAGGTGCTAATACAACTTTAGCATTTCCAATATCTTTACCTTGTAATCCTCCGGTAGGTACACATACATTAAGAGTTAGATGTATGTATGCTGTTTCTGGAAATGCAGTTACTCCTTGTACCAATAATACTTACGGAGAAGTGGAAGATTACGCTGTTACAGTAGCTCCACCTCCTCCATGTCCACAACCTAGTAATTTGACAGAAGTTGCTGCAACACCTTCCTGGTCCGCAAGAACTTTTGACTGGACTCCTGGTTGTACAGAAACTGAATGGGAATTGCTTGTTCAGTCTGCAGGTGGTGCTGTTCCCACTTCAACAAGTGTAGCGACGGACACTGCAACTGTTCATCCTTTCACGTCGACAGGTTTGCCAAATGGTACTGCGCAGGAAGTATGGGTAAGAGCAAAATGTGGAACAGGTGTATATTCAGATTGGACAGGGCCGGTTACCTTTACTACTCCGGTTGCTCCACCTGATTGTGCTACTTTAATTACACCTCTAGATATGGCTACCGCTGTGCCTTTGGGTACACCATTGACTTGGTCGGCTCCAACAACAGGTGGTGCGGTTGCCAATTATAAAGTATTCGTTGGAACCAGCTTGCCAGCAACACCAACTGCAACCGTGGGAAGTGCTGTACTTAGCTACACTCCGGCAGGTACTTATTCCACAACGTACGTATGGCAAGTGATTGCATCAAACGCTACAGGTGATGCAACGGGTTGTCCAACGTATTCATATACAACGGATACACTTACTGCTCCAATCTGTAATCAAATGAATGTACCTGCAAATGGTGCAACTAATGTGGTTAAAAATCCGACTCTTTCTTGGAATTTGTTAACCGGTGCAGATGGATATAAAGTATATATGTCAACTACAATTGGTGCGTACAATGCTGCGACACCTACAGTTAATTTGATTGCTGATGTAACCACTAGTTCGTTTACAATTACTACCGCTTTGGCAACAAATACTACTTATTATTGGATAGTAATTCCATATAATAGTAAAGGAAATGCTACGGGTTGTGTTGAAAACACATTTGAAACTGGTGTTTTGGTAGCATATTGCGTACCAGTAACTACTGCAGGTTGCTCTGATGGTGACGTAATTGCACGTGTTAAACTAAACACTTTGGATAACAATTCAGGTGTCGGTTGTCCATCACAAATTCCATTGGGTTGTTCTTGGGGTGCAGGAAATTGTACTAGCAATGGTGGATATTCAGATTACAGAACTAACCCGCTCTTGACAACAACGTTAAATGCAGGTACTACTTATGTTTGTGAAGTAACTGCCGGACCTTACTCTGAAGGTTATGCTGCCTGGATCGATTTTAATGATGATGGTGTTTTTGATCAGATAACAGAAAGACTTGGATACTCTAACGGTACCGTTGGAGCGAATACAACGCTTGGATTTCCAATTTCATTGCCATGCAATCCACCGGTAGGTGTGCATACGCTTAGAGTAAGATGTATGTTTGCAGTGAGTGGTGATTTGGTAACACCTTGTACGAACAATTTTTATGGAGAAGTTGAAGATTACGTAGTAACCGTAGCACCTCCTCCTCCGTGCCCACAGCCGAAATCACAGTTGATTAGTAATGTAACCAAGAGTTCTGCAGATTTCACATGGGCAGCCGGATGTTTGGAAACTATGTGGGATGTACATATTCAACCTGCTTCAGGAATTACGCCTACGACTACTATTTCTAACCCAGCAGTAACAGTTACTTCTGTTTCATTTCCAGGCCTAAGTGGTAGTACACAATATGAAGTATGGATGAGAGCAGTATGTAGCCCGGGTGTTACTTCTGATTGGGTAGGTCCAATTAATTTTTCTACTTTGTTAGAAGAAGACGAGCCTTGTGGTGCGGTTCAATTGGTATTGAATGCTCCGCCGGTTTGTAGCGACAACACACCTGCTACTGCGGGCTTAAATGAGCCGGCAGCAATTAACAACTGTAGTGCTGCAAACAACACGGTTTGGTATAAATTTACAGCGGTAAATGCCGGTGAATACCGCATCGTGACTTCTAATCCTACAACAGGTACACCATTATTGAATTCTTGGATTATGTTGTTCCAGGTTTCAAATGCATGTGGAACACCTTCGTTCACAGATGTATTGACTGCATGTACGCAAGGTTGTAATGGCGCACCAGGAAACGTTAGCACTATCACATTAAACAACCTGCCAGCAGGTGAGTACTATGTTTATATTGATGGTAATTCAGGAAGCTTTGGTAAATTCTGTATCAATGTAGATTATATTGTTCCTCCGTTTGTGAATGCAAGAGTCCTTTTGGGTAATGCTTCTTCGACAGGTATCATGCCTAATTACTTTACAGATCCTGCTAATTCATTCCCTAACTTCCCGGTTACGGATCCATACGCAACGGCACAGTTCAACTCTGCTTTCGTACATGTACCGGGTGGTCCTGCTGCGGCTACTACGCCTGCAGTTTTGGCTCAAAC
>JBMOJB010000030.1:0-27326 GCA_049316985.1 Saprospiraceae bacterium | reverse complement strand
AGACTCCCAGATATGGCGGACATGTCGGCTTTTTTCCCCTACGCGATTCCTCTTTTTCCTGGGCTGAAGAGAGGGCACCGAGGTGGTTGGAAGAAGTGCTATAAGCTGGTCTGTTGGTCGACTAGTCAGTTAGTCAACTAGTCAGTTAGTCAACTAGTCAGTTAGTCAACTAGTCAATTAGTCGACTAGTCAGTAAGTCGACTAGTCAGTAGTTTGATAGCCGGTGGGAATGTTGGTGTAGGAGTACCGTACAATTAGAGGATGTACCGCAATGATTAAAAATCACATAAAGCAGAATTAGCGCTCAGCCATTTTTCTTTTTCCCGATAATCCGGCATTACGTTTTCCACTATTTTCCAGAATCTTGCCGAATGGTTCATTTCTAGCAAGTGTGATAGTTCGTGTATAATCACGTAGTCTATCACATCATCCGGGGCAAACATCAGTCGAGTAGAAAAAATGATATTTCCTGTTCTGGAGCAACTCCCCCAATTAGAGTGGTTGTACTTGAAACGAACACTTTTAACGTTCTTTTTGAAATGAAGGTGGTTGATTTCATGGGTTCTTCTGCTGATTTCAGGCAAAAAATCATTGGCTACAATTTTACTTAGCAGCTGTCTGATTGCCTTTTGTTGACCTTCTGTTGAGTCTTCAATTGACAAAGTAAAAAATACAGTTCCTTTGTGTAGTTTGGCCGTATGACTCCTTCGACTTTCCTGATTTACCTCGATGAAATAAGTTCTGTTTCCTACTTTAATCTTATCACCGCTCTTGTATTCGTTCTTTACAAAACGTTGAACAATATTGCTTTTTTTATGAATGACTTTAGATAGCCATTCTTTCAAACGGTCAAATTGCTCTCTTTCCTGGTCAGGAGTAAGCATAATTGGCAGACGGATATTAACAACGCCATCTTTTACGATGGAAAATCGCACACCACGCCTTCTCTCCCGATACACCATGAGCGAAATATCAATTCCGTTGATTAAAATATTTGATTTTTCTGTGAACAAGTACTTTGGCTATGAGTTTGGGTTTACATTTTCTTTTTCGGATGTACTAATTTCATCTCTTCGATCAAATGACCTGCGCCGGCAAATTTATCAACGATAAAAAGCAAATAACGTGCATCCATCATAATATTTCGACAAAGCGCCGGATCATAATTGATATCACTCATTGTTCCTTCCCAAACACGATCAAAATTGAGTCCAATCAGGTTGCCGTAAGCATCCAAAGCCGGACTACCGGAATTACCGCCTGTCGTATGATTCATGCCTAAGAAACAAACCGGCATTTTACCATCCACACCATATTGCCCGTAATCTTTGGCTGCATACAAATCACGTAGTTTTTGAGGAACGTCAAACTCATAATCACCGGGGATATACTTTTCCATTACGCCGTTAAGATATGTGAAAGGTGTGTACTCGACGCCATCTTTTGGCTGAAAGCCATTTACTTTACCATAAGTAATTCTCAAAGTGGAATTGGCATCGGGGAAAAAGGTCTTCGTTCCTTCAAAAACTTCCATTTGTGCTTTCATATACTGGCGTTGCAGGCGATTTAGCTGTGGTTGCAATTCTGCCAGCTTTGGATTCACTTTCGTGTCAAAAGTATTGTACAAACTTGCCGTAAATGCGCTGAGAGGATCTTTTCTTAACTTTTTAACCAGTTTATCGGTCGGCATAGCCAATAGTTCCGCCACTTTAGATTTATCCGTGAGGATGGTTTTCGAAAAAATCTTATCCGTCAATATCTGAAAGGTCTTATTTTTTGCCAATGTGCTTTTGGCATCCTCACCGATATATTCTGCAGGAACGCTTTTCCAATACATTTCTGTCAAAGCCGCGAATACCTTTTTATCATTGGGCACGCTGTATTCTTTGAAAAACTCTGCCAAACCTGCTTGTAAATCTTTCTTTTTCTCTTCGAAAGCTTTATTGTCGTTTTTATCAAAATTTCGAAGCAAAGTGTTGATATTATTCGCCCAATTCAAAGTAAGACAATTGGTAAATGTCTCCCTGTACAAATCCCGAAGCAGCAGGTAATTCTCGGCATCTTTGTAGACTTTATTCAAATCATCCAGTAGATGACTGTAGTTTTTATTCCAATTTTCATTTGTCCTAAGTGCTTCGCTAAATTGCTTCTCGTACGTTTTTTTCTTTTCAAGGGCCTTCGATTTGGTCAATCCGAGACTCTCGCCTCTCCATTTCTTCCATGCATTTGAAATTCCTGCATAGCGGGCGGCCAGTAAAATCTTGGTAGCAGGATCGGCCCGCATATCTTCATCCATGATTTTTAAAGTCTTGTCGCGTATCGCAATTTTGGCTGGATTAAGGATATTTACAATTTGCTCCACCGCTATCGCCGGCAGGTATTCCTGGGTTCTGCCGGGAAATCCATAAACCATAGAAAAATCGCCTTTTTCAACGCCATCCAAGGATATCGGTAAAAAATGTTTCGGTGTATAAGGTACATTGTCCGCCGAATATTCAGCAGGACGATTATTCTTATCGGCATATATTCTGAACAAAGAAAAATCACCTGTATGGCGGGGATACGCCCAGTTGTCGGTATCGTTTCCGAATTTTCCAATTGATGAAGGAGGTGCACCAACCAAACGAACATCCTTATAGGTTTCTGTCACAAACATGAAATACTGATTGCCTTCATAGAAAGGTCTAACAAAAACTTCCTGCCATGCCTCGCGCTGCGCACCTTTGGTGACCATACTAATATTCTTGTTGATGGCAGCCAAACGGTCCTTTTCACTCATGTCGGCAGAAATACCCAGTAGTGCTGCTGCACTTACATCTTCGATTCTGATGATAAAAGTAGCGGTAAGGCCTTGATTCTGGAGTTCTTGTCCATTGTTTTTTGACCAGAAACCATTTTCCAGGTAGTTGTGCTCCAAGGTAGAATGATTCTGAATGGCATCAAATCCACAGTGATGGTTGGTAAGCAACAATCCCGAATTAGATATCAACTCAGCCGTACAACCACCACCAAACTGACAGATGGCATCTTTAAGACTGCTTTTATTGACACTATAAATATCTTCTGCGTTGAGTTTCATGCCGAGGCCTTTCATTTCGGCTTCATTCAATTGTTTCAAAAACAAAGGAATCCACATTCCTTCATTCGCATGTGAAAGGATTGAAATAAGGGAAAATAGCGATACGAATAGAAATCTGCTCATAGTTTTGATCTTATAAAATTCTGAATGGTAAAGATAGCGTAGCTTCGCAATTATTCCATAAAGAAATCGCCGAACTTAAAAGTAATGGAGATAAAATGGCATTTTATTCAAACTTAGAGCTTGACGGCAGTACCTTTTTTGTTTTATCTTCTTTTTTAAAGAAGCAAGCTAATCCTATCTGCAAGGAATGATTGAACAGCAGGAAGTTTTCAATTTCTACTTCATATTTATACATTTTTTTCCTGCTTGCGATGATTTGATACTGCGTTGTGAGCAACAATTTATGCTTCAGCAGGGGTATTGAGAATCCAATATCTGCTGATGTAGCTATGGTATTTTGAAATGACTCTTTTAATTTGAAATCAGAAGTATTTAAAGCAAATGCAGTACGGGATGAAAGGCAATAATTGGCCCCGATTGTAAAAAAGCCGGCTGCTCTTTCTCCATTTTGGGCATGAGTCGACAATCGCAAATAAGGTCCAATTGCCGTTTCCCGGATGGATTCTTTTACCGAAATGTCGCTATTATTGGGATTGATAACGTAATACTTTGAAGGCACAACAGCGCCCAATCCCTGGATACCAAGCTGAATCTTTTTCAGTTGTACGCCGAGCATCAAAGCGGATGGCACATAAGTAGCAGCAGCATATCGCGCATCATTTGCTTTCTGGATCCCCATACCACTTTTTAACTCTGCATAAAAAGTTTGCGCCTGACTACTTAAAGTAAAGCAAATTAAAATCATTATTATTCCAAGCTGTTTCAATAGTCGTAGTTTTCTGCAAAAAAATAGAATTTACTGCAATTTCTGACGAATCAATAATCGCAAAGGTATAGGATTCGCCGGATCGATAGGTGAATTATTTCTGCTATAGCATAAATCGAAGACACAAGACACTTTCCTGGCCACATTTCTAAAAATATCGTTGACTTGTCTGGGTTGTTCAATACTTTGGTAGCTTCCGTCAACTGCCAATCTTTTAAGAGTGCTTTCATTCACACCTCGTGGATCAGAACCATTAAATCCGATCGTAAAACTCCTGAATTTATTAGTTTTCGACGTCGAAGCCATTGTTTTCATACGGTTCAGTACTACAGTATCCGTACGAAAGCTGTTGGTAGACCAGGAATTATTGTTTCCATCCGTCAATGTCACCATACAAATGTTGGTTGATTTTGAAGGAGTTAACAAATCGAGTCCTGTGTTCATCGCTTCGTAGAGCTTCGTCGCTTTTGGATTACCCGAAGTAATATTATCAATAATGGCATAGATTACTTTTTTATTGTTGACCAAAGAAAAACTGCTGATATTATCAGAAAAACCCACAACACCTACTTTTGCTTTGGGATTAATGCTAAAAAGATAATCGACAAAAGTAGTGGCGGCTGTTCTTATGAGTCCGATATCTTCATTCACAGAATAACTAAGATCCAATACCAGCACAACATCCATCGATTTGGTCTTGGTTAAGGTGAAATAATTTTCATAATCGGTTGCCCATTTACCGTCCGTAAATTCCTGGGTGATGATATCTGACGAATCCACATCGTAGATACCAAACTCGTCTTTTAATTGAATATCTTTGAAAAGGATTTTGATCCTGTCATTGTCAATACTGCTGATTTGTTTCTTTGGATCGAAAGCAACAGAAGGCGTCCAGCTCATTTTACTGAATGCCGGTGCTGCTGCACCCGGGTTGGCGTATTCGGTGGTAATACATGCTACCCTTTCGAATGAGCTTAGTTCTGCTTTCTCGCAACTGAGAAAGCCCACCAAGGCCAGCAAAAAGAAAAGTTTTTTCATATTAATATATTTCAAATACAAAAATAGCATAAATCAATAAATTATTGTATTCTTCATATATAAAATATACATTTATTATAGTTTTAACAAAAAAATCCCGATTTGAAGTCATCACTTCGAATCGGGATTCTAACTTATATTTTTTACAAAGTTATTTGGTAGCCGGAATCGGGGTATCCATAGTTTGTATTGGAGTACCTGATTCCATTTTCATTTCGATTTTATCACTAAGATTAACATGAGCTTTGGTCGGATACAATTGACCTAAGATTGGTGCAATAGCCAGACCTACCAAACATGTTAATTTGATCAGGATATTCATTGATGGTCCAGACGTATCTTTGAAAGGATCACCCACTGTATCACCGGTAACTGCTGCCTTGTGTGCGTCAGAACCTTTGTATTCGATTTTACCGTTGATCTCAACACCTTTTTCAAATGATTTCTTAGCGTTGTCCCAAGCACCACCTGCGTTTGACTGGAAAATAGCCCACATCACACCGGATACGGTAACACCTGCCATATAGCCACCCAAAGCTTCAGGGCCCATTACGAAACCTACGAAAATCGGAGTTAAAATAGTAATTGCACCCGGCATCATCATTTCACGCAAAGCGGCATTGGTAGAAATCTCAACACATTTTCCATATTCCGGCTGACCTGTACCTTCCATGATACCCGGAATCTCGCGGAACTGGCGGCGAACTTCTTCCACCATATCCATTGCTGCACGTCCTACCGCACTCATTGCGAATGCAGAGAAAACAACCGGAATCATACCACCTACAAATAAGGCAGCCAATACTTTTGCGTTGAAGATATTGATACCGTGAATACCAGTAAACGTTACGTAAGCTGCAAATAGCGCCAAAGCGGTTAATGCTGCTGATGCGATTGCAAATCCCTTTCCGATAGCGGCAGTTGTATTTCCTACAGTATCTAAAATGTCCGTACGAGTACGAACCTCCTTAGGCAATTCACTCATTTCGGCGATTCCGCCGGCATTGTCAGCGATTGGACCGAAAGCATCGATTGCCAATTGCATTGCTGTTGTAGCCATCATTGCCGATGCAGCAATTGCAACACCGTAGAAGCCTGCACAAGTATAAGCTCCCCAGATCGCGGCAGCAAACAAAATTACCGGAAATGCGGTTGACATCATTCCTTCTGCCAGACCAGCGATGATATTCGTAGCTGCACCTGTAGCAGATTGGCGAACAATGCTCATTACCGGTTTGCCGCCCAACGCGGTGTAATATTCAGTAATCGCTGAGATAACTGCTCCAACCGTCAAACCAATCAATACCGCATAAAATACATTGATAGAAGGGACCGATGTCATCACAAATTCACCGTCAACAAATTTACTCATTGACATAGACTCCGGCAACATCCATGCGATGCAAACATAAGCAGCTATACCGGTTAATATCAATGATGACCAGTTGCCCATATTCAAAGCGCGCTGTACGTCTTTTTCAGCACCACCTTCTTTTACATTAACAAAAAAGAAACCGATGATAGAGAAGATAATGCCCAACCCCGCCAACATGATCGGCAACAAGATCGGACCTAAACCACCAAACTGATCACTCAGAGGATTGCCGGCCAATTCCATATCTCTGATTACATAATTACCCAAAACCATTGCAGAAAGTACAGTAGCTACATAAGAACCAAATAAGTCGGCGCCCATACCGGCCACGTCTCCCACATTGTCACCAACGTTATCAGCGATTGTCGCAGGATTACGAGGATCATCTTCAGGGATACCAGCCTCAACTTTTCCAACTAAGTCCGCTCCTACGTCAGCAGCTTTGGTATAAATACCTCCACCAACACGGGCAAAAAGCGCAATAGACTCAGCACCCAAAGAGAAACCGGCCAAGGTCTCCAGAATCTGAGACATTTTCTCATATCCCGGCCATGAACCATGACCCAGCCACATATATAAAAATGCAAATAAAGCGCTCAAACCCAGTACAGCCAATCCGGCAACACCTAATCCCATCACTGAACCACCTTTGAAAGATACTTCCAATGCTTTGGAAAGACTGGTACGAGCAGCTTGTGTAGTACGGACATTTGCTTTGGTTGCAATGCGCATACCTACATTTCCCGCTAATGCTGAGAAGAAAGCACCAATAATAAATGCCACCACGATAAACCAATGAGAGGTACCTCCTGTAGCAACAGAAAGTCCGGCCAAAGCAGCACTGGCTACTAAAACGAAAATTGCTAGGATGCGATATTCAGCTTTCAAGAAAGCCATCGCTCCTTCCGCGATATATTTAGCAATCGTAGTCATTTTTTCATCTCCGGCATCTTGTTTAGATACCCAAGAAGATAAAAATGCCATGTATGCCAAGGCTAAAAGTCCAAAAATTGGAAGAAAATACACTAATGAAACCATAATTTTTTAATGTTGATTTACTTAAAATAAAGTTGATTGTTTCTATGAGTTAGTTACCGGTCAAAAACTGAAGACGATCTTTAGCCGTCAAAACGATTCGTTATACGCTGTTTTTTGAAAAGGCCGGCAAAAATAAGGCATTTTTAGGTTCCGGACAATAAAAAAGACAATTATTATTGATTTAGCGGCAAATTTCAAATTAAAAAATAAAACTCGCCAGACAAATCAATATTTATCAGGCGAGTTATTTTTTGTCGAGACAATAGGATTCGAACCTATGACCTCTACCCTGTCAAGGTAGCGCTCTAAACCAACTGAGCTATGCCCCGTGTATCGCGGCGCAAAAGTAAAATTAATTTCCGAACTAGCAAACAAGAAAAATAAAATATTCCGCGGACCAGGTTTGCTGCCTTTAAATATAGCCACGGAGGCCCGGAAAAAAGTATCTGTGTCTCCGTGGCTGAAGTTTTTTTAAAATTGCCACGGAGGCGCGGAAAAAATTAGCTGATCTTGAATGAAGTCATTGCAATCGATCCCATGACAATCTTATCGTTGAACACTTGGATGGATTCGTCTTTTCCCTTTAGCGACATAACATAAAGGAGCGGCAAGTAATGTTCTGCCGTAGGAATGGCCATTTGATAGGCAGAACCCATGGATTTATACATCGCAAGGCGCTCAAACTTTTGGTCCAGAATCATTTGTTTCAGACCGGTATTGGCTTCCGTGGCCCAGTCGAACGCAACATTGGGTTGCTGCCAGTTGAGCCTGCCCAGATTGTGGACAATGTTTCCACTACCGACGATGAGAATGCCTTTTTTGCGCAATGCCATCAATTCCTTTCCGAGCTGGTAATGCCATTCAGGATTTTGGTTGACATTGAGGCTCATCTGCATTACCGGAACATCAGCAGCCGGATAGATCTTTTTTAAGACCGACCAGCATCCATGATCAAGCCCCCAGGACTGATCCAACACGACTTCGGTCGAAGTGAGAACCGATTGAGTAAGCAATGCCATCTCTTTGCTCCCGGGAGCCGGATACTGCACATCAAACAAAGCCTGTGGAAATCCACCAAAATCGTGGATGGTTGCTGGTTTATCCATCGCCGTAATCTGCACGCCCCTGGTTTCCCAATGAGCGGAAATACAAAGTACAGCTTGGGGTTTTGGAACTCGTTTAATCGCATTTTTCCAGCCGAGGGTAAACTCATTGTCTTCAATGGCATTCATAGGACTGCCATGACCAAAGAAAAAAACAGGCATTGGCAAAGTATTTTCGAACTTGTCGGCCAATTGACCCAACTCAGATAAGCTAATCATTCCAAAGTGACTTAGGGGTAAAACGGAAATGGTTTTGATAAAATTTCTCCTTTTCATTCAAATTTATCATTTATTGCTGCAAATATACTTTACAAAATTGTGCGAAATATTAAATACAAAAGTATAAGTCAATAAACGTTCATTATTTTAGAAATAACTTACTTTTGCCAAGCAATTTTTTATAAAAAGTACTTATTATGGCAAAAAATAGCAGAAAAGAACAAAAAGCAGTGCATACCAGCGCACCCGCAACAAAAAACTATAAAATGTACTGGATTGGAGGTCTGATGGCATTTCTGATTCTGATCGCTCAATATACCTACAAAAATGCGTTGGACAACCAGTTTGTCAGCTGGGACGACACCATGTATGTCACCGAAAATCCAATGTTTTTACAATACGGCAAACCCAATATGCCGGATGTCTGGAAGACGCCGATTGCCTTGAATTACCACCCATTGACGATGAAATCTTTGCTAATGAATGGCCAGAATCTGGGTAAAAAGGCAGAAACAGATGCTCGACCCTTCATTTCAACCAACGTGTGGCTGCATGCTTTCAACTGCGCTTTGGTGTTTCTATTCTTGTTTTTGTTAACCGAAGGAAGTTGGTTTGTTGCATTTTTTGGAGGGTTGTTGTTTGCCGTTCATCCGATGCATGTGGAATCAGTAGCTTGGGTATCTGAGCGAAAAGATGTATTGTATAGTTTTTTCTTTTTACTCGCCTCGGTAGCATATCTGAACTTTCTCAAGGATCGAAAAACTTGGTGGATGATTGCCGTGATTGGTTTTTTCATACTGTCTTGTTTGTCAAAAGCAATGGCGGTATCGCTGGTACCGGTTTTATTGCTGATGGATTGGCATAAAGGAAGATCCTTGAAAGATCTGAAGGTGTGGACGGAAAAAATACCATTGTTTGCGATCGCACTTTTATTCGGATTAATAGCGATGGACATACAGAAAGGAGGGAATTTTCATGGTTTTTTCAACAATATTGAAGGAATAAAAGCCGCTTTAGCTTCCGGAGATAAATTGAGTCTGCTAAATCGCTTTATTTTTGCTGCATATGGAATGATGCAATACATCTTCCGTTTTTTCGCTCCATTTGATTTATCACCATTTTATCCGTATCCGGTAGAGGAGTTCCAAGGGCTTCCTCTTCCTGCCATGTACAGTGCACATTTGGGTCTGTTTATACTATTGTGCGGACTTTGTGCCTGGAGTTTAAAATATACCAAATCTATTTTTTTTGGTTTCGCCTATTATTTCTTTACCGTTATTCTGGTTGCCCAGCTGATATCTGTTGGCCTCGTAGTAATGGCAGATCGATATACGTATTTGCCATATATCGGAATCAGTGCCGGATTGCTGATCTGGATTGAAAAGAACACTGCCAGAAAGCAAAACCTGAAATATGCATCCTGGGTGATCCTGTCAATTTTCAGCGTTTTTTGTCTCACGCTGACCATGAAACAAGTCGATGTTTGGCAAGACACTGAGACCCTTTTTAGCAGCGCCAGAAAACTATACCCCAAAGATGAAAACATACTAAATAATCTTGGATTACACTATGGAAAAACTGGCAAACTAGAGGAATCCCGGGCCTGCTTTGAGGAAGCCCTGAGTGCACCCTATCCGGTTCGTCAGGCCACGATTTACGAAGGTCTAGGCAATTACTACGGCATTAAAAACAATCCACAGAAAGCTGTTGAGATGTTTACCAAAGCTATTGAGCTTAACCCATTGAAGGGCAACTTCTACTACAACCGTGCGATGGCATATATGAGCATCGACATACCTACAGCAGAAAAAGACCTCGAAAAAGCAATGCAGCTCATTCCGATGAATGACCGCGACAAAGTATACCTGTTGCGTGGGTACTGTTACCTGAAGCAAAATCAATTCCCAAAAGTAATCGACAACGCAAAAGCGGCAATCCGAGAAGGGATAAACACTGAATTCGTGCATTATCAGCTCGCTTTAGCATATTACAACACGGGTAATCGAGAACAAGCGATGATTGAAGTCAATGAATCGCTTAGAATCAACCCTAATTTTGCCGATGGAAAGACGCTGAAAGCGCAGATGGGAGGATAGTTTGTATTGTTTAGGTGTTTAGGTGTTTAGATGTTTAGGTGTTTAGGTGTCTAAATGTTTAGATGTTTAAGGGTGTAGGTGTGTAGGTGTGTAGGTGTGTAGGTGTGAAGAGTCTAAAAATGGAGCCGTAAAGCGGAAATCTAATCAATTAAATGTTGCGCTAAAAGGCGAAACGTAAAAAACTAAACTTAGAATAATGATATCAAAAATTAAGCAAGATTTACCTGCAAGTATAGTCGTATTTCTGGTTGCCCTGCCGCTTTGCCTCGGTGTAGCATTGGCTAGTGGAGCTCCACTATTATCCGGTGTAATTGCCGGTATAATCGGAGGAATAGTGGTCGGATTTTTAAGCCACTCACATACCAGTGTCAGCGGTCCTGCAGCGGGATTGGCTGCAGTAGTACTTGCCGCAATTACGCAATTGGGTAACTTTCAAATATTTCTCACTGCAGTAGTAATAGCAGGACTATTTCAGGTTATTGGTGGAATTGCCAAAGGCGGTTTTATTGCGAACTACATACCATCGAACGTAATCAAAGGATTGCTGGCCGCAATCGGTATCATTCTGATTTTAAAGCAAATTCCACATGCAGTAGGATTTGACCGCGATGTCGAAGATGATTTTTCATTCTTGCAAAAAGATGGAGCTAATACTTTCAGCGAACTCCTCAATATTTTCAATTATTTTTCGTGGGGAGCCATCATTATTTCAATTATTTCTATTTTGGTAATGGTATACTGGGACAAAACTCCCATGAAAAAAATTAAGTTTTTTCCGGCTTCCTTATTTGTCGTTGTACTTGGTGTATTGATAAACATTTTTTTTAGCAGTTTTTTGCCTGATCTTGCTATTTTATCTGAACACCTGGTAAATATTCCAAAATTTGATGGCATCAATTCTTTGATAACTACACCGGATTTTGCAAGTTTCGGCAATATTAATGTATGGATAATAGGTATATCAATTGCAATAGTGGCTTCCATCGAAACTTTGCTAAATCTTGAGGCAGTAGAAAATATTGATCCGCACAAAAGACAGGCATCGCCCAATCGGGAGTTGCTTGCACAAGGAATTGGGAATATTTTATCAGGATTAATCGGTGGAATTCCAATTACATCGGTCATCGTTAGAAGTTCAGTTAATATCAATGCCGGGGCAGCAACTAAAATGTCAAGCATTTTGCATGGAATATTTCTGCTTATCAGTATCCTGCTGCTCAGCCCCATTCTTAACTTAATTCCATTGGCATCTCTGGCCTGTATATTGTTGCTAACAGGTTATAAATTGGCAAAACTTTCTTTGTTTAAAGATATGTACAGCAAAGGATTAAATCAATTTGTTCCTTTTATGGCAACTATCCTCGCCATCGTATTTACAGATTTGCTTATTGGTGTACTTATTGGCCTGGCAATCAGTATTTTTTATGTTTTAAAGGCAAATTATCAAAATGTTTATAGTTTTCACAAAGAAAAACATCACCTGGGCGACAGTATCGTTATAAGACTATCTGAGGAAGTGACATTTTTGAATAAAGCAAGTCTGAAAAAAACCTTGTACGAAATTCCTGCAGATTCTTCAGTTGTTATTGATGCCTCGAATTCCAAATACATTGATTATGATGTACTGGAAGTAATTGATATTTTCATTGATACCATTTCGAAAGAGAAAAATATTACTGCTTCGGTGATTGGCCTAAAGTCAACTTATCAGATTGAGAATGAAAGTCATGTACGCTCCATTCACAAGGAAAACCCCAAAAAGTAGATCAGATTGATCAGTTAACGTGCATATTTAAGATTGTATATGACTCAAAATATATTTAATGAGCACGAAGTGCTACATGAATTGAAGCATTATTTGCCATCGCAGACGCCGCTTAAAGATTTTATTCATCATAATTCACTGCATGCCTTTCAGGAAATGAAGTTTTATGATGCAATCTTCAAAGCTTCAAAAATATTTGGGTTTCAGGCTACACTGCCCTTGGGTGATTTCAGAAAATTGTATCAGATTGGAAGAATTAACGATGAAATATTAGTCCGCATAATTGCAGAAAAAAAAGGATCTGAGCACATTCGTTTTTGGAAAGAAAACGTCCTTGACAAAAATTATGATGAGCACAACGAGCAAAGGATCGGAAAACTAAGAGTCAATTGGAAAAACAAATATCAACTGGATCTCGACAACCTTGTTCAACCACTTTTATTCAGAATACTAAGCAGCTACCTCGATCAAGGTATTGCTATGTGGGACTTCCCTAACCACGAGGATGGCTTTTTGGCTTCACTGATCAGTCTGGAAAAAAATAGTTTTGTCAGTTTCTTCAAAACTACCCGAGCAAAAAAATTACTTTTTCAGGAAAATATTTCGATCCACGAATTGCTAAAAGTAGTCGTTGGAGAAGAGCAGTTTTTCGCACAATACCTTTTTGACCAGCAGTTTAGCCACAGAGGCTGGAGTGGCATGGTTGCAACTCTGGAAGAAAAGCCGGAGAGTTTGCTGTGTCGAAAAAAGATTAGTCTAAAGGACTTAATTATTTTCGAATTGCTACTGGAGATCGATCATCTGGAAAGTGAATTGGGGAAGAATTTCCCGGCACTTAGCACGGTGATCAATCAAGAGCCCGTCGAGTTGTTTGCCGATATTGAAAATACAGAATTGCAGGAAGTACTGAAAATCTGGCAAGATGCTTTTGAATGGAGTTATTATGATGAAATCCTCGCCGGAATCCAAGAAAATATTTCATTGCGTACCGACGACCCGGCACCTGATGCAGCAAAGACCTTTCAGTCATTATTTTGTATCGATGAGCGCGAATGCAGCCTAAGGATGCACCTTGAAAGTCTCGATGAAACAGCGGAAACTTTTGGTTGCCCGGGGTTTTTTGGAGTCGAATTCTATTTTCAGGCTGAACATGCCAAGTTTTACGACAAACTCTGTCCTGCTCCGGTAACACCACAGTATTTGATCAAAGAGTACGATGTTTCCGAAAAGAGAAAGCACGATCTGTTTTATACGGATAAAACACATCAAATTGCAAGCGGTTTTTTAAGTGCCCTGACATTTGGATTTTGGGCAGGATACCGATTAATTAAGAATCTTTTTCGACCTGAAATGAGTCCGGCGATTTCTAATGCATTTGCACACATGAATGAACAGGGTAAATTGACGATTGAGAACAAACATCCGGACGACAGGGAAAATGGTTTGCAAATAGGATTTACGATCGAAGAAATGTGCAATCGTGTAGAGGCGTTGCTGAGAGGAATCGGACTGCTTGATCATTTTGCTCCCCTGATTTATGTTGTCGCCCATGGCAGCAGTAGCGCCAATAATCCGCATCATGGCGCGCACGATTGCGGTGCCTGCAGTGGGCGTCCGGGTTCTGTGAATTCGCGGGTTTTTGCCGCATTGGCCAACCATACCGGAGTACGAAAATTATTGCAACAACGTGGAATCAATATACCTACTCAAACACAATTTGTAGGCGCTTTGCACGATACCGCAGCCGATGAAATCGAATATTATGACTTATCTATTTTGAATGAGCAAAATAAGAAAGCGCATGAAAAAATAAGCATGACTTTTGAAAGTGCGCTGGACATAAATGCAAAAGAACGCTCCCGCCGTTTCGCATCTATCAATACCAAAGCAGATTTGAAACAAATACGGAGGGCGGTAAAATCGCGCTCCGTGTCCTTATTCGAGCCTCGACCGGAACTAGGTCATGGCACCAATACCCTTTGTATCGTTGGCAACCGAGAAATGACGAAAGGTGTCTTTTTAGACAGACGGTCTTTTCTGAATTCATACAATTACAAAACAGATCCTGGCGGGAAATTTTTGACGGGCGTTATGGCGCCTTTAGGTCCTGTTTGTGGTGGAATCAATTTGGAATACTATTTCTCACGAGTAGATAATTACAAATTGGGTGCCGGCACAAAACTGCCGCACAATGTCGTCGGGTTGTTTGGTGTCGCCAACAGCAGTGACGGAGATCTTCGCCCCGGACTTCCCTGGCAAATGATAGAAGTGCACGACCCTTTACGACTGCTCATCATTGTAGAGCACTATCCCGAGGTCATATTAAAATCCATACAATCTTCGCCGGCCATGTATGAGTGGTATATCAATGAATGGGTTCACCTGGTATCCATACATCCGGAGACGCGTGTGTTGACTTATTTTAAGAACGGGCAATTTGTACCGTACCAAACCTTAGCGAAGGAAATTCATTTTTATAAGGATGTTCACGCTTTGTTAGAAGAAGCAAAAGAAATGAAAACCAACCATATTGTACATGCCACTCAGGAAAATTTACCTGTTTACTTACACAACTAATTTTTATTGTGGAATTATTACTTCAAGTCTTTGTTTTTTTGCCTTTGGCAGGATTTATAGTCAGTTTATTTTTCAACAATACACAGGAAAAATTAATATCAGGACTTGCTTACTCCTGCGTAGGATTTCAATTGTTGGGTTTGTGTTCCTTTGTTATTTATTGGCTGGTTCAAGGTTTACCCATTATTGATATCAAGCACTTCGTATTTTTCAAAGAGGATGACATTGAAATATTCCTGGATTTTTACTTCGATAAAACGACTGCCGTTTTTTCGTTACTGGGTGCGATGATCACTTTTTTAGTACTCATTTTCAGTAAATACTATCTGCATCGAGATTCCGGGTTTAAGCGTTTTTTCAACACACTGTTATTGTTCTTTTTTGCATACAATATTACAGTGTTCTCCGGCAATTTCGAGACATTGTTTATAGGTTGGGAGTTTTTAGGGATTACTTCTTTTCTGTTAATTGCATTTTACAGGGATCGATATTTACCAGTAAAGAATGCGTTAAAGACCATTTCGCTGTACAGACTGGGTGATATTTGTTTGATATTGGCATTGTGGACCAGCCACCACATATGGCATGAAAACATTACATTTTTGAAGCTGGATAATGTCGAACTCGTTGCTGCGCATATTTCCGACCATTATCATGCAGTTTTGTTTTTACTTGCGATGATCGTAGCAGCAGCGACAATAAAATCAGCACAATTCCCTTTTTCCTCATGGTTGCCACGTGCCATGGAAGGCCCCACCACATCCAGTGCCGTATTCTATGGTTCACTGGCTGTTCATCTTGGTATTTTCTTACTATTGAGGACTTATCACTATTGGGATACGGTGTGGCCTGTTAAGTTAGCAATTATCACTATTGGCGTACTCACTGCGACCATAGCCACACTAATAGCCCGCGTTCAATCTACGGTTAAAACACAGATTGCTTATGCTTCGGTTGCCCAAATCGGCTTAATGTTCATTGAAGTCGCCTTGGGCTGGCATATGTTGGCCTTGGTACATCTTTCTGGAAATGCCCTGTTGCGTACCTATCAATTGCTGGTATCGCCCTCTGTTTTGGGTTATATGATTCACGATCAATTTTTCAATTATGAAGAGAAAAAACTACAATTATCCGACTCACTTCGTTCGAAATTAGGCAACAGTTTATATCTGTTAAATCTGAAGGAATGGAATATGGATACCAATTTGTATCGGTTTCTTTGGCGACCATTTAAGTACATCGGCAATAGATTTCGTTTTGTTTCGAGCTGGTTCGGCATATTAATCTTAAGCTTACTTTATGTTGGAGGTCTTTTGCTTTTTTATTTTGACCAACACATCCCGAAGGAAGTAGATCAGCAACTCCACTTGTTTTTTGCCTTTATTGGAATGATTTTAATTTCACTTGCATTTGTAGAAAAAGAAAGTGCGATGAAGGCATGGGTATTGATCATACTTAGTCAGTTTTATGTGGTGTTATCAGTGGCATTGCTCAATGACAAATACGAATATACGGAAATTCTATTGTATGTGTGCGGGCTTGGGCTTGCAGCGGTGATTGGCATTTATGTACTGCAGAAGTTAAAGACCGAAGTTTCTGAATTGGGTCTGAATGATTTTTACGGGCACATTTATCATCACCCAAAATTAGGAACCTGGTTTCTGATTGCCTGTCTCGCATTTGTTGGTTTGCCCTTCACACCCTCCTTTATTGGACTTGATCTGATGTATAGCCACATCGACCATGATGAATATATATTGGTGTTTTTCATTACGACAAGTTTCCTGGTATTGGAAATAGCGGTATTGCGAATCTACGCCAGAGTGTTCCTGGGTCCTCAAAAAACACAAACGCACCCCATTGCATACAGAAGTTCTTGAGAAGTGCATTCTATTCGAATAAGCACTTGGATTAAGCAACAAAGCGCGGTTAAAATAAAAACAAAAGCGCAATAAACTTTTTATCAGTTTATTGCGCTTTTATTTTTAAGTAATAGTTGTCGTCCCGACGGGAATCGAACCCATATCAAACGTTTAGGAAACGCTTATTCTATCCGTTGAACTACGGAACGAAGAAATCTGCAGATTTCAAATTTCCCGCAAAGAAAAGGTTTTTTATTGGTTAGGGGAAGGGTTATAGGTGATTTTTTTGAATAATATAGGGAGGCAAAATTTGAGTTTTCTTTTTATGACAAAAAAAATTCCATTCTGATCAATAGATACGTTCTAAAGGTAGTACCTGTTTATCAGAATGGAAATCAGAAAATGCTGCAAAGGTCTATGCGCACTTTCTTTATATTATTATTATTCTCATGCGTAACAATATCGTTGGGATATCGTCTAAAAAACAGCTTACAGAATTCAATTCTATAATTTCCACAGATGGCAATTATTTCCGGTACCCATTTGCAAGAATCAGGATTCACAGGATTTTAGGATTTACAGGAAGGGGTATCCAATTGTAAAGGTGTTTATGGAAATTTCAGTCAACAATTCACTGACTTCTCATTGTGGCATGATTGAATGTAGGGGGACTTGTTGTTGGTTTTCATATTTACTTAATTGTCATAATAGCAGATTATCTTGATGAAAGGAACTAAGCGATTTGTTAGGTCCTGAAAATCTTAAAATCCTACAAATCCTGATTCGGACATTGGCATACGCAGAATCGTCAATTTCATCCGTCAATGGAAACTTTTAGCAAACTCAGTTACTGGCTCCACATAATCCTTTCCTTTCGCTTCGTAAGTAGGATTTTCGACAACGAGCATATCATCGCCGGAAAAGAAACAGACATCTTCGTCTTCGAAGAGTTGAATGAATTCCCCAATAATATGGCTTTCTTCCCTGATTAATTCAGGACAGTTTTCATGAAAATCAGCTGGAAAAAATTCAACAAGGTGCAGATCGTAGGGCACACTGTATTCATATATTGCTTTAAGTTGCGGATATTGCTGAATAATTTGATTAATTTTCGAAATTAGAAATTCTCTTGAATTCATATTGAAAAATTTGAATGAATAATAAGAATTGTCTGATGTGCTGTTTCATAGCATATTTTGGAATCTAAAAGTTCCGTTAAATCTGCACTATAGTCGGCTTTTATCCTCTGCATTTTCAGTTTAGAAATATTTGTTCTTAAATTTATTGCATCTACTTCATTTAGTTTATAATACAGAAGAGCGTCGTATGCTCTATTGATAATTGCATTATGTGAAGACTTCCCAGCAGTCATCTTTTCAATATCTGCGATAGTCATTCCCAAATCAGACGTTAGAACATGCTTAATAAGTTGCAAACAACTATAATAAGAACAGTGGACACTTGCAGAGAACATATTGGCATTGATCAATATGTCTGCTGATTCAAGGTTTTGCATGGATTTTGTTAATAAATGGCTCATTGTTTTCCAAAAGACAAATATAATGCGAATATTGGAGGAATGCGAATAAGAAAATGTTAAAAAATGCAGCTTCAGGTATTCAATATAATCATTTCATTTTTCTGGATTCATCCATTTTTAGAATCAGGATTCTTAGGATTTTAGGATTTGCAGGAAGGGGTGTCCAATTGTAAAGGTGTTTATGGAAATTTCAGTCAACAATTCACTGACTTCTCATAATGGCATGATTGAATGTAGGGGTACTTGTTGTTGGAATTTATCTTACTGAATTATCAGAATCACAGATTATCCTGATGAAAGGAACTAAGCGATTTGTCAGGTCCTGAATATCCTAAAACCCTGAAAATCCTGATTCAGACATTGGCATACGCAGAATGGTCAATTTCATTCGTCAATGGAAACTTTTAGCCAACTCAGTTACTGGCTCCACATAATCCTTTCCTTTCACTTCATAAGTCGGATTTTCGACTACCAGAATATCATCGCCGGAAAAGAAGCAAACTGCTTCGTCGTCGAATAATTGGTTAAATTCGTACGTGAATTCACATTCCAAATCGAGTAATTCTGAGCTATTTTCATATACCTCAGCAGGGAAGAATTCCACATAATGTACATCATATGGCACGCTGAATTCATAAATTGCTTTGAGCTGCGGGTATTTATCAACAATATAATTCATCTTTGAAATGAGATATTCTCTAGGATTCATATCGTATAATTTGTGTTTATTAAAGTAATAATCAGTTTTGCTAATTTCAGGCAATAGATTGAATCGTGATATTCCAGAAGTTCATCTCCATAGTCAGCTTTGATTCTGCTAATTTTCAATCTATTAATATTTCTGTTAAGATTGCGCGCCGCATAACTTTTACGTTTAATAAAAACAAGATCATCGTAAACTATTTTGATAATCGACTTATGCGATGAACTCCCATTGGCAATCTTTTCAATATCTGCAAAAGTCATACCCATATCAGATATCAAAACGTGCTTACACAGTTGAAGACAACTATAATAAGAACAGTGGACACTTGCAGAGAACATATTGGCATTGATCAATATGTCAGCTGATTCAAGGTTTTGCATGGATTTTGTTAATAAATGGCTCATTGTTTTCTTAACGACAAATATAATGTGATTATTGGAGGAATGCGAATAAGAAAATGTTAAAAAATGGGGCTTTTGGCTTTCAGTATAATCTTTTTACTTTTCTGCTTCATCCATTGTTAGCATCAGGATTTGCAGGATTTTAGGATTTGCATGGATTGTTATCCGGTTGCCATGAGCTGCATCGTTTTAATTCATCCACAGGATCGCGATTCAAATCATTCAAAAATGTATAGCTCGGAAACGCAAATAATGCTTGTATCTAATTTTCAAAAGCCGCTTACTTAATAGAACTTTAACAAAAAAAGTTTTGTTTTTTAAATGTTTACCTATTATCTTTGCATTAACAAGACCTGCCACGCCTCTGTTTACAAGCGCACCCGGCAGGTTGTCTTTTTTTAAGCCAAATGAAATTCAACAAACCTGCCCTTTCGATTTCCGATCAAATCACCCTATTACGTAAGCGTGGTTTAATTATTGAAGAAACCTCTATTACAGAGAATTTCTTATCTCATATAAGTTTTCACAGATTGAAAGCTTATGCCTATCCGTATCAAGATTTAAATCGCGGTAAACAACATTTCAAAACGGGTGTCCGATTTGAAATGATTATACAAGATTATATTTTCGACAGAAAGCTTAAGCTCTTAATTTTTGAAGCTATTGAAAAAATAGAAATTGCATTTCGCACTCAAATCATTAATAAATACTCTATCGCTTACGGTAGTCATTGGTATGAATTAGAAGATTTGTTTCATATTAACAACTACTTTGTTAATAACTTGGAACGTATTGATAGAGAACTCCGAAGTACTCATGAAATATTTATAAAACTTTACCGTAGTAAATACAGTCACCCAATTAGACCTCCAGTTTGGATGGCATTAGAACTAGTGAGCTTTGGCACACTTTCTAAAATGTTTGAAAATCTAAAAAGATGTCCAGAAAAAAAGCAAATTGCAGCGCATTTTGGACTAGATATAGTGATTCTTGAAAGTTGGTTGCATCATTTATCAATAGTTCGCAACATCTGTGCTCACCATAGCCGTCTCTGGAATACAGATATCCCAAGTGGCGTAAAGCTGCCTAAGCGGCCGAAAAACAATTGGTTGACAAACCACAACAACCTCGATATTCATCGTGTATATATCACCCTTTCTTGCATCCGTTATCTACTTAACGTTATTACTCCTGACAATTCCTTCAACAGTGAACTTCAAAGATTACTCGAAGAATATCCAAAAATTAATCTTCGGGCAATGAATTTTCCAGACGAATGGAAAAATGAGCCGCTATGGAAATAAAATGGCCTTTTCAAAACACAGAAATTTTAGAATCCCTGTTTTCGTCAATTTCCCGATGACAGAGTTACCATTTACAATTTCACTGATCATTTAAAATAGTAATATCCCGCTCAGCTTCTTTTTGCACTATATTCTACATCAAATGATTAGGGATAATAGTATGTCGTATTGATGCGATTAGGCGAATCGCTACGCTGGATGGTTGCACAGATTTTTTAATTGGATAAGGAAATGATTTCATATTTGGGGCAGGCGTTCAGAATTACACATCCATTGCAAATCATGTAGTAAAACAAAACTGCACTGCGATCCTAGTCTTTCCATTTAGTAACAAAATTTTTGGGCGTAATTCAATTCATTGCTTCTTTTTCAATAATATTGCAATCTGGCTTACCAAATTGCAAGTCAAAATCATTTTTTTAATTTAATAATCATTCAATAAAAGCATGACAAATAATTCTCAGATCATTATTTACACCACAGAAAATGGTGATATCAAATTAGAGGTTCGACTCGAAAATGAAACAGTTTGGCTAACGCAGAAACTAATGGCGGAACTCTTTCAAACCACTCCTCAGAATATCACCATCCATCTAAAAAATATTTTTAACGAAGGTGAATTAATAGAAGCAGCAACTTGTAAGGAAATCTTACAAGTTGGAAAAGAAGGTCGACGCACAGTAGAACGAATTCAGAAATTCTACAATTTAGATGCAATTATCTCCGTCGGCTATCGAATCAAATCCGGGGTAGCAACTCGTTTTCGCCAATGGGCGACCCAGCATATCAAGGAGTTTATTGTCAAGGGTTTTGTAATGGATGATGAACGTCTGAAAAACCCGGATTTGCCATTTGATTATTTTGAGGAACTGATAAAACGCATTCAGGATATTAGAACATCTGAAAGACGTTTCTATCAGAAAATAACTGACATTTACGCTACCAGTACTGATTATGACCCTACTGTCGACACCAGTATAATCTTTTTTCAAACGGTACAGAATAAAATGCATTGGGCTATTACCGGACAAACAGCAACAGAGATCATTGTCCAAAGAGCCGATAGCACCAAACCTAATATGGGCTTGACCAGTTGGAGAGGAACCAAACCGCGGAAACAAGATGTCAGTATTGCAAAAAATTACCTTGCCGAGGATGAACTTGCTGCACTGAATAATTTGGTGGAACAGTACTTAATCTTCGCAACCGGACAAGCAATGCGCAGAATACCTATGTGTATGAAAGACTGGATTGCAAAATTAGATGGTTTTCTTCATCTCAATGACAGGAACATACTTGATCATGCAGGAAAAATTACTCATCAATTGGCAGTGGACAAAGCAGAGAAAGAATATGATTTATACAATTTAAAAATGATCAACGAATTTGAAAGTGATTTTGACAAGACACTTAACCATATAAAACCACCCAAAAAGAAATAGGTGATGTAAACCATTACCGAAAATAAAGTTGCTTATTTGGAATGCCGAATCGAATACAATATATTTTATTGATAATATTTGTGCATCTCAACTTTGTTCGCTAATTTTGCGTGTTCGCATTTTTTAATACAAACATCCAAATCGAACATGATCGCAATTAATAAAAGTAAAATAATAAGTACGGTGATTCAATCACTACAATGGAGCGGAATTGATGCAGAATTCGAAGCATCGAAAGATTACAACCATGGTATTGATGGGACTCTAAAATTAGTACAAGGAGATATTGAGTTATCAACTGAAATTAAGTCCACTTTTCAAAAACACCAAATTCTGCGCTTGATCGAAAAAAAGGAAAAATTTGGAAACCAGTTCTTGCTGGTATGCGAAAATATTTCACAGCCAACTAAAGAATTGCTCCGGCAACACGAAATCAATTACGCAGACAGCCACGGCAACTTACGCATTTTTTTACCCATTCAAAGGACATTTTACTGGTTCGACGGAGCAAAAAAACAAAAGGCTGATAGTAGCTCGAAAGCGCAAAAGCTAACCACTTCGATGGCCATCATGCTACTTTACTATTTGGATCATAAGGCCGAACTTAATCAAACCGTCCGCACTTTAGCAAGTAATACCAACCTCAGTAACGATACTATTCAAAAGACAAAAGATTGGCTAAAATCTAAAGGGTTCATAATCGCTCAGAATAAAAAAGAATACATCTGGAACGATTGGAAAGCTGCTTACGAGCGCTGGTTAAGTGCATATGAAGAATTACTAAAGCCAAAAAGCTTATTAAGATCTTTTGTTTTTGTAGAAAAAAATCGTCGACCTGCAGCGCTTGCGAATCCTGGAATTGGTCTATACTGGACAGGAGAAGCCGCCTTATTTCATTTAGAATCAAGCTTAGTAAACGCAGTCCTATGGGAATTGTATAGCAAAAAAAGTGCTCTAGAGGTGGCAAAACAGCTTCACTTGTTGCCGAATAATAATGGAAATGTAAAAGTGTACAGGCAATTCTGGGAATGGGATTCACCGCTGTCACCTTTAGTAATCTATGCCGATCTCCTACTGAATCCGGACGCAAGAATTCAAGAACTCTCCAAAAAATACGAGCATGAAAACATCCAACCCTATTACTAAACTACTTGAATCACGGCAATGGGACATAATTATTCGCGACATTAGCGCCGTCTCCGCTACCTTAGAGCTAGATTTCTTCATAATAGGCGCAGCTGCACGTGATATTGGAATGCCAGAAAATACTAATCTGCGCACCACAAAAGACATAGATTTTGCCATCTCAATTACTGACAAAAATAAGTTTTATGAGCTGAAGAAAATCCTATGTTCTGAGCTTGGTTATAGAGAAGATGGAAATTACAAACTGCTCCATAAAGAAAAAGGCGAGCTAGATCTAGTACCGTTCGGTGAAATGCGAATCAATTATGACGAAGTAGCAGCTATTTCGCTAAATGAAGAAGGCTTGAAAGAGGTCGCTGAATCCGGACTAAAAGAAATTCATATAGATGGTGACCAGCTAATTAAAGTAGCGACTTTGGCCTCAATTACCCTACTTAAGTTAATATCATGGGATGACCAAAAAGATCATCGAACAAAGGATGCTCAGGACATAAATGAAATAATTGAAGCATATTTTGACCTGCACTTAGATCAAATTTACGAAGACCACAACGATTTATTTCCGGAATCTAAAGATTGCGAACTCAATACAATTGGGGCACAAGTACTAGGAAGACATATCGGAAATATCATAAGAGGGCACGATACTCTCACAACACAAATAGTTAGAATTTTGACGGAACAAACGACAACTGAGCATAGATTCGCGATTCGAATGTTGAAAAACGATGAAGACACAATTGATAGCAAAGTTGTGCTGCTCAAATTAATTTTGAAAGGAACTCAGGAAAACCGCTGAAAATTCATGGTACCAATCCTGGAAAAATGATAGAAATCCTGAAAGTTGGTATTTGTCACGATAAAACAAACGAAAGTGTTTATCAAAAATTAAAATAGTTGCCGTTGGGAAGCGGTGTAATATACATCTCGTGTCATCTCGCATAACACAAAATGAACTATCCCTTAAAATAGATAAATATGAAAAGTCCGATCACTGGCTAATTATTTGCCGTTCCAACTGCCTTGCAGTCCAATTGTTTTTATCTGCTTCCGCTATATAAAACTCTCTTTTATCTTGGTTGTCTATACGAATAAGAGCACGGTATTGTGTCCAACTGAATTGTGAACGCAGTGCGTTCACAATTGGGAAATTGCGATAAAACTGGCGAAATAAATTTAATTGCCTATACGAAAAGCCCGTACCGTATAGCGGTTCGAGGGTACTTTTGGGGTTCAATATAATCATTTTACTTTTCTGCTTCATCCATTTTTAGAATCAGGATTTTCAGGATTTTAGGATTTACAGAATCTGCGTATCCAATTTGTAGTGCTTTTTATTCACTGACATGCAATCTAGCTAGTTTGAACTGATAGTTACTTTTTATTAGCAATTCTGTGTGCTCAATTGTTTGAATCAGGATTAGTAGGATTCAAGGATTTATAGGAATTCAAGAATTTGGATTTGCTGCTTTGCAGTAATAAAGCAAGGTAGAAACTTAATAATCCATTAATTCTGTAAATCCTGATTCAAACATTTACACATCAACAAATATCAGGCAGTTTCAATAATCTAACTTAGGACAGAATTCAACAACTAACTCACTTTCGCTGAAATGAATTCTAAATAGAAGCGATAGACACCGCTATTCTCAAATTGGTATTTACGTATCGTCGTTTGGTATCTTGCGAGATATAAATCGACGACAATTATCGTCATTTGGTATCTACGTATCGTCGTTTGGTATCTCGATATCGTCATTTGGTATCTCACGAGATATAAATCGACGATAATTATCGTCATTTGGTATCTACGTATCGTCGTTTGGTATCTCGATATCGTCGTTTGGTATCTCGCGAGATATAAATCGACGATAATTAAAGATCCGGGATATTTCGCGAGACTGATTTCTAGAGAGTGTCCACAAAAGTATGTCAGCACTTTTGGGAGTGTTCGGAAATTTAATTATCAAAAAAAATATATATGTAACAATAAAAATATAAACACGTACAGTATTACGAAAAGTATTGTACTGAAAGTACTTTTTTTATCAAAGAGCTGGATGTAATATAACAACACCTTTTATATATTTAATTCCAATCAGACCATCTTTTTACTATCTTTACCAACGAAAAATTTAATTTCAGAATGACCAACCAAAATCCTGAGCAAATTGCGAGAGATAACATAGACAGGCAACTCATTGCCTGCGGTTGGCTTATTCAGAGCGTTAAAAAGGTCAACCTTAATGCAGGTCTAGGGATTGCCGTTAAGGAGTATTTGACAGATGTAGGACCGGCAGATTATGTGCTTTTTGTAGATGGAAAACCTTGCGGAGTAATCGAAGCCAAGAAGGAGGATGAAGCTCACCGGCTCAATGTGCACGAGACCCAAGGTGAGGATTATGCAAACGCCAAACTCAAACACCTCAAAAATGAACCGCTTCCTTTCGTTTATATCAGCACCGGTGAGGTAACGAGATTTACCGACTTTACTGATCCCAAACCACGAGCCAGAGAGGAATTCAGTTTTCACAGACCTGAAACTTTGCGAGATTGGGTCAAACGAGACAAATCGCTTCGTACGAGATTGATGGATTTGCCTTCGCTCCAAACGAATGGCTTGCGAGAATGCCAAATAAACGCAATTACCAATTTAGAAATTTCTTTTAAGGAAAATAGACCACGTGCATTAATTCAAATGGCAACCGGTTCTGGCAAAACCTTTACTGCCATCACTGCCATTTATCGCTTGTTGAAATATGCCAAAGCAAAACGCGTACTTTTCCTCGTTGATACTAAAAATCTGGGAGAACAAGCGGAACAGGAATTTATGTCATTTGTCCCCAATGATGACAATCGGAAGTTTACAGAATTGTACAGCGTTCAAAGGCTAAAATCCAGTTATATAGCTTCAGATAGCCAGGTCTGCATCAGCACCATCCAACGCTTATATTCGATACTGAAAGGTACAGATATCGATGAAACTGCGGAAGAAGAGAATCCTAACGAACGCAACTGGCAACCCAAAGAAATTCCACCGATCGAATACGATCCGAAAATGCCGATCGAATTCTTTGATTTTATCGTGATTGATGAGTGTCATAGAAGCATTTACAACCTGTGGAAGCAGGTTTTGGAATACTACGATGCTTTTGAAATCGGCCTTACCGCTACCCCGGATAAAAGAACCATCGGCTATTTCAACCAGAATCTGGTGAGCGAATATTCGCACGAAATGGCGGTAGCGGATGGAGTGAATGTCGGTTATGAAGTGTTTATTATCGACACCAAAATAACCCAAGAAGGAAGTACGCTTTGGAAAGGTGAGTATATCGAGCATCGCGAAAGACTGAGCAGAAAAAAGAGAATGGAATTGCAGGATGAAGATGAAAACTACTCCAAACAGCAATTGGATAAGGAAGTAGTTAATCCCAATCAAATCCGGACTATCATTCGCACTTTCAAAGAGCATTTGCCGACTATTTTTAAAGACCGGTACGATGAAAAGGGCGTCTTCGAGGTGCCGAAAACCTTGATTTTTGCAAAGACAGATAGTCACGCGAATGATATAATAGATATTGTCAGACAAGAATTCGCCGAAGAAAATAAATTTTGCAAGAAAATCACCTATAAGACCGACGAAGACCCGAAATCGGTGCTCTCGCAATTCAGAAATGATTACCACCCTCGAATCGCGGTTACTGTCGATATGGTAGCGACAGGTACAGATATCCGACCGCTGGAAT
>JBMOJB010000029.1:0-27465 GCA_049316985.1 Saprospiraceae bacterium | reverse complement strand
CTTATCTTTTTTGGTGCAAAGATAAGCTTCTCCCCATAAAATTAATCTGAGCCGAAATTACACTTGATATGGCAAGAAACATGGAAGCTGCAGTGAAAGGCTTATTTGCGAATGCCAAGCTGGTTACTGATAGATTTCATGTAGTAAAATTAGCATTAGATGCTGTACAACATATTAGGGTAAAGAAGCGATGGGAAGAAATGGACATTGAAAATAAAGCGATAGCGGATGCTAAAAAATTGGGTAAGAAATATGAACAGGTAGTCCTTTCCAATGGTGACACACCGAAACAATTGTTAGCCAGATGCCGATATATTCTGGCTAAAAAAGAAGAGCAATGGACACCCAATCAAATGAAAAGAGCAGAAATATTATTCGACAAATATCCGGAAATAAAAAAGGCATATCGATTAGTCTTATCGTTTAGAACCATTTATGAAAACACAGACATGTTAACAGCGAAACAAAGGTTTATTAAATGGTTAGAACAGGTTCGTGTTGAAAAAATTCAAGAGTTCAATACGGTAGCCAATACGGTATTCTATAATTTAGATAACATCTTAAACTTCTTTATAACCCGTAACACTAATGCTAATGCAGAATCCTTTAATTCTAAAATTAAACTGTTCAGAGCTAATCAAAGAGGTGTTGTGGACAATAAATTCTTTCTATTCAGGATACATAAACTGTTTGCATAAATAATGTCACTCCCCAATAAATAATTGTGAGCCGATTTTTAATTTGGGCAAAAAGAAAGCCCTGAAGCAAAGTTCTTCAGGGCTTTCTTTATTAATGAAATCCTTCTGCGGTTAGGTATCTTTCAGCATCGAGTGCGGCCATACATCCTGTTCCTGCTGCTGTAATCGCCTGGCGATACACATGGTCTTGAGCGTCACCCGACACAAAAATACCCGGTACATTCGTTTTCGTGCTTCCGGCAACAGGTACCAAGTAACCCGCTTCGTTCATGTCCAAAATTCCCTTGAATATGGAGGTGTTTGGCTCGTGTCCGATTGCGACGAAGAAACCATTGCCTTTTATTACTTTAACTTCATTGGTTTTTGTGTTGCGGATGCGCGCACCTTCGACAGCTTCGGTTCCGAGAATTTCTTCTGTTACCGTATTCCAATGAATTTCTATGATTTTATTGTTCATTACTCTTTCCTGCATTACTTTTGAAGCTCTCATTTCATCTCTTCTCACGATGAGATGCACCTTAGGACAAAGTTTTGAAAGGTAGGTTGCTTCTTCTGCGGCTGTATCACCGCCACCAACTACGATAACTTCCTGTCCTCTATAGAAAAATCCATCACAAACTGCGCAGGCAGAAACTCCCTTATTGCTCAGTCTTTGTTCTGACTCCAGTCCCAGCCATTTTGCACTGGCACCGGTCGAAATAATAACAGCATACGATTGCAATTCTTCATTGGATTCTGTCCAGATTTTTTTAACTGGTGCTGAAAAATCTACTTTGGTAATCATTTCGTATTTGACCACCGTACCAAATCTTTCTGCTTGTTTGCGAAGATCTTCCATTAGTTCAGGTCCCTGAACTCCATCAGGATAACCCGGAAAATTTTCAACTTCTGTTGTTATCATCAATTGGCCACCGGGTTCTTTTCCTGTGTAAACAATTGGTTGTAAACCCGCTCTTGCGGCATAGATTGCGGCTGTATAACCCGCCGGTCCTGATCCGATAATAATGCACTTATGTATTGCGCTCATGTATTGAATTTATATGCTTTTTAAACTTAAGGTAAAGATACAAGCATTTATTATAAAAAATCAGCATTAAACTAAGGTAATTTCAAGGCATTGCCAACTTATTTCTATTTTGTTTCGTCTTATAATTGTAGAGATATTCTATTTTAAAAAACCATATTATGAAACAATCATTGTTGCTGACTACCTTATTTTTATATGTTTGTATAACCGGATGCCACAAAGAAAAAGAAATAGAGAAATCTTCTTGTGTGCTATTATCTTCTGATGATTACTTGATTTTTGGTACTACTTTTGGATTTTGCGCTGGGAATTGTACTCAACTTTTTAAGCTAACTACTTCGCAACTATTTGAGGACGATAACGAATATTTTGTTAGAGGTGAAGTTGTGAAATTTAAATCGCAGCCTTTAAGTAATGCTAAACTGGCGATGGCTGAAGAACTATGCAAGACTTTTCCCTACGACAAAATAAAGTCAGAAGCTGAAACGCTTGGTTGTCCAGATTGTCACGATCAAGGCCTCATTTACTTTGAACTAAAAAAGAATGGCGTTGTCAAAAAATGGTATGTGGATCCTGATGCAAATCAAAATCAAGTTCCTGATTATCTGAAAATGTATATTCAAACAGTTCGAACGACGGTAGATAAATTGAAATAAAATCAACAGTCAACACCTCTAGGCTGTTGATTTCTATCGCATAAGCGCTACTTTCTGAGTAAATAATTTAAATAAATGTCGATAAAGTCTGCGAGATTTTATCGGCATTTAAAATATAAATCGTGTTGAAATGAAATTCGATTCGTTATGGCTGATAATTTCATTCAATATTGACTTATTTGTTTCAGTTGCTTTTGCTGCAATCATGGTATTGATTGAAAAAGCCATCAGCGCATGGTGTACCGACAAGGTTCTTTCCGCAGAGTCCTTTCTGCCGGTAAAAGGAAAAACATCGGGTCCGCGCTGGCATTGCGAATTGATATTGACGCGGCACACCTGATTGGTCAAGGGGTCTACCAGTTTCGCAATTTCATGTGCATCAGATCCAAAAATACTTACTTGTTGTCCATATTCAGATTGAATAATATAATCAATCGGTTCGCTAATATTTTCAAAGGATGTAATTGGAATAATTGGTCCAAACTGTTCCTCATGATAGGTTTTCATTTTGTCATTCACCGGATATAAGACCGTTGGTGTCACAAACGAAAGCTCAATATTTCCTCCTCCTTCATTCATTATTTTAGCTCCATATTGGATTGCTTCGTCGATACAGGTTCGATGGTATTGGGGCTTATCAGGCTCAGCCACAGGTGTGATGTTAACACCTTCTTCCCATGGCATTCCCAGTTTTAATTTGGAAATTTCTACGTTAAGCTTTTCGATAAAAACAGCGACGATATTTTTGTGAACAAAGAATATCTTCAGGGCTGTGCAACGCTGACCATTGTAACTCAAGGCTCCCAATACGCATTCTTTAGCGGCAAGATCCAAATCTGCATTTTCAGTGATAATTCCTGCATTTTTTGCGTCCAAACCAAAAACAGCTCTCAATCGGTTGGTTTTTGGGTGCAATTTTCGCAAATTGTCGGCCATCTTACTGGAACCAATAAGCGTTAGCACATCTACTTTTCCGCTACTCATCATTGGAGGAATAACAACCCGACCATGACCGTAAATTACGTTGACCACTCCCTTGGGGAAGCACTCAGCAAAAGCTTTTAGAAAAGGTTCATGGACCAATGCGCCTTGACGAGGCACTTTAAAAACCAGAGTATTGCCCATAATCAAGGCAGGAATCAATAAGGTGAACGTCTCATTCAATGGGTAATTGAATGGTCCCATGCACAGTACCGTTCCTACAGGTGAACGACGAATCTGAGCGATTACTCCTTCAGCTAAAATAAATTGAGATCCCTCTCTATCGATTTTTTTTAGTGATTCTATGGTGTCCAGAATGTACTGCAGCGTCCTGTCAAATTCTTTGGCTGAATCGACAAGATTTTTGCCAATTTCCCACATCAAGAAGCGAATCACATGATCGCGCATACCTTTCATTTGCTGTACAAATGCTTCGACGTGAAGGATTCTTTGCTCTACCGAAATCGTCGGCCATTCTCCGCGACCATAGTCATAAGCACGATTGGCAGCTTGCAAAGCTTCCATTGCTGCTTCCTCTGAAATAAGCGGATACGAACCTAATATTTTGGGTTGCAGGCCGGTTTCTGTTTTGATATAGATAGGGGATACAACCTCTTGCATTTCGCCCTTCCATTCTCTCAATTCTCCATTAACGAGATAATGTTTTTGATGAAAAGGTTGGTCCATTTTCCACTCTACAGGAACTTGGTTTTCGCTTGGAAATAATTGACTAAGTTGATTCATCGTGTTTAAATGCTTGGTTTTTTAAGACACTATTTTTTCACTTTCCAAAAGGTACATCATTACTTTCCCTTTGCCTTTCGCTTCTATTTCACCTCTTGGCGTACAATTGAACTGGTTTTTTATCAGCTGAAATGTTGTCTCTGAGATATTAATCTGATTTTCAGGACATGTTGATTCCATTCGGCTTGCAAGGTTTACTGCATCGCCCCAAATATCATATGCAAATTTACTTTTTCCTACCACTCCCGCGACTACTTCACCGGTATGTATTCCAATTCTCATTTGAAAATAGGGGTTTCCTTCTTTTTTCTTTATTTGATTTCTGGAAGTAACAAAGTGCTGCAATTCAAGCGCTGCCTTGGCTGTGTCGAAGGGATTGCTGTCGTTAGCGGATGGGATTCCACCGGCACACATGTAAGAGTCGCCGATGGTTTTAATTTTTTCCAATCCATATTTTTCGATAATATCATCGAAAAATATGAAACACTCATTAAGTTCCGTTATCAAATCTGTTGGTGACAAGGTACTGGCAATGCTTGTAAAATTTGAAAAATCAGTAAACATGACGGTGACCTTACCGTAATGCCGAGGTGCTGCTTTTCCATGTATTTTCAATTCATCGGCAATTTCATCGGGTAAGATATTAAGCAACAGACCTTCTGCTTTCTGACGTTCGATTTCTGTTTCGAGTCTGCCGGATTCAATTTCTAAATTTTTGGCTTCTAATTGTTTGTTGTTTTTTCTTTCATTTCGAAGTCCACGAAAAATCAATAGGGAAATAACCAGCAACAAGGCACCAAGTCCATAAGCATACCTTCTGAAATTGCGCTGACTGCTTAAATCCAATTCTTTGAAAGCGGCAGTTTGTGAAAGAAGTTGATTGGTCTTTGTCAATAATTCCTTGTCTTTGGTAAGTAGAGAAATTGCTTGTAGATTCCTTTCTTTTTCTGATTTTTCTTGCGCTAGCTGAACCAGTTGAAGCGCTTGATTTTGTTTGAGTGCCGCCAGTGAATTATCTTTTTCGATCGCGGCAATGCTGTTGTTCAACAGCGCAAGTTTTTGCTCCGCTTCCAATTTTTCCAGTTCCTTATTTCGCAAACTCGTTGCATTCATTTCTTGCGATTGCTTTAGGAATTCAAGTTCCTTAGCCTGTTTTGCCGATTCCAGTTGCAGTTTTTCTCGCTGCAATTTCATTTGTTTGAGGTTGAGGTCAAGCACGTCTTTATTAATCAAACTTAGCTGCAATTCCTTTTCCTGTTTTTCAAGTAAGAAGACCTGTCGTTGCAAATCTTGTTGAGAAGCTCTTTCAGACAAAAGCAAGTTATCCTTTAGTTCAAGGTATTTTTTATAATAATCAAATGCCTTTTCATACTCGTATAATTGTTGATAAATAATAGCTGCGGTACTGTAAACATCCGCTTTGGCTTCCAATTTGGCCTTGCCCGATAATCTTTCTGCTTCAAGATTGTATTTCTGCGCATTAAATAGATCTTTCTGTGCTAGGTAAATATTGGCTAAAATATTGTTTAGGATTGTTTGTTCATTTGGTTTCCGAAGTTTACTGCTTAGTTCAATCGCTTTTGTCAGGTATTGAATCGCCGCTTTTGCATTTCCTAAATTCTGTTGAGCAATCCCCAGGTTGGAGTAAAGTATGAGAAGTGTTTGATCTGGCAGGTACTTTTCAAATTGCAGCGCGTTGGTAAAATAGGGTAGTGCTTGTTCATATTTCTTTTGGGAATGGTAAATTGTTGCGATATTGTTTGCTGCAATGGCGATGTCTTTTTCAACTTTATTTTTACTCGCTTTTTCTTTTATGTAATTAAAAGCCAGAACTGCTTGTTCTGTTTTGCCATTTTTTAGGTAGGAATCAGCAATTTTCTGCAATATCAATTGTTCTTCATGGTAATTTTCAAGCAAATCTATGGCTTTGTTGTAATAATGATTGGCATCTTGACTTTGATTCAATCCAGCGTATGCATCACCTATTTTTTCGAATAATCTTGCTCTGTTTAACTGACTTAAAAAACCGGAATTTTTATTTGCATTGAGGAAGTAATCAAGTGCTTTGTTATTGCTTCCATAATCGAGGTAGATATTGGCAATCAGCATATACATGAAATATTTCTTTTCAGTAATGTCCTCTTTTTTTAGGTTGTGCAAAGTTTCAAGCGCATAACTCAGTGCTTTTAGCGCATCATCTCCTTTTTTGTACTGTTCGTTGAGTATACCGAGACATTTTGCAATGCCGTTACTGTAATTTTGATTTCTGGCAAGTTCCAATGCTTTTTCTGCCACAAGCATTTTTTCTTTGTGGTTGGGGTTTGCTTGTGCTTCGCGAATCAAAGAAATTACTTCTGTGCTATCGCTCATTTTTTTGGGATTGATTTCTGAGTCCTCGGTTTGAGCTACCAAACTGAATGAAAATAATACCAGATATATCAAAAAAAACACCTTGTTCATTAATTCCCAAATTCTAAATTAAAATCATTAGACAATTGTTGCTCCAGGTTTTTCTGTGCTTTCTTCTTTTCTTTCTTTTTGGGCTTATAGTCCAGATTGTAAGCAATGCCGATCTGCGTAAATCTGCCTTGCTGCATGTTAAACTGTAAATCATCCGGAGTTTCAGTGGCATTAATTCCGAATATATTGCGATCGAATGCATTGTTTATTTTAACCTTCAGTTTCAAGTTGTCATTCAATGAGTAGTCTACAATTAGGTCTATTTGATGCGAAGCCGCTGTCGCTTGGGGATTTACCTGCATATAAGCCAAAGCAGTGTAGAATTGTGAATAATAATTCCAGGTCATTCCAAGCGACAGCTTAGTGAAGGGGTTAAAATACATACTCAATTGAGAAACCCTTTTCGGTAATATTCTTACATAAGCGTACTTTTTATTGCTTATGTTTTCTGAGCCCCATTGGTAAGTAAAAGCATACCGAAAATTAAAAATTCCACGCCTCCACAAGTTATTAATATGATTAATGCCATCCAGGTTAAAAACTGTAGAGAATTTAATCTGGTGGAAAGTTGTTTGATCAGTAGAACTAAAGTCAAAGCCGTTGGTAAAAGCCCTGATAGCTACCGCATCAACGTTTGGGGCGTCGGCGGGCAGTTTATCGTAAGCTACGAATGGTTTATAAATTGCCAGTCTATTGATGCTGCGATATTGATATTGCAGCTGCGTTTGTGCGTAATACTTGAATTTTTGTATCGCTACCTGAAACTCCTGTAATTGCTGTGGTTGCGCATTGGGATTGAAATTTCTTCTTTCAAATTTTTGGCTCCAGCTGGAATTATTATTCAAAGCAGTGTAGGTATAAATCTCATTGTCCAGGAGATACTGGTTAATTGGTAACTGAGAACGATTGAAATTGGTTTTAAGCATGTAATTTGTGCCTCTAAACTTTATTTTTTGTTGGAGTCCCAATCTCAGGTTCCTGTATGTTGTGATATTAAGATCATTGCCTTGCGTGACAAACCCGGAACTAAAATCTACTAAAGCAAAGGTTTCGGGAGACTGATAGTACAATTTTCCCATAATTGAACCTGCTAAAGAGAACTTATTGCCTTCAATAAATCCAAAATCGAGCGTGTCTTTTGCCCTGCTTTTTAAAGACTGACCATAATAAAATTGTGGTTGATAAAATACCACCTGGTCAATCGAGCTCAACCCAAAATGGAAGTTTTTAGCAAATTTGCGATCAAAACTAATCTGAAAAGGTATGTTTGTTTCCGTACCTGAAAAGTATTTTTGCCTCTCGCTAAGCTTTTCTCTTGATTTTGCATACAATAACCTGCTGGAAGCTGGAATTTTTGAAACCAAAATTGAATCTAAAAATATCCCAGCTTGTGGAGCATAATAAAAAGCAGAAGATGCTTCATTAGTTTTATATCTCATCCAGCCGCTGCTCATTCTAAAATTATAATTCTTCGAGCTCAAATTACAGCCAATACTGACCGTGTTGATGTAATCCTGGAAGAAACTTGATTCATCTTTATAGCGGAGTACAGACGGATTTAAACCCATCGAACTGTGGTCTTTTCTTGAAAGCTGATCGTATGAAATAAAAAATGCACGATAATTGAAGTGAAAACCTGCGTACCGGCTGAAATGGGGCAGCGCATAATTGCCGATGGAAAATGCTTCTTCAAGATTATTCCAGTCATTTCCGTTGGGGTGTTTTAAATAACTTTTTGATGGATTATAGGTTTGTGGCAGATAGTTGGAAGAATCTCCATTGACGGGGCGATTATTTAATAGGGTATAACCACCATAAATATTAAATCTCCCAATGTGTTTGCCCTTTCCAAGTTTGCCTCCAAAATTGACATCTATATTGTTGTAGTTATTTTTGCCGAAATTGAGTTCAGCGCTTGTATAAACCGGGCGTTCACTTTGTTTCAGAATGATGTTAATTACTCCACCGCCGGCCTGGTATCCATAAGCTGCGGTGGCAGAACCCAATTGAATCTCAATGCGCTCGGCTTGCTTGATCGGCAATTGAGCACCCAAAGACATCCCTTTGGTGCTAAAGGAGCGCAAAGGAGCGTCATTGATTAGAATTTGAAAATTGCTGTTTCCATTCATCGCATTGACGGTAAACAGTTCACCTTCAATCGCAGATCCAATTTTTGAGCACATGAGCCCGGGAATTAGTCTAAGAACGTCGATTAAAGTATTGCAACCATATTGAAAAATCTCTTCTTGTGTAATTATATAGGTCTCAAAGGGCGACTGACTAAGTGCCAGGGGACTTCTCGTGGTTGAGATGACCATCGGAATCAATGAGTCCTGCTCTTCATATTGAATAGCCTCGATTCCTAATCTTTTCATTTGCAGCGCAGCGCTGTCTTGCTGCGCAGCTGCCAGGTATGAAAAAGAAAGGGACAAAAGGATGAAGTAAATTGTTTTCATATATGATAAATCACATTAGGTCTCAGTCAAAAAGGATGTGGTGTCATTTTGAAAAAGCGCAGTTTGTGAAAAAAAATTAGAGCTGGCAAATGTACTTGTATTTTACCAAATTTCATTTTTTTGCTTATTTTTACAGGAAAAGAAATTGAAAACTTGAATGCGCTTTAACATTTTTTTCTTCGTTTTGCTGCAACTTAACTATTGTGGTTTCGCACAGAAATCGCATGCTGAAGCTGAAATAGAAAAGCTTATCAGCAATTCAGTTGACTTTTTGGTGAGATCACAATACGATACGACAGACTATGTTCATTTCAAAGGCGAATGGCATTCAACCATGGGTTTGTCAAAACCGATGTTTTTGTTTACTTCAAGAGCGGATTACGAAGATTCCAATAGTTTTATGCTGAGCAACACCCACAATCACCTTGCTGCGCTATTTTTGAGTGATACTTCGAAGTTTAAAAGATTAGGACCTGTCTTGCATCTTGCTTTTGGCGCATTGGAGCCTTACAGAATGAATGAGACTTATAATTTCTGGCATGCATACCTTCACAGCAATAAAAAAGACAAAAATGATTTCAGATGGGTCAGGAGGCCAAGTACTTATCCATTGCATTCGGATTTCCTGCAAAATGCTGCAAATTTGTATGCTGACGTGGATGACATTGCTGCAGCTTATACTGCCTTCTATCTGCAACATAAAATCGATAAAAAAATTAAGGTCCCGCTTTTATCTGTTTATGCAAATTCATTTGTTGACCTAAACAGACAAAATTACAATTGGTACAACTGGATCAGCGGTATTCCTCGCAACACCGGTGCATTTTTAACTTTTACAGGTCCTGAATATCATCATAAACACCCCGGACTTTTTCAAATTTTGCTGCACACTGGCTTCTTTCTACTTCCCAAAAGTGCCTCCTATCCACATTTTGGAAAGTCTTATATGCCATATGGTACCAATGATGTTGATTTGATCGTAAATTTGAACGTTTTGTCTTACCTCGCACTTAATGATGAACTTTTGCAAAACCCACATGCCGGTGCTTCCATAAAATACGTGCAGCATTGCCTTTCTAAGAAAAATCCCCGGAAAGTGATAATCTATTATCCCAATAATTTCCAATTGCCCTACAATTTGGTTAATACCTATGCTTCCGGACTCAGCATTTTTGAAAAAGATGTGGAGCGATGTATACTATCTTTGCTTCAAAAGCAAAAACAAAACGGTTGCTTTGCTTCGAGCAGAAAAATTAATCATGGAGACAAAGTGCAATCCACAGCCAATGCACTATATGCTATGCTCTTTGCCGGTAATTTTGAAAAATTAGGCACGAAAGTAGCCATTGAGAAGGCAGTGCAATTCTTGATTAAGCAAAAATTAGAAAGTCAAGAGTTAGGGACATATTGGAAAGGAGGTGTTTTCTTTTCTGGCGGCACTGTGATTAAAAATCGTATGTTTTTCAAATCAGATGCGTATACTACCGCACTGATTGTCAGAGAAATGCAATATTACCTGGATTTAAAAAAACAGGGAAAGTTATGAGCTTAGATATTTTCGGTCAAAATGATTGGATCCGATTGCCGGCAGATTCCAACTATACAATAAGTAATAACCCGACAGGATCGATATTTGAACTGCTGATTCCCAACGGAAAATTGATCTATTTACCTGATTTTATTCCGGAAGGTAAGGCAGCCGAGTTGCTTCGGTATTTTATGGAAACTGATAAAAGCACTGATGGAAATCCAGTTTTAAATAATATCAAGGAACTAAATACTAATTCCTGGAAAAATATACCCTGGCGTCAAGATGCTATATACATGTTTGGAAAAAAAGTGCTGCAACCGCGATTTACCTGCTGGTTTGCTGACGAAGGGAAATCCTATACCTATTCAGGATTGAATATGCAACCTAAGCCTTGGGACGAGCGATTGTTGCAATTGAAATCAGATGTCGAAAAATTTTCTAAAGCTGAATTCAATTCAGTTTTAATGAACGCCTACAGAGATGGCAGTGACCATATGGGCTGGCATGCTGATGACGAACCTGAACTTGGACGAAATCCTGTGATTGCATCGCTTAATTTTGGTGCTGAGCGAAGATTTCTGCTCCGAAGAAATGCCAATCTACAGGAAAAAATTGAAATTTTACTTAGACCGGGTAGTCTTTTGCTCATGGAAGGAGCGCTTCAGCATTACTGGAAGCACGCTGTTCCCAAGCAACTTAAAGTTAAAGCAGTCCGTGTAAATCTGACTTTTAGAAAAATTATTTAATTTACAATTTTAACCATACTTCCATCTTTCAGATAGGCGGACCCATCAGTTATTACTTTTTGACCGACAGCCAAACCACCGGATACCAGTACGAAACCATCTTTAATACCTGCCGTTTCGATATTTAATTTCCTTGCCTTTCCTTGATCTGCCACAAAGACGAAAGCGTGGTTTCCATTTCCTTCGATTACTGCGTCGATCGGGATTGTAAGGTATTTTCGTTCGATTGCCGGCTGGATTTTAACAGTTGCAAATAGTCCCAAGGCCATTTGCGTAGGTAATCTTGTGAATGTCAAATCAATTGGATAGAGTCCTGATTGTGGGTCAATCGAAGGAGCCTTGTTGCTCACCACCGCTGTAAATGATTCGGCTTTAAAAGCGTCGATCGCCACACTCGCCTGATCTCCTTTGACTAATCTGACCCAATCTTTATCACTTACAGCTACTTTTATCACCCAATCTTTAGCTCCGTCAGAACTCAGATAAAAAACAGGCATGCCGGGTCCGATTAATTCACTTTCATTCATGATTTTTTTTATGATCCTGCCATGGGTAGTCGCCCTGATCTCAGAGAAATTCTGGTTGAATTTGGCAATGTCGAGATTTTGTTTGGCTACATTAAAGGCAGTTTGAATATTTTGAAACTGTTCTAAGGTCGCCACACTGTCTTTAAATAAATTTTCTACCCTTTTTCTATCTCTTTCCATTTTGGAAAAAGCCTCTTTGGCAGAATTAACTTGAGCATTGATCTCGGTTAGGTTAAGCTGAGCAAGTAATTGACCTTTTTTCACCTGGTCACCTTCTTTAACAAATATCCCGGCTATTATTCCCCCGGTTTTAAATGCCAGCCTTGCTTCATTAGAAGAGGCAATTATTCCTGATGCAACAACAGCTTCAGCAGCATTCTGCGATTGTATTTCGGCGATGCGGACGCTCACCGTTTCATCAGTGCTACTTGTCGATTCCTCTTTTTTATCTTTGCAACTAACTAAAATAGTTGCCAGAACAAACAGGAATGATGATTTTATAATATTGCTCATAATTAAATTAAATTTTACTCATACAACAAATTCTTCCTTACTTATTTGCTGAAAAAAAAATATAGACCTTGATTCCTGGTATGCTTATAATTATATCGATCTCTTTGGATACTGCCATAAATCGCTATTTATTCGGGCAAAATGTGAAAGACAGACAATTCTAGCGCAAAATTGTAAATAATGCGCTTACTTTGTTGATCTTTGTTTCTTGATGCGCAATAGTTAGACGCATCTAGTGGTCAGTATACAAACAGTGAGCAATTCATGAATTTTAATCAATATCGAAGTACAAAACTAAGCAAAATAATAGCGAAGTGCTCATGCATCGCACTGATTTCTGTTTTTTTTGTAAACAATTCGATTTCACAAAGAAAAATTGCGTACAATCCGGATCAAAAGTTTAGCCCTGCACAGCTGCAAACAGACTTTCAATTGCTCCGTACGGCTATTGAACAATTTCATCCGGGAGCGTTTTTGTACACGCCCAAAGACAGTGTTGAGCGGTACTTTAACTTATATCTGGCGACTTTGAATGATTCACTCACCGAAAGGCAATTCCGAAATCAGCTGATGAAAGTGACTGAAATAATCAAATGTGGTCACTCCGGAATCAGTAGTTCGGATCGGAGGCAGAAATATTTCAAAAACAGACCTTATAAAATGATTCCGCTTGATTTGTGCTTTGTGGATTCTCAGCTGTATATACTCAGCAATTTCAGTAAGGATAGCAGCTTAAGAAAGGGAATGCAAATTCTGGAGATCGAAGGTATTGCTGTTGGTGATATTTTCAAAACCATGTATGAGGCCAACGGTTCAGATGGATGGAACGGCAGCAACCGGCTATACGCTTTTCAACACAACGTAGAATTTCAATACAATCGATTTTATCCGGAAAAGGATACTTTTCATTTGATTATCAAGGACACACTTAACCGCGCAGTTTCTACAAGATTAGCGGCGATGCTGAGTGATTCTTTACCTTTTACGAAAGGAAAACCCAAAAAGTCAATTTATACAAATGATCGAAACCGATTTTTTCTGTATGAAAAAGATAGTACAGTTGCCGTGTTGGATTTGTACGCTGAAGAAGTTTTTGGTTACAATCGTTTTTATCGCAAGTCTTTTAGATATTTAAAAAAGCATCAAATAAACAAATTAGTAATTGACCTCCGCGGCAATGGGGGAGGTTTTTTACTCAATCCCGGTGTACTGCTGGGTTATTTACTGGACAGCAGTGACCATATTTTGATTTGGAGGGAAAAGAAGTACATTCCATTTAAAGATCACCTGGTTGGGAGAAAATTTGTAGGTATAACAGAAGCATTTTTCCCATTGCTACCGCATGTCATAAGAGATCGTTCAAACAAATCCAGATTTAATTTAATGGTCCAGTTCAAACCCAGGAAAAAATGGCATTTTGATGGTTCGTTAGAAGTATTAATTGATGGAGGTACATTTTCAGCTGCAACCTGTATTGCAGCTTACCTCAAAAAATACAATCGAGCAAGATTCATTGGACAGGAGACTGGGGGAGCAGCGTCCGGCTGTAATGCATTTCTCACCCCCTATTTGATCCTTCCGGAAACAAAACTTAAGTATATGTTGCCATTATACCGAGTAGAAAATCAGGTTGTCGCAGAAAAATTCGGTCGCGGTGTATTTCCGGATATCGAAACGATGTACAATATTCAGGATATTTTGCAAGGACGGGATCTAGAGTTTTTACATATCAATGATCAATGATCAATGCTAAATGCTCAATATTTTTGCGGAGTTCAGTAGCTAAAGGATAAATTTTTCTGGAATATTGACCTTTTTTTTTGGGACACTAGTTATAAAGTACTGCATTGATTTAAATATCCTTTTGGGATTGTTTAAATAAGTGTAACGGACAAATTGTACTGTTTTGATTCTACTATATTTTCTTTTTTCTAATAACTTTTTGGTGTGAACTTAACTTTTTGCTTAAGTATAAGCCTGAAAGACCTAGATACACAAAATTATCTTCAAGCTTTTGTGGCCATTATATTTCCGTTAAAAGTAAACAATTATGCTAAAGCAAAATTGAGACTACTTTAAATTGCGTTCGAAGTAAATAAAAGTAATACAATAAGCTACCAAAGTACTTTATAACTCTAAACGTAGAATAATTTCATTTTAGCAAAATCCAAAGAAAATAGAGACATGTTCGATTTTGATGGTAAAATAATGTTCGGTTCTATTAAGATGAAATTATTATAACGAGAGTATGCTTTTGGCCATTCAATCTTTTCAGAAGTTTTTTCAAATGCAATTATAAATTTTTCATCCAAGCCATCCATTCCCTATGTTCCTATCGCTGTTGAAGTTAATTTTAGTATTACCTAATTTGTTCCTTTTGATAAAGGAAATTAATTTTATAAATGTGAAATGTTTGAACAATGAGCTGCATACAACAACTAAGTTTTCGTAGTGTGCGCAGTTCATTTATCTATCTGTGATATTGAGCATTAAGGAATTATCTCCCTCAAAGATTTATGGTAAGTATTTGAGATTTTATTCCAATGAGGAATTATTAGGCTAATCTATATTTATAGTAAATACTGAAGTTTCGGAGAACACAAATTGCGCAGTGCTTTCTTCTAAGATGTTTATTTTACTAAATAATTTTTTAATACGCAGGCAAAAATCCTTGGCGGCCTTTGCTTGAAATAAAATGCTTGGATGGACTCAAATCCATCCGTTCAAAATATGTCGAATCAACTGTTCATTAAAATTAATTTAATTATTTTTCAAAAATATAGAAATTATAAACTCCTCCGAAATTTTATCTAAATACAAATATGATACCTTTGCACAAGGTAAAAATCAACCAATATGACCAAAGTAATTTTTTTAAAAGTCTTGCTCAGTACGGTGTTTTTTGTTTATGCAGGCAATAGCATTGCACAAGATATTACCTACTTGACTGGAAGTGGCAATTTTACCAATGGAAAAACAACAGATGTAGAAATGCATCAGATAAATGCCTTGAATTTTACGGGTGCAAAAAGAACCAGGATTAGCTTGTACCCTTCGTACTATTTCAATCCAGATACCAAATTGGGCAATCCATCATCCATTGACAGTATCATGACTTTATTGTATCAAGGTGGAATTACACCGATGATCCTTTTTGAATACTATGGTTGGTACAATGCTTTGGGATCAAACGCTAAGTGGTATGAAATAGGTAGAAGTTTTGCTGAGCGGTGGAGACCAAATTCACCTTATCTGCTTTCTAAAAACATAAAAAACTGGGGTATTTCTGTGTATTCAGCAATCAATGAACCAGATATCAATACTCCCTATATCCCCAAAACGAAATTAGCAGGTCCGGAAAATTATCATGATGCATTGGAAGGATTGGCCGACGGCATACATTCCATCGCTTCAGGGTTGAGTGCAATACCTGGAGGATGGGCATCACAAAATGCTTATAGTTGGAATAATGCCAATGGATATGCCACAGCTATAGTAGATTTGATTAACAATGGGAAATTGGCGGGCTTTGACATACACACTTACAATGACAATACTTATGCACCTATAGTCGATAAAAAAAATGAATTTTATTGGCGATATTCTGCTCAAGCAGATTTTAATGAGATCCAGGAAGAAATCGGGATTAAGCGACCGATCCAATTTTATACTACAGAATTCGGCTATAAAGCAAATACACTGGGAATAAACGAAAATGAATCTGCAAAAAGACTATTTACTTGTATATGGAATAATATAGGTGCGGTAAAAAGTGATGGCTCGTCTCATGCAACTGAATTTGCATTGGTGTGGAATTTGTTTCACACGGTCGAAAATGATTCTACTTATGGTATGTGTAATCAATTGTTTCCTTATGTGCCTAATCTCAAAGGACAAACATTCAAGCTCGCTATGGAACTTGGTGCTGGTATGAATTTTACGTACATCGATCCGAACAATTCAGGTATCTATAAACTTACAGATGGTAAAAAAGACATGTGGGTATGGCAGAATTATTACCGCTGGAGTAATATTAATGGTACGGCATTTACAGTTGATTTGCCAAAAGATGCGTCAAAAATATTGCTTTATGGATATGGTGGTTTAATAGACTCGGTAGAAGTTACCGGCTTACAGAAATTTACCTTTACCCAACTGCCAGAAAGCGAAACTTTGGTATTTGTAATTTTGAAGAAACCTTTTGTTTCAGGATCTAATGATCTGAATCCGCATGCTAATTTTCGATGGACAGCATCTCCTAATCCTGTGGCAGATATTGTTTCTGTTACCGTTGAAGGGAACCCAATTTCGCTCAAAAACAGTATTGTCCAGGTTAAAGATCTGACAGGCAAGCTTATATTGGAAAAAGCAAAAGATAGAGGTGATTTTTCTATAGATATGACTACTTTTACTGCAGGTGTTTATCTGATGATGATTGGAAATAGTGAAGCCCAAACTTGTATAAAACTGGTCAAAATGTAGGATTAAATGAAAATTCAGTAAAATATACGCCTCTTAAAAAAAACTTTTTACTTTAGGCAGAAAACAATAGATTCTGCTGTAAAATAACAGAAGAATATAATAATCGCTGACAATTACCAGAAGTCGATGACCAAACTTTCAAATCGAAAACTATTTGATATCGAAGAATTCGGAAGTGATAAAAAATTCAATTGATCATTATTCAATAATCACTTATCACTATTTTCACATCTTTTGTTTCTTCTGTTAAAGAATACAATCTGATCGTGTATTCGCCTGTGGGAAAGGAAGAACCGTCAAGTTCGTACAAAGCTTCTGCCGGAAGATTCCAGAGGTTATCAGTAAAAACTACTTTGTTTTCTGCGTTGATTATTTCGATCTTATCGAGATAAATGTGTAGTTTTTCAAGATCAATAAAGTACTTTTTATGCTCTGCATCTTCATAAAACGCCCAATTGAATTCATCATTGGTAATCGAACTTAAGGCTTTTGCAACATTGACTTCAGGGATGAAGGAGGAGAGGGACTGGGCAGTAGAAAGATTTACAAAAACAGATGCTAAAATAAGACAAGCTGTCAGGAAAATTTTATTCATTTAATGCGTAATAAAAACGTTAAAAAATTAATCGGGCACAAAACTAATTGCTTTAGTCACATAATGCAAGTGCATTAGTCTAAAAAGTGAATATTTAACCAAATTTCGTAAATGTTCACAGAAAATGCTTAGAATATAAGTAATTTTGCACTATTAGATGATTGCCATTCTCACTGAAAGATTGTTTTGATAATTTGATATGATGAGTAGTTTATTTTATGATTTAGTATAAGTGGCAACTAATATTTTTTTATTGTATGAATCTCAACCCAATGGAACCGCTTATTTTTGCCACCCGAAATGCCAACAAAGTCAGGGAACTTAATGCTCAGATTGATGGAAAAATAGAAATTAAGACGCTTGATTTTTTGAACCATATGGATGAGCTACCGGAAGATTTTAGGACATTAGAAGAAAATGCCAGGCAAAAGGCTGAGTTCATTCACAAATTGTACGCTGTAAATTGTTTTTCAGAAGACACCGGATTAGAAATCGAAGCTTTGGATGGAAAGCCCGGTGTTGATACCGCACATTATAGCGGATCCAGAGACAATGATTCGAATATCGCAAAAGTACTAAGCGAAATGTCTGATCTGGAAAATCGAACTGCGCGTTTTCGTACCGTTATTTACTTAATTCTGGACGGTGACACTCATATATTTGAGGGAATTGTGACCGGTAAAATTGCGCAGAAAGCTTCCATTGGAAAGGAAGGTTTCGGATATGACCCCATTTTTATACCCGATGGCTACAAGCAATCTTTTGCAGAAATGCCATTAGAGCTAAAAAAGGAAATCAGTCATCGAGCTAAAGCAGTTGAAAAACTGGTATCGTTTTTACGTGAAAAACTGTAAAGACATAAAAAAACGCAAATTAACAGCGATGATCAATTTGCGTTTTTGGAGATTGATTTTCTGCTATGCCAATGCCGCATTGGCGTCGAACTGTAATTTTGCCAGACTATTGTAGATTCCATTTTCCTGGCTCGACAATTCTTCATGTGTACCTTTTTCTACAATCATTCCCTTATCTATGACATAGATGCAGTCCACTTCGCGGATAGTTGCCAAACGATGTGCGATTACCAGCGAGGTTCTGCCTTCCATTAGCTTGTTGAGCGCATCTTGCACCACACGTTCTGATTCCGCATCCAATGCGGAGGTTGCTTCATCGAGCAGAAGTATCGCCGGGTCTTTCAGGATTGCCCTCGCAATGGCTATTCGCTGGCGCTGTCCACCCGAAAGTTTTACACCCCTTTCACCAACCAAAGTATCCAGACCATCCGGAAAAGATTGAATAAAATCCCATGCGTTGGCTTGTTTGGCTGCTTCGATGATTTCTATTTCGCTGGCATTTGATTTTCCATAGCCTATGTTTTCTTTGATAGTTCCTCCAAATAATATGACTTCCTGAGGAACCAGCGCGATATTTTCTCTATAAGTAGTGATGTTGTATTCGTTAATGTTTGTGCCGTCTACCGTAATTTCTCCGCCATTTAGCGGGTAATAGCGAAGGAGTAATTGGACAATCGTTGACTTGCCACCACCGCTGGTTCCGACCAATGCAACCTTTGTACCTGCTTTGATGTCAAGATCCAAACCCTTTAGCACAGCAACATCATCGCGTGTTGGATAACTGAATTGCACATTTTTGTAGCAAATATTTCCCTCAAATTGTATTTTTGGCCCATGTGCTTCATCAAGCAGAACTTCAGATGGCATTTCGAGCATTTCGAGAATTCGTTCTGAAGATCCAACAGCTTTAAGCAATTGCGTGTAAAAATCACCTATACTTCCGATGGATCCACCAATTACCGCAGTAATCACGATGAAACTCACCAATTCTCCCGGCGTCATTTCTTTATTTTGAACCATTATCGAACCTTGCCACAATACAAAAAACATGGCTCCAAAAAGAATTGCAATTATAAAAGCAATGAAAGCACCACGCATTTGTCCGAATTTCATCGATGTTTTCACGACTTCCCCTACCGAATTTCCGTATCGGACAGCTTCGAAGAACTCATTAGTAAATGCTTTAACCGAGTTAATCGATTGCAAAGTTTCCTCAATAATTGTATTGCTTTCTGCCAATTGATCTTGTCTTTTTTTAGAAAATCTCCTAATTTTTTTGCCAAAATAAATTGCCGCTAGGACGATAATCGGAAATGTACCAAACATGATCAGGGATAATTTCGGCATTTGGCTAAAAAGAATGATAAACCCTGCAATCAGTACGATGATTTGGCGAATAAATTCAGCCAGTGTTAATGATAAGGCATCTTGCAATTGCTGTACATCATTAGTTGTCCGGCTTGTCAATTCACCGATCCTGTTTTTCTCAAAGAAAGTGATTGGCAATGTTATTATTTTATTATAAAGCGCTTTGCGGATGTCCGCCATACTGTATTCACTGACGTAGTTGAAAAGCATGACGCGCGTGTAGGAAATAAAACTTTGAACCACTAAAATGATTAATAGCCCTATTCCAACTTGGTTGAGCGTGTAACCTCTTTTTGAAGTACCGGTAGCAATGTCCAATAATTCACCGGATGCCTGCGGGAAAATCATAAAGACCATACTCGAAATTCCCAATAATAGCAGCCCAATGAAGAATTGATAACGGTAGGGCTTTAGGTAACTAAATATCTTTACTGCCTTTTTGAATTCTTCTCTATTAAACTTTACCTTGGTTCCGTCATCGTTTGACCAAGGTCCTTTTCGTTGCGCCATTTTTGTTTTATTATTTTAGACTGTCTGTATTGAAAGATTGATCGGGGTGATAGACGAAGTGGAAATTGAAATATTGCAAATTTGCCACTTTATTGGTTGCAGATTAGCTGAATCGGTGGTAAGAAAATCGGATTGCTTTTGTTGCCGGCTCTATCTTTAATTATTACTTTGTAAAACAAAGTGTCCAGAGGATATTTTTGTGATATTTCCAAACATCTTATAGCATCAGGTACATCACAACAATTGGTATACACTGCAAAAGTTATTTCACCATTAATTGCTTTGGAAGCGCCTTTAGAAGCGATAAAGGGAAGTGTGAAAAAGTCGGTGGTATCACCCGAAACCGCGTCAATAATAAAAGCATCTACAGGTCTTCTGCCTTGATTTTCAGGCGTTCCAATATCTCCATCGCCATCGGTGAAATCAATCGTGAGCGACAGACTATCTCTGTATTTATTCCCCAGAGATTGAAGCATTCTGTTTTTACTCATTTTTTTAAAAGCTATCACCGGTCCAAGCGGATATTCAGGTGCTTTGGAGCATCCGGACCAAAGCAGCAGTCCAATAATAAAATATAAAAAAATGACTTTCATTCCTACTTTTTTACTTTTCAATTGAATTAAATGGCAAAAAAATGATAATATTGCGAAAAATTGAATGGATTTCGACAGACAAAGAAAAAAGCTGATTGAACAAATAATCAATATCAAAGCCAATGATTTTGAAGCGCTTGCGCTGTCTCTTTTTCGTTTTCAATACCGATACAATTCACTTTATGCTGCCTTTGTTGACTGTTTGAATGTAAATATAGATAATGTTTTATCAATTCAAAACATTCCTTTTTTGCCTATTTCCTTTTTCAAAACACATGAAGTTAAAACCGGTTCATTCAGCACAGATACTATTTTTAGCAGCAGCGGTACCAGCGGACAAATTAACTCTAAACATCATGTTGCAGATGTGCAATTATACGAAAAAATTTCTATCGATGCATTCAATCATTTTTATTGTCCAATAGAAGATATATGCATTTTGGCATTGTTGCCAAGTTATCTGGAAAGACCGGATTCGTCACTTGTTGCCATGTGCAGTAGTTTTATTAAACGTTCTAAATATGCTCAAAGTGGTTTTTTCTTGAATGATCTGCGGCTTTTAGATAAGACGATCAAGAAATTGACAGAAGAAAATGTACCTACCATACTCTTAGGCGTGAGCTATGCGCTGCTTGATTACGCCGAAGAGTTTCACCCAAATTTGAGTAGTATAATTGTAATGGAAACAGGCGGAATGAAAGGAAGGAGAGAGGAGTTGACCAAAGAAGAATTGCATCGAATATTAAAATTGGGATTTCATGTGGAAACAATTCATGCCGAATATGGAATGACGGAACTACTTTCTCAAGCCTATTCTAAAGGAGATGGCTTATTTTTTCCGGCTCCGACCATGAAAGTACTCACAGCAGAAATTACCGATCCATTGTGCGTTCAGCAATTTGGTAAAATGGGAACCATTCAGGTTGTCGACCTCGCCAACATAGACTCTTGCGCATTTGTCGCAACACAAGATATTGGAATTTGTTATGAAAATAATGGGTTTGAAATAAAGGGCAGGCTGGACAATAGTGATATAAGAGGCTGTAATCTTATGGCAGAATAACAAACAATTATACATGAACACCGAATTTAATTTTATTTATTGCCTTGAAAATCAATCGATAGTCAACAAGCTTACGCAAGATCTTGCTGGAGCAGCAGCCATATTTCACTTGGTAAATGCAGAAAATGAAGAAAGCATAAAAGCAGCCTTGACTTCCGGTAGCCTGAGCTTCCTATTGCTTACCGATAATTTTCTGAAGAGCCAGAATTGTATGAGAAATGCTTATCGGAATAGTCAAAATGCATTTAAACTTAAAAAACTGGCGGTTGTACTAGCAGATGGATTTGTAGTAGAACCGAATGGCAATATTGTGAAAGTTCCGACCCAAATTGAACGTGTTTCGCAGTGGATGTTTTACCTGAATTTTTGGCAGGAAAAGTTTTTAGAAACAAAAAAGCAGTACAACGACAATTTCGTTTCCTATGAAGACATGCTACTTGTGAAGTCAATTTCATCAGAAATTAGTGATTTTTTACAAAATGTCCGCGATTCAGGTTTTTACTACTTTGAAAATTTTATCGCCAGAAATTATCAACAATTTGGTCAGTTGACCGGACTCCAAATACAGGATGCAACGGAAAAACAGCCTGATCAGCAGTTCGTTAACTCAGCGCATAGTACAGATAACTACTCGGAAGATACCATGGCCGCATTGCCTACGCATTTTGTTGACATTGATAAAACTGACACTACAAATGATGTAGCAATTGTCGATGTAAAAGAGGAAAGAACTGCAGATCTCGCTCTGAAAATGCATGATTTGCATGAGCATTCGGTCCCAAAAAATTCTAATCGCCTTAAAGAAATCGATGAAGACGATTTTTTTACTCGTCCAGGTTCGTCTAATGGGGGATCAAATATCAACGAAATAGTCGACGAGGTGCTTTCTGAAGAGGAAGAAGAAGACCGAGTACAAAATTACGGAAAATATGTTGATATTGATGATATGTTAACGGAGGAATCTTTGGATGATGTAGATGAGCTCTTTGTGCATATTACCAATCCAAGTAATAAGATTGATGCATCGATTTCGTTTCCGGAACGGCCTAAAACTTCAAAAGTTAAGAAAAATGTGACAAGTACTAATCCTTCAAAAAATCAAAGTGTCTCAGGAAGACATAAAAACAGTAAACAAACTGAAAATATATTTTTCATAAAACAATTGGCTAGTAAAAACACTATAGATTCTATGGCAGATAACAACATTATTAAAGCAGAACTCCAAAGTGCATTTATGGAAGCACAGAAAGGTAATCTTAATTTGGCAGCCAAGCATTTGGACGAAATCTTATACCGGAATATTGATAGTTCGGAAGCTCATTTTTTACGTGCAGAGGTAGCTGAACTACAAAGTGATTTTGCAAAAGCTCGTACTCACTTTGAAAAAGTGGTAGAATTAGCGCCATATTTTCCAAAAGTATATCACAAATTGAGCTGGCTTTTTATGAATCATTTTCCACAAGAAAGAAAAAGCATCAAGACCTACTTCAAAAGAGCAATTGATTTTGATGAGCGAAATGCAGAGCTCATCAATACTTATGCAGAATTTCTCAATGAAGGAGGTGATACCGAGAAAGCGATTAAATATTTTAAAAAAGTGCTAAAAGTGGATCCTAATCATCCTTTTGCCAACTATGATTTGGCCTTAATTGCACATAAAGCCGGCGATTATGCAACTGCTAACAGGTACTACCTCGAGGCATGTGAAAATAATGAGGAATTATCGACACCTGAAAATGACCAGGCATTTACAAATTACACGATTCTTGATGTAAAGAGGGCAGGAGAAGCCATAAATCTGCATAACCTGGAAGAGGAAGAAAAGATGCAGCCAGTCGATTTTGTGGATCTGGAAGATTCCGACTTAAGTGAAATTAATGAAGAGGAAGAAATAGCTGACCAAATAGCTAACGAATCTGAAAATTTTGCTTTTGCAGATGAAAAACCGAGACAAAACAAGTACAAGCCCTTAAAAGGAGCGAAAATTGTGCTGATCACAGGTGCAAGTGCCGGAATTGGAAGAGCCACTGCCGAAATTTTTGCTAAAAATGGTTACAACCTGATCCTGACAGCAAGAAGGGAGGATAGACTAATCGAATTGCAAAACAATTTCCACAAATTGTATCAGGGCGGCTGCATTATCTTGACTTTTGATATCAGGAATTTTGGAAGTATACAAACTACATTAAACGATCTCGACAAAGAATGGCGTGCTATTGATATTTTGATTAACAATGCCGGTTTAGCTATTGGAATGGATCCGGTAAACGAAGGAAATCCGGAGCACTGGGATACCATGATCGATACCAATATTAAAGGGCTCTTATACATGACAAGACTTATTTCACCGGGAATGGTCGATCGCAAAACCGGGCACATCATCAACTTGTGTTCAACGGCAGGAAAAGAAGCATATCCCAACGGTAATGTCTATAGTGCTACTAAATTTGCAGTTGATGCGCTTACAAGAAATATGCGGATAGATCTTCATAAATATGGTATTCGCGTTGGACAAGTATCTCCCGGTGCAGTTGAAGAAACCGAATTTTCGCAAGTTAGATTTCTCGGGGACAAAGAGCGCGCTGCAAAAATTTACGAGGGATTTGTTCCATTAAGAGCAGTAGATATCGCGGACATCATCTATTTCATGGCTGACGCTCCTGCCCATGTGAATATTCAGGATATTTTGGTCATGGGCACCCAACAAGCATCTGCTTCGATCATCGACAGAAGCGGTAGATAGAAGCCATCTTAATCTTCTAAACACCTAAACACCTAAAACACCTAAACAACTATACACCTAAACAAATAAACAAACCGGCCAACTACAACCGACCAACCGACTAACTGACTAACTGACTAATATGCACCTGGATCAACGACATATTGATTATTTTACCGAACTACTAGGTGACTCATTCGTGCTTTCTGCAAAAGATGATACTTTTGCAAACTATGCATCTGATCAGACCGAAGATCTGGTATTTTTTCCGGCTTTGGTATTGATTCCGGCAGATACCTTGCAAATAAGCAGTGTCATGAAGTATTGTAATCAGCATCTTTTGCCAATCACTGTTCGCGGGGCGGGCACGGGCTTGGCTGCTGCTGCCTTAGCTACACACGGCGGAATTGTGCTTAGTATGCAGCGTTTTAGCAGAATTCTTGACATTGACCAACGAAATTTACAAGTTACCACCGAACCGGGCGTAATCACTCAGGTGCTCCAGGATGCTGTCAAAGAAAAAGGGCTTTTTTATCCTCCTGATCCGGCCAGTAAAGGATCTTGTTTTATCGGTGGAAATGTTTCTCACAATTCAGGAGGTCCTAAAGCTGTCAAATATGGGGTAGTCAAAGACTATGTGCTGAATCTGGAATTGGTGTTACCGACGGGAGATATTATCTGGACTGCTGCCAACACTTTAAAAAATTCGACAGGTTATAACCTTACCCATCTATTGGTGGGCAGCGAAGGTACTTTGGGGGTGATAACGAAAATTGTTTTGAAACTAATTCCCTATCCACCGTTATCGCTGTTGCTTTTTGCTCCGTTTTCATCAGCTGAAAAAGCTTGTGAAGCTGTTTCTGCCATTTTCAGAGCTGGCATCACTCCATCCGGATTAGAATTTATGGAAAGAAATGCAGTGCTTTGGTCATCAAAATATCTTGGTATGATGCCTTTTCAAATGAAAGAAGGGGAGGAGGCTTATTTGCTGGTCGAGCTTGATGGCAGCCAGCAAGATATTCTATATGAGGACGCACAAAAAGTAGGAGAGGTATTGTCATTATTTGATACCGGAGAGATTTTAGTGGCTGATTCAGAAGCACAGAAGGAAGCTATCTGGAAAGTGAGACGCAGTATCAATCCGGCTATTCGTTCATTTTCTTACAAAAAAGAACTAGACATTGTAGTGCCTCGTGCTAATTTACCCTTAGTGTTGAGAGCAGTAAAGAAAATTGGAGAGCAGTATGGATTTGAAACAGTCAGTTATGGTCATGCGGGTGATGGAAATCTGCATGTAAATATCGTTAGGGGAGAGTTATCTGATGATTTTTGGAAAAATCAAATTCCTTTTGCCGTTAAAGATATTTTTCGGGAAATAATTTTACTCGGCGGACTTTTATCCGGTGAACATGGAATAGGCTATGTCCAACGACCTTACATGGATATGATGTTTCCTGAAATTCAACTGGAGTTGATGAGGAAAATTAAATCGGCTTTCGATCCGAACCATATCTTGAATCCCGGCAAAATTTTCTGATATTGCTGAGCAAAGAATTATAAACTTGAACTTAACGTGTCATTCATCTGTTTCATCACTTAAACTACCAATATGCAAGGCTGGAGATTTTCTGATTTTGTTCCTGACGATAATATTAAGTCATCTTTTGAAAAACTTTTCGATATTTTCAAGCAGCTTATCCTTATGACTTCCGGCAACGTGAGTGAAGCGCTGAGTTGGCTCACTCAACTTGATAAACAGCACAAAATTACAGATAGTGATTATGGAATTGCTGATTTTATGCAAGATTTAGTTGATAAAGGTATGATCGAGAAAGAAGGTCCCAAAAATCTAAATATGGTTCCTTCTGCGAAATTAGAGATTGCGCTACGCAAAAGTGCCTTAAGCGATATTTTTGGTAAAATAAAAAAATCAAAACCCGGTAAACATTCCAGCAAGGATCCCGGAAAAGGTGATGAATTTACTTCTGATGTAAGACCATATGAATTCGGTGATCCATTGGAGCACCTCGCAATGACAAATTCGATACGTAATGCACAAATCAACAATGGCATTGAGGAATTCAAACTCACTCAGGAGGACCTTGAAGTGCACGAGACCTACAATCAGTCGCAAATGAGCACTGTGTTGATGATTGATATTTCGCATTCAATGATACTCTATGGTGAAGATCGAATTACTCCTGCCAAACGAGTAGCCATGGCCTTATCTGAATTGATTACTACTCGATATCCAAAGGATACCCTTGATATTATTGTTTTTGGAGATGATTCCTGGCAGATTGAGATCAAAGACCTGCCTTACCTCGAAGTGGGCCCTTTTCACACTAATACAGTTGCAGGTCTTGAACTTGCCATGGAAATATTAAAAAAGAAGAGAAATCCCAATAAGCAGATTTTCATGATTACCGATGGGAAACCTACTTGTATAAAGAAAGGCAAGAAGTATTACAAAAACTCTTTCGGTCTGGATCGAACTATTCTGAACAGAACACTTGGTCTGGCTTCCAAATGTCGCAAACTTAATATTCCAATTACTACATTCATGATCGCCCGTGATCCCTATCTTGTAAAATTCGTCGATGAATTTACACAAACTAATAATGGTAAGGCATTTTACTCCGGTATCAACGGCTTAGGTGATTTTATTTTCCAGGATTATAAGAATAATAAATACAGGAAAAACAGGTAGATAATTAGGAATTACGAATTACGAATTACGAATTACAAATTACAAATTACAAATTAAGATTTTGTAATATGGATGATTATGCTTAAAGATTAATCTTTAATCATTGATCATTGATCATTAATCATTATTCTACATTTTGGGTAAAAATTTACCTGTTCGTTTCTGGTAGTCTGAGTAAGTAGGGTATTTTGAGGCTGATATTTTTTCGCTAAAGTCTGCACTGCCTTGA
>JBMOJB010000028.1:0-28126 GCA_049316985.1 Saprospiraceae bacterium | reverse complement strand
TACTTAACCGCTTTACAATTGTCTTTTAAAATCACTAACTTTTTCAGTGCCCTCAAATAGTCGGTAAGGCTTTTTTTATGTCTCTTTTTTAAATGATGTGTAATTTATATTTTTTTGCACAGAAAGTATTTGAAAGATACATATGACCATCGTAAACTCCGAAGGAAATCTAAAAATCAGCAAACATTCAAACCCTCAAACATTCAAACTAGTTTGCGCTATGCTCAGGAAATGGTATAATCCTCACCAATCAACATCGCACTTTCTCACTCCATGATCTGCAACTTTGCAAATTTGAGCATGATTCTCTTTTTGGGTTCTTCTGCAATGTCAAATTCTATTGTTGCAACTCGATTGTCATTTGCTCCGTCAATTTCAATCACTCTTCCCTCTCCAAATTTCAAATGTAATACTGTTTGCCCTGCCTGAATCAAATTGGAAGCACTCGGAACAAAATCGGCAACGGCTGCGGCACTAAGTACTTTCAACGGCCGAACCGGCTTGAAATTGCCACTGACCTTAGCCCTGTTTTCCGAACTTCCGCCTCCCAGATTTTGAGTTTGCGGAGAACTTGCATCCATATGTTCTGCATTAATTTCCTCTAAGAATCGACTGCTATTGTAGTAGCGAACTTGCCCATGTCGATATCTGCTGCCCGCATAAGTCAATGTCAAAAAACGTTCTGCTCGAGTTACCGCAACGTAGAATAAGCGGCGTTCCTCATCAATCCCTTCCGGCGACTCCAAAGCCATAAAGCTTGGAAATAAATTTTCTTCCAAACCGACAATAAAAACGGATTTAAATTCCAGACCTTTTGAAGAGTGTATGGACATCATCACTATTGCATCAGCATTCGGATCTTTTTCATCTGCTTCGGTTAGCAAGGCAATATTTTGAAGGTAGGTAGCCAATGATTTGTCCTGTATCAAATCTGTATCAACTTGCTGTTCATCATTTTCAACAAATTCCTTAATACCATCGAGTAAAGAAGTAATATTGTCCATCCGCCCTATCCCTTCTTCTGTCGTATCAGTTCGCAAAGTATCCAGTAACTTTGACTGTTTCGCCATAAAAACTGCGACCTCATAGGCATTTCCATTTTTAGCACGTTTCTGACCTAAAAGAACCAGATCCCGGAATTCAGCAATTCCTCTTTTTGCCTGGTTACTGACTTCAACTTCGCCCAGACTTTCCCACATAGTCATATTTTGTGCAGCAGCCTGAGCACTCAATTTTTCAAGCGTACTGTCACCAATGCCTCTTCTCGGATAATTTAGCACTCTTCGCAATGCTTCTTCATCTCTGGGATTGACGACCATCCTAAGGTACGCAATCAAATCCTTTACTTCTTTCCGCTGGTAAAATGAAGTTCCTCCAAATACCCGATAAGGAATATTCATTCTACGCAGATATTCTTCAAAAATCCTCGATTGCGCATTTGTGCGATAGAGAATCGCAATGTCTTTGTTGTCTAAATGATATCGATTCTTCTGTTCTGCTATCTGATCGACCACGCGTTTGCCTTCTTCATTATCAGTGAGCGTTTTGATGACTTTGATTTTAATACTGTCAGAATGGTCTACACTTGTCCATATTTCTTTTTTAATCTGCTTTTTGTTGTAAGAAATGATATCATTAGCCGCTTTGACAATAAAGTGTGAAGACCGGTAATTTTGCTCCAGTTTGAAAATTTTAACGTCAGGAAAATCTTTTTCAAAATCGATAATATTATCAATAGTGGCACCCCGAAAAGCATAAATACTCTGTGCATCATCTCCAACCACGCACAAATTTCTGGAACTACCCGGATATATAATCAATTTTTTCAATATGGCATATTGAAGTGAATTGGTATCTTGAAATTCGTCGACCATAATGTATTTGAAACGCTCCTGGTATTTCTCCAGCACTCTATCAGGATTCTGGTGAAGCAGAATAAAAAATTGATACAACAAATCATCAAAATCCATTGAACCGGAGCGATGGCATCTCTTTACATATTCAGCATATATCTGAAAAAAAAAGGGACGCTTGGCTTGTCTATCCTGTAACATCAAATCCTGACTTTGCTCATAGGCCTTAGGGGACATCAGGTTATTTTTCGCCAATGAAATTCTGGATTTAATTGAACCTGCATGATAGTTGTCCTTATCCAAATTCATTTCTTTGATGATTGCCTTAATTACATTTTCGGAATCATCAGAATCGTATATTGTAAAAGCACTGGGATACCCAATCTTTTCGGCTTCAGCCCTCAAAATTCTTGCAAAAACAGAGTGAAAAGTCCCCGCCCAAACCCTTTGGCCTTTGTCGCCGACCACCTTAGCTATCCTGTCCTTCATCTCTCTGGCAGATTTGTTGGTAAAAGTTAGGGCGAGAATCTGATGGGCAGGAATACCCTCTTCAATCAAATGTGAAATGCGGTACGTAAGTACACGGGTCTTTCCAGAACCTGGACCGGCAATAAGCAAAAGAGGTCCATCCTTTGTAATTACTGATTGCCGCTGTACATCATTAAGCTCGAGAAGATAAGATTGCATAGTATTTTGTAATTTTAAAAAAATTAAGGGTGCAAAGTTACTCAATTGAGGGCTTAAATTATACCACAAACCTTTCGGAGCTGTCATTTCGTCTAAATAAAATAGAATTGTAAACAGTGATAAACATTAGATATATATTTGTCAGACATTAAGGTAAACAAATTGATTCACTAAAAATTTAAACATTATGAAAAGAACCCAGTTTCAGACTTTCCTGTTTCTGTCCATCTTAATTGCTGCTACATGTAGCAGTTTTATGGACTACCCGGACAATCCACCCAACGGATATACCGGTTCGAGTGCAGCCAATTGTGCCAACTGTCACGGTGGAGGCAACTTTGGCGGTACAGTGGCAATTCTTGGAGTTCCCAGTTCTATCGCACCAAGTACTACTTATTCTATTACTGTCACCTCTGCCAAAACACTAGGTTCAACGAAAAAAGCAGGATTCCAATTAAATGTTTTGAATGGCGCCGGATCTGCGTCAGGCACACTGAGCACATCTTCCGCTAATGTCAGAATTGAATCAGGATTCGCCGAACACTTAGAAACCTCTACTTTTCAGAATTTTGTCAGTAGTTCGGGAATAGCAGCTAAGACCTGGACTTTTAACTGGACTTCTCCAGCTTCATCAGCAAATAGTACGATAAATTTTTATGTCTGTAGTGTCATTGGCAATGGTGCTTCCGGTACAAGCGGCGATCAGGTTGTGCTTAATACCGCTTCAGGCACATTCGGCGCTCCCCTTACAGTTACACAATTAGCTAAAACAAATGTATCCTGTGCAGGAGGAAATAATGGAACAGCTACCGTAAATGCAAGTGGTGGTTCAGGGTGTTCTTATACCTATTCTTGGTCAAATGGCCAAAATTCGCAAGTTGCAACAGGACTAAGTGCCGGAGTTTATACCGTTACGGCAACCTGCGGCGCATCTTCGGCTACCACCAGTGTTACCATTACGGAACCGGCAAGTGCATTGAATGTAACAACTACCGGCTCAACCCTCATTTGTCAGGGCAATACCAATGGAACTGCCTCTGTCAGTGCATCGGGAGGAGGCACAAGCTATGCTTATTTATGGTCAAACAACCAAACGACCGCCAGTATCTCCAACCTAAGTGCCGGAACTTACAATGTTACAGTAACCGACAATAATGGTTGTACATCAATCAAATCAGCTTTGGTTGCCAATCCTACAAATTCAGTAACTGCTTCAGCTTCCGCAACCATTGCGACTTGCATCACAGAAGGTACGGCTACCGCTACTGCAAGCAATGGAACTGCGCCGTACACCTATCTTTGGTCAAATGGGCAATCAGATGCAACCGCCATAAATTTAGCACCAAATACATATCAAGTTACGGTTACGGACAACAATGGATGTAAAGCAAGCACTTCCACCACAGTTAGCTCAAATAAAACTGCTCCGCCATCGACAATTTCCGGTAATAGCGCCCTTACTTGTGTACAATCCATGACAAGTCTGAGCGGGCCAGCCGGAAACTATAGCTATTTATGGTCTACAACCGAAACGGGATCATCTATAAATGTAATTTCCGCCAATACATACATACTAACCGTTACGGATAAAGGCAATGGCTGTACTTCCAGTTCCTCTAAAACTGTGACCAACAATACGAGTGCACCGACAGTTAGCATCAGTGGCAATAACAATATCAATTGTTCCCAACCAAGTACAATTTTAACTGCATCAGGGGCCAATAGTTATCAATGGTCAGGACCCGGAATTCTCTTCGGAAATAGTTCTGCAACTGCCACTATAAATACTGCAGGAACTTACACCGTGACAGCGACAAATTCCAGTAATGGATGCACGAATACCGCCACTGTTAACATAACTGATAATTTTGAATCTCCAATAATTCCAAATATTACTCCATTAAATGCAAACATTTCCTGCGCAAGCACTTTTGTGACGCTAACATCATCTGCATCAGATGCGCTGTTACACCAATGGAAATTTAATGGCAACCAGGTAGGAACGGGCAGGGTCTTTAATGCTGTAAATCCGGGAACTTACACTTTGATACTGACCAATTTAAATAATGGCTGTACTGTGCAGACCAACAAAGTTGTAACTACAAGTACGGTAGTGTTATCTGTTGCGGCATCAGGAGGTAAATTAACCTGTAGCAATACCAACTTAGCACTTTCAGCTACTGCTGCAGGTGCAGTTTCCTATACTTGGTCAGGGCCCGGCTTTACTTCGGGTTTACAAAGCCCAAATGTAAGCAACCCTGGCACTTATACGGTGGTTGCTTCTGATGTAAATGGATGTACGGGCACGGCTCAAGCTATTGTCAGCAGTGATACTCAAAAACCGCTTGTGACCGCATCTGCCAGCGGTTCTATTAGTTGTTCTACTGCTTCAGTAACACTTTCAGCGTCAAGTGTCACACCGAACCTGAACTACTCCTGGTCCAGTAATACCGGATTTTCAAATTCTGGCAATCCGGTCGTTACTCAACAATCCGGTGATTACACGGTTACTGCAACGAATCCGACAAATGGATGCACAAGCACGGCAAGCGTACAAGTAAATTCAAGCAATGACAAGCCCATCCTAAGTACTTCTTCAGGGACAATAACATGTAAAGATTCTATTGTAGACATTGCTGTCCTTGTTACAGGAAATACGACCGGACTTACTTATAAATGGAGTGGTCCTCTTTCATTTACAAGTACTAAATCTACTGAAAAAGTAACAGTGCCCGGGGATTACAACCTCACAGTTACCGCCTCAAATGGTTGCTCAAGCATCGCAGTGGTCGCTGTAAAGATCGACAATTCCGTTCCTTCGATTTCTATCCAGAGCTCAAAAGAATTTATCTGTAACAATGATACATTGGTTTTATCCGCCCAAAGCACGACTAGCATCCAATCTTATAATTGGTCAGACAAATCCAATGACGCTGCAATTAAGGTTAATAAAGCAGGCACCTATAAAGTTTCTGTGACTGCCGCCAACGGATGTTCAGATTCTGCAGAACTTCAAATAAAAGATGGTAAATCTCCTGAAATCTCGATTGTTGCTGATAGCTTGACTTGTTTAGTCAGCAAAATAAAACCTTCCGCAACCATTATCTGGGATACACCATTATTACCGAACTGGGTGGGTCCTAGTGGATTTAAATCGTCCATTTTGCAACCTGAAATTACAAAATCCGGCACCTATACTTTAACAGTTAGTCCCAAAGATGGATGTCCAGCTTCAAAGTCGATCACTATAAAAGAAAATAAAATAACACCTACCATTAAGATTACAGGAAATACTTTTACGTGCGACAGCACTCCGATTGTACTGGTAGCCAATAGCACAGTTAATAATTTACTTTGGAAAGGTTTTGGAATCAACAATATTACAAACCCAACCGTTTTGGCAGCTAAAACAGGAAGATATTATAGCTTTACTGCCGGGACGAATGGATGCGTTGCAGTAGATAGTATAGATGTAATTGTGCAGAATCCGCCATTCGCTATTGATTCAGCAAAATCTATGGTAGTTAATACTACCGGGACTAATGCGAACGGTTCGATTGTGCCACTAATCAGAGGTGCAGAAAATAAATTTTCATATAAATGGTCAAATGGCGCTGACACCAGGAATTTAAATAATTTAGATTCCGGGAATTATTGCCTTACAGTGACTGATGCAAATGGTTGCAGCGCCAGATCTTGTTTTACAGTTAAAACTACTGTTTCTACCATCGATGTGGGTATTGAAGATCTGATATTAATTAAGCCTAATCCTGTTTTGGATATTTTGCACTTGGAGAGAAAAGGTGAATTCACTTGCAGAAGTTTAAAAATCTTAAGTGACAAAGGTGAGCAAATTCTTCAGTATGATTATGCTCCGGAGCAAATTGATTTCAGTTTGATGCCTTCAGGCATATATTTTCTAAAGATCGAAATAGAATCCGAAGCTTATTTTATTAAAAAAGTAATCAAACGATAAGCGATAATTTAATTTGATCGAATTCAGTACATAAAAAAAGCAATAATTAGGGCCAAGCCTTAATTATTGTTTTTTTTCCTCCATATAATTATTAAGCAATTCCTTCATCAAAGGTCAACCACCGCCGAATTGGTTTGTAATCAAGAATTTTATTTATCTTTTTTAGTTTTTGAAATTCAAGAAAACTATATTGATTTTGAGAGAATTGGCAAAAAAAAAATGGCTGCACGAAAAATTCGTGCAGCCATTTTATTAATTGTCAATTATAAATTGTCAATTGAATCCCTATCTCGCCAGCATTACATCTCCCCGGAAAGTAATGATCAGGCCATCAATAAATTTGACTTCACAAACATATATATATACCCCGATATTGGCTTCGATATCTCTGTAATATCCATTCCATCTATTGCCGTTGTTGCGGGATGCAGTAGGAATAAATGATGGACTTTCAAATACGATATTGCCCCATCGGTCAAATACACGCATAAAATTAATTTGTTCTACACTTTGTGGATCTGCAAATACTTCAAAAAAGTCATTGGTACCGTCAACATTTGGAGAAAAAGCATTTGGCAAATATACATTCCTATTTCTGTCTATGGTGATATTCAGGGTATCGGCACCCATGCAGCCCAGTGTATCCTCTACTAATAAAATATAACTTCCATCGACCAACGGCTTGATAATCTGTGCACAGCGGTTTTCACAAGAATCAGATAAAGTTACCGGTGTGGCATTTGGTGAATTAGACCATGCATATTTTACAATAGGAGAAACAGCATCAATTGTCGCATTGATCTCATAGCTATTTCCAAGTTCAATCTCCACATCTTGCCCCAGGTATACCCTAATCCTTGGAGGTTCGTCAACATTGATCGTTTGTTGTGCATAACAACCTATAGGATCATAAACTTTTATATTATGAGTCCCTGCTATTGTTGAAAGAATTCCATTTTTTGCATTCACCGCAGCCCCATCATCTATTGAATAAGTATAATTGGCCAACATAGAACCATTTCCACCAATTGCATTTTTTATCTTCACCTCAGTCAAGTATCCAAAGCATAATGGACTTTTAATAGTATCTAATGTAAATGAAATTGAGTCTGGTTCTGTGATCAGATAAGGTGCGACTGCTACCGTACAACCTTTTGCATCTGAAACCACAACAGAATAGGAGCCAGCCGGTAACTTGTCTGCCACATCTCCAGTTGAAACATTTGGAGACCAGGCAAAAGCGTAACCGCCAGGGTTTCCTCCACTATATTTCAGGGTTATCTTACCATCCGAATATCTTGCGCAGGAAACAGAGTCTGTCTTAGCAGTATCGACAGCTGCAATTAATGCAGCCGGCTCGATAAGAGTAATTGTAGTACTATATGGGCAGTTTTTGCTATCCGTAACCGTTACAAGATAGTCACCTGCATTCAGATTAGCTGCAGTGCCATTGCTCCCCCCTTGTCCCCAGTTATAAGTATAAGGACCCACTCCTCCTTTACCTTCAAGGCTAATTGCACCGTCATTGCCGCCATTACAGGTTATCGTTTTAATTTGAAACGTGGATGTATCTATTCCAACCGGTAGTGGTGAACCAATTAATACGGAATCCACCAACTCACATTTACCATCTGTAATTGTAACTCGATTCCACCCACGACAAAGATTGTCTGCTGAAACAGCCTCATTTAATTGGCCGATTCCGATGGAACCGCTCTGCCAAAGAAAACTGTATGAGCCATTCGCGCTATTTCCTGCTGTTACGACTACTGTTGCTTTTCCATTGCAAGGACCGAAATTATAGCAATCTACATCTTTATCAATATTTTTTGTTATCGTAATAATTGGAGGAAAATTAATCGCCACATCAGAAATGATAAGCTTAGGACAATTATTTTGATCAGTTACCGTAATCCCGTATGTGCCCACGGTCAGATTTGGAATTGAAAAAGAAGAACTCGCCGAAATTGAAGAGCCAGATAATGTAAGAGACTTCCATTCATAAGTATAAGATGCGGTTCCACCTTTAACCGTGATATCAATCTTGCCATCATTTGAAGTTGGACAGGAAGGTTTTGTAATTGCCGGCAAACCGACCAATTCCAGTGGTGCAGGTGAAGTAATCGCTGTGTCTCTTTTGATAGCACATCCTTTTTGATCCGTTACCGTCACCGAGTATTTCCCCGGCTTAAGATCTTTCAACTCATCGGTAGTGCTTCCGCTGTTTGACCATTTATAGGTCAATACATCATTCGGGTTTGCTTTGGTGGCGGAAATTTTGATTGAACCATTGTTGTCAGAAAAACAATTGACATTGTTTGTTTGAATGCTCGCAATTTGAGGCCCCGGTGGTGGATCCAATACCACAGACAAAGAGGCGGTACAGCCTTGTAAGTCGGTAACAGTCACTATATACGTATCAGCAAAAAGATTGGAAAGGGTAGGCAAGGTAATAGCACTTTTATTCCATGCGTAAGTATAAGGCGTAGTACCTCCACTCGCTACAATTGTAATTTGACCATTTGCGCTATTGCCCAGGCAAGTAGGGTCATTTTTAACAGTATTGCTTACCGTTAGCGCCGATGCGGGTTGCTTTACGGTCACTGAATCCCTAATGACACACTTAAAATTATCAGAGACAGTGACCTGATACTTTCCTACACCTACCTGGCCGTAAGTGGTTGTAAAATTGGTTCCGCTCTGAAAAGCACTTGGAACCGGTGACCAACTAAAAGTTACCGGACCTGAGCTCGGCGCTCCTTGTCCACTTTCGTTGACCTGTAAAGAGATTGTGCCGTCTTTGACATTGAAGCATTTTGCATCAACAATATTTTTTGTAATGGTCAGTTTTCTATTTTCTTTAATCTCAAGAGAATTATTGAATAGCTTACATCCTTTAGAATCCGTTATGGTTACAGAATAAAAACCAGGATCTCGCTGAAATAGGTTGGCCCCACCTGCATTGTAAACCAAAGTGTCCGCAGGATTACTGCTCAGTTGCCATTTGAAATTATAATTTCCTCCAGCAGGATTACCACCCGTCACATCAAAAGTAATCAAACCATCTTTTGCACCCGTACAAGAGGCATTGGTACTGAGTACATTTGTAATGGACATTTGATTAATAGTGAGGTTAGTAAGCGCTTCCGTCGTGCAGCCAAAACGATCAGTGACCGTCACAGAATATTTGGGATTACCACCAGCCACACCAACATTGGAAATCAATGGTTTATTTGAACCACTTTCGCCATTGCTCCATTGGTAATAATAGGGACCAAATCCACCTGTAACAGATGCGGCAACTTTACCATCAAAGCTATCGGGACAGGTTGGATTAGTATTACTTAAAGTAACAGACAATAGTATATTGGAAGTAACAATATCTCCATTTCGAACCGGTGAGGTCGCTCCAGAACCGGTATCCTGAACAGTAATGCTATAACCTCCAATTGGCAGATTATTTATGGTAGTTCCGGCAATAGGTAAAGGAAAAGGCCCCGAAATAGCACCGCTCCCTTGTGGGTTTTTTTCCCAGGTATAGGTATACGTACCACTTCCTCCTGAAGGAACAATTGTGAGTTTGCCATTTGAACCCGCACAAACGGTGTCATTTTGAACCAACACATCTACGGCAGATGATATCACCATTTCAAAAGTAGTTCCACAACTTTTCCCATCTTGAACATCAATTACATAAGTTCCATTTTGAGGTACAGAAAATTGCACATTGCCATTGTGTTTTGCCGGCCCGCTGTTGACCGTTCCTTTTACTGTGGTATTTGTCTTTAAGCTAATATCTACAGCATAGCTGCTACTGTTATTGTCCCACTCCGGAAGCCCTCCGTTGCATCTAAAGATGCCGTCAAGATTTCCTTGTGCTATGATTGATGATTTTATTGCATTCAAGTATACCACGTTGAAAGCCGCAGCGACGTTCACATTTACACAGGCACCACTTGGAGTACCCTCATAAGTCGCAGAAGGATTAGATGCACTATTGTACTTATCAAAAGTTATCGGAGCGAAGTACAATTGAACCGGTTTGCCACTTCCGTAGTTGGTTTGCAACCATCCATCATTGCTGAACTCATTGTCTCCTTTCGTATTCCCTCCCGTTGTAATACTAAATCCACCCGGCGGAGTAGCACCGCTTGGCGTTTTTAAAATACAAGGATCAGCAGCAATATCTTGAATGGTTATACCTGTTTTGGTAGGTGCACATCTTAAGAAAAGATAACCAACACCAGCAGGCGTGGCTGGTACAGGGTCACTAATCAACACTTGATCGCGATTGTGCAGAATCTCCAGTTTATCATTGAAACACAAAAACTTCTTGTCATTACTCTGAGAAGAGGCAGTAAGCGTTTGTGTGGATGAACCAGCTAAGTTGTCACAAGCTGCTCTTGAAGCATCAGGAATCACTGTCATATCAACAGGAATAAAAATCGGACGCTGCGCTGAAGCAAACGATAAGAAAAATAGGGAAATGGAAAGCGGGATAAAACGTTTCAACATCGTAATATATAAAATTTCTTAAATGAAAACGGACTTCACTCAGTTTTGAGTATAACGGACAAAGTTAAATAATTAGATGAAAAATCTAATTATTAACATAAAAATAAAGTATTATTAGTGAAATTTTTGTTTAGAACAAACAAAAAAATAGTTGATAGTCATGATTATTTAAAAAACAAGCACCATTTCTTCTGCCTTTCTATCAAGGTTAAAGTTCAATCAATGCACATATGAATCAGATAATTTTCGCTGGGTCTGGCCTTGACGACTCAATGCAAAATCAAAATTAGGCTGAATACTGAATGCTCCATAATTGCCTTTTTTGTCCAATGCAACAAAAGCAGCCTGATTCTCTGTACCACAATTTTTGACCAATCGCTTTACCGCTTGTTCACATGCTTTTTGTGGATGCATGCCTTGTCTCATAAATTCTACTATTAAGAAACTGCTGAGGTTCTTCAACATCAATTCTCCTAATCCTGTACCTGTTGCGCCACCAACTTCATTGTCGACAAAAAGCCCGGCACCTATGATTGGGCTGTCTCCAACCCGGCCATGCATTTTGTAGGCGGCTCCGCTGGTTGAACAAGCTCCACACAGCCTTTTTTTCTTATCGATGGCCAACAAGCCGATGGTATCATGATTGTCCTTAGATATTACCGGAGTGTACTTATTTTTGTCCAACCATTCCAGCCACATCATTTTAGCTTTTTCGGTCAGGAGATTCTCCTTTTTAAATCCGTTAGCCAACGCAAACTGCAGGGCACCGTCTCCGCTCAACAATACATGAGGCGTTTTTTCCATAACAAGCCTCGCTACAGAAATGGGGTGCATGATATGCTGCAAAAAAGTAACCGACCCCGCATTCCCTTTCTCATCCATAATACTTGCATCCAATGTAACAATTCCATCGCGATCCGGATTTCCACCATAACCCACTGAAGTGTCTTCCGGGTCTGCTTCAGGAAAATGAACGCCATTCTCTACAGCATCTAGGGCATAACCATTATTATTAAGAATAGTATAGGCCACTTCCGTGGCTTTGGTATTATTGGCCCAAGTGGCGATAGCAACAGGACCTGACGACAGAAATTCGTCTGAAGAGGAGAATGAACCCAAAAGTGAAAAACTACCCAAAACGGTAGATTTTTTTAAAAAATTCCTTCTTGAAAGCATAAAACAGAATGAAATGATAAAAATTCAATAGAATAATTTGAAATTTACGCGCCAAGATACAACATTTCTGTTTGCTGCTTACTAATTTTTTGGATTCATAATTCCCATAATGTCTTTAACTTCACTGATCGTTATTTGCGCTCTCTTTCTTATTTCGGCAGAACTATCCTGAATCATACTTTTTACTTTCTTCTTGTCAGCAGTCAATTCAGCAAACTTTTCCTTAAATGGAAGGATCAAGGAGATAATACTATCAGCAACTTCTGCTTTTAAAGTACCGTACTGTAACGATTCACTATGGTAATCATCCATCAATCCTTGGTATGCCGTTTGATTACCGCAGGCTTTCAGCAGCTCAAACAAATTCCTCACTCCGGCACTCATTTCACCTTTTGTCGGCACTCCTGAATCTGTTACTGCGGTTTTTACCTGCTTGCGGATTCGATCTTCGTCACCAAAAAGATTGATATAGTGCTTTTCTCCCAGGCTCTTACTCATTTTTTTATTTGGGTCAGCCAGGGAAAGCAATTTGGGCACTTCCGTATAGAGCGGTTCAGGATGTTGAAAGTACGCTTTTCCAAACTGGTGATTGAATCGAGCGGCAATGTTACGCGACAATTCAAGGTGCTGCTCCTGGTCTTTACCAATTGGCACATAATCTGCTTTATAAATCAAAATATCTGCCGCCTGCAATACCGGATACAAAAATAAGCCCGCCGATACAAATGCCTCACTGTCCTTTTCTGCAATTAATTCCTTTTTGTCTTTAAATTGCGTCATCCTTCCCAATTCTCCATGGGAAGTCACACAGCTCAACAACCAATTCAATTCTGTGTGTTCAGGAATCAGGGATTGGATGAAAAGGTTCTCAGGCTTAACGCCGCATGCCAATAAATACATGACCATTTTCCAGGTATTTTCTCTGAGCTGATCAGCCTTGTACGGCATCGTCATGGAATGATAATCAACTACACCATAAGTGCAATGGAAGTTTTCCTGAAGGGTAACCCAGTTTTTCACCGCGCCAAAATAATTGCCAAGATGAAGATCTCCTGTTGGCTGAATAGCAGAAAGTACTTGTTTCATTGATTTATTTATTTAGATGCTGCTAAAACTGAAATCTCAACGTTTACAAAACGCGGCAATTTGGCCACTTCTACCAGTTCGCGAGCTGGTGCGGTTGCATCGTTAAAGTACTGCCCATAAACGGCATTTATACGACTAAACATATTGATGTCAGAAACAAATACGGAGCATTTGATTACATCTTCAAAGGTAAGTCCATCTGCTTCCAGGACACCTTCAATATTTTTCATTACCCGATGCGTTTCGTCCTCAATATTGTCAATAATTAAATCACCACTTATTGGATCCAATGCGATTTGGCCTGAAATATACAAAACGCCGTTGTGGCGAACTGCCTGATTGTAGGGTCCAATCGGGGCTGGAGCCTTATCTGTTTGAATGATTTTCTTCATCTTAAATTTTGAATTAAATTAAACACGAAAAGCTCCGCATGTAGAATGGGAGCAAATATTATTCGTGAAGCACCGGAAGAAACTACTCCTCAGTGCCGACTGCTTTTTTACCTGCAACGAGAATTTTGCCTCTGTAATAAAGGTCACCCTCATGCTTGTAGGCACGGTGCATTAAGTGAACAACATCGGTTGTCTTGCAGTGTGCCAAAGTTGGAGCTTCTGCTTTATAATGCGTTCTTCTTGCTCTTTTTCTGCGCTTGGAGTGTCTGGTCCGAGGATTAGGCATTGTATATTATTTTTTAGTAATGAATAAAATGAATATTAGGAAGCTGCTCTGCAATTACCTAGCCAAAAAAAGGCTGTTTTGCTTGCAGATGTATTCCTGTTTTTAACTTTATGATAAATTTATATCTTTTAGTTGACTTCCAAGTGATCTATCATCTTCGTCATCTTCCTCCCGCCCGGGAGCCAAATCACTGCTCCCGCTGATTTTGTTTAACAATTCAAAGTCACAGGGTGGCTCTTCATCATTTTCACAATCATAGATTCTTGTCAACGGGACCGCCAGACAAACATATTCATAAATGAATGGCGCTACATTAAAATGTGATGTCTCAGGGTGAATGAAAACAATTTCATCCGTATCTTCTTGTGCTTCTTCACTGTACTTAACGATCAATCTGGCATCTCCTTCAATCGGCAAATCTATAGAAGCCAAACAACGATCACAATCTGACTTTACTGTTCCGTCGAAACTAAAATTTAGTTCAATAAAACCCGGTCGATTGTCGAGATCTAACGAAACACTTATAGCCCCATCGGATACAATTGCATCTTCAAAACAAGAAAAGAATGACTTATCTAGTTGAAAATCAAACTCGTAATGTTCTTGCTTAAAACCCTTGATTGGCAACAAAAATTCCTTGAGCGCATCCATATAATAACCCTTCTCAAAATCGGAGCGCAAAGTTAAGGCAATTTTTATAAAAATGATAGTGTTTGAACCAAATAAATTTTCAATTATTTGCCAATCACCATTTCGAGGGCGTCAATACCCTCAAATAAGTTCAATTTAAGTATATCGAATTCCTTGCAAATCGCCTCCATATCTTCTCTTTCTACAGCTTTTTGCTCAAGAATCCGTATTGTTGCCAACGCTTTAGAGATTCCAACAAACTCAACCTGCGGTTTGAGCACATGTATTTTCTTAAAAATTTCATCATAGTCTACGCGCGCAATAGCCTCTTGAATCAATAGAATTTCGACAGGAACATTGCTGATAAACTTCCGAATAAAATAAGCCATTTGTTCCACGTCATTCTCGGTAAAATTGCGAATAAATGAAAGATTAAGCAGCTCAGAATCAGGATGTGAATGTATTGCCGTTTTTCCTTCCATTGAGCGCACAATTACAGTACCCGCACCCAATACTTTCGAAATCAACCGAATCAGCTCATTGATATCGAATGGCTTGGACAAGTACCCGTTGATACCAAACTCGTGATATTTCTGTTCATCCTCTAGTCCAAAAGCAGTGAGGGCAATAATAGGAATTTTCGAATGCCGATTGTCTAAATTATTTCTGATGTATTTAGCCGTTTCGTAACCATCCATAATCGGCATGTTAATATCCAACAAAATGATATCAAAATCCCCGCTTTCCAAAAGCTCTATAGCTGCTTTACCATTGTCCGCTATCGAGATTTTACAGTGGTCGAGATGCTTCTTTAACGATTCAGTAGCTACAATCTGATTGTATTCGTTGTCTTCAGCCAGTAAAATGCTAATTCCTTGTAAATAAACTGATGAATTATTGCTCAACTCAGACTGGTTGGTCTTAATATCCTCCTCACTGGCAATTTTATATCGGATATCAAAATAAAAAGTTGAACCCTTGCTCAACTCACTTTCTACTTTTATTTCGCTTCCTCGCAATTTTACCAATTGCTGCGAAATAGATAAACCCAGTCCGGTTCCTCCAAACCGTCGTGTGGTATCATCCGCGGCTTGTTGAAAACTGTCAAATATTGTCAGCAGATTATCAGGAGAAATCCCGACACCGGTATCTATTACACGATACCGCAAGGTCTGATGGATTTCGCTGGTCTCCATTGTTTCCAATTCAAATGCAACAAACCCTTTTTCAGTGAATTTTATGGCATTTCCAACAAGATTAATTAACACCTGGTACAAACGAAGTTTATCCCCCATCAAATAGGGTTTTAGTTGAGGGTCAATACCCAAATGTAGTCCAATTCCCTTTTCCTCAGCTTTGTATTTCAAGGTATCGCACACATCACGCATCACAAGCTCGACCTGGAACGGTATGGTCTCAAGACTTACCTTTCCTGCTTCCAGTTTGGACAAGTCAAGCACATCATTGAGAATTAAAAGCAGATTTTCAGAAGACTTTTGAATTGCCTTTATATAATTTTTTTGTTGTTCATCATTTGTCGTAGCAGATAACAGATTGGACATGCCGTAAATTGCATTCATGGGAGTGCGAATTTCATGGCTGATATTACTTAGAAATTGTGTCTTGAATTGTTCACTTTCTTCGGCTCGCTGCTTTTCACGTTCAATTAAGGCATTTTTTTCTTCCAACTTTTCGTTGGCAATTTTTCTTATATAATTTCTATTAATCAGCACAGCTGCGAATAGGAAAAGCACCAAACAAGAAGCTATTAAAGTATTTCTTATATACGTATCACTGGTGTCTTTACGGATCTGTTCTGCCAATTGTTCTGCCTCCTTTTTGCCATATTCATATTGCAATTGCTGCTCCAAAGCATTGTTTTTGATTAGCGGATTGCTGAGGCTATCTTTCAAATTGACATACGACTTATAATATTGATAGGCTTTGGCGGTATTACCCTGTAAGTCGTAAATCTGATTTAACAATTCGTAGATAAAACATTTCGACTCTAAAAAATGATATTTTTCCGCCAGCTCCAGGGCCTGACCAGACAATAGTATAGCCTCATCAAAATGTTTTTGCTGTATCCTGATCCGAACCAACCTGATTTTGGAATCCAAATACACTTTGGGGTTGTTAATTCTGGAAAGCTGTTGAAGACTGGATTCAATGATTTCATTGGCGAGACTGAATTTTCCTTCTAAGATGTAGATGTCACACATATTCATTTTGACTTCCACACCACCAACTATTCTACCTTCAGCTTCGTAAAGCGCCAGGCTTTTCTTCATATAGGTTAGTGCTTGTTCATACTCATTTTTGATTTTGTATAACTCTCCAATATGATTCAAAGATTGCGCCATGCCGATCCTGTCATTATTCTGAGTACGGATTTCATAACTTTTTTGAAAGTAATCGAGCGCCCTGTTGAGGTCACCCTGTTTTTGAAAAACGGTACCGATATTGTTATATGAAGAAGCAATGCCTCTCTTATAATCAAGTTCTTCTCTGATTTTTAGTGCTTCAAAATATTTTAATAGTGCTCCGGTGTAGTCCCCTTGATTGTCGCGCAGAAAGCCTTGATTACTAACTGCATCTGCGAAATAAATTTTTCCTACGTTTTGAATTCCGGCATCTTCACTTGCCGCCAACCGTCTCCCAAGTTCATAGGCTCTTTCATTGTACCTAGGCCATATCTTTTCATCATAGATACTGTCCACCAGTTCAATCAATAATCTGATTTTAATGGTATCGTGCTTGGCATCTTCGATTTGCCGCTCCACTGTCGGAATCAGATTATGATTCTGAGCAATTACATCGCATAAAACGAAGAAATAAACACCAACTATTGACAACAAAAACTTCATGCTGTGAAAATACGAAATTGATCTATCAGACAAAATAAATTGGTTCAATAAAAGCAAATTTGACTTTTCATCCGTAAAATACCAACAAAAATATATAAAAACTCAACATTGGTCGAAGGATTGCGTTACTAACGAACTGCAATTGCCTTGCACACGTTTCTATCTTGAAAAGGACAAAATGAGAAAAAATAAAAACACTGCTGCAATTTTATCGCTGTTTTTCGGAGCTTTCGGCGTACATCGCTTCTACCTTGGACAAACTGCTCTAGGTATTTTATACATTTTCGGAACATTTGGATTCTGGTTTTTTAACTACAAAATCATTTTATTCATTTCGCTCCTGGATGCGATTCGTTTTTTGACAATGGATCCTAATAAATTCAACAGAAAGTTCAATCGCAATCTTGATCAAAGTGAATTCAATAGACCCGATTGGAAACCAAAAAGTCAACCCAAAAAATCCGGCTGGGAAGACATGGAAAAATCATGGAATGTGAATACTGAATTTAACTCCTTTAAAAAAGAAGGCATCGAAAATTATAAAGCCTACAACTTTCAGGACGCTATTGTTTCGTTTGAGAAAGCACTCCAAAAAGAACCTACTGATGCTCCGACCCTATTCAACATGGCGTGCAGTTATTCTATGATCGAAAACAAAGCACTGGCATTCAAATATTTAGGACTATCCGTACAACACGGAATGAAAGATTTTCAGAAAATATTAAGCCACGACGGCCTCGCTTACTTGCGAATTCAATCAGAATGGGATAACTTTGTTTCAAATGACTTCAAAGCCATTACTGTAACAACATCAAATACTGACGAAACGGAAACGGAAACGGATAAAAAACCTGAATCTGCCACAGAAGAAAAACCCATTGAAACATTGAGGTCTTTATACGAAAGCAGACAAAAAGGACTTATTGACGAAGAGCAGTTCGAACTGGAAAGTAAAAAGCTGTTGCACAAAGAGACGCTATGATTGCCAAAAACATTAGTAAAAACACCCTAAGCCCCTTAAAACCTTCAGATACCGGAATTTTCGCGCTGCGACAAATGTCAGACAATCACGTCAGGCACCTCCCGGTAACAGATGGAAATGTATTGGTTGGTTTACTTTCTGAAGATGACATCCTTCACTCCAACCCGGAGCTTAATGTAGAATTGCATCGCTATGCCATGGCGCGTCCATTTGCCCACGAGGAAGATCACTTGTACGAAATCATGCACAAAATGGGCTTGTACAAACTTACGGTGATTCCAATCCTCAATGAGTTGGATCATTATACTGGCTGCATCACTTTGGAAGACCTTTTGCCGTCTTTTACAGAAGCCGCTTATCTGAATGAAAAAGGGAATATTCTAGTCCTTGAGGCTGCACCTCACGATTATTCGCTCTCTGAAATTGCAAGAATCATTGAATCAGAAAACGCACAAATATTGAGCTATTTCATCACTACCCCTTCTGAAAGCGCTACGGTTGAAATTACGCTTAAAATCAATAAAACAGAAGTTGGCAATATCGTGGCTGCGTTGCAACGCTTTGAATACAATGTAAAGGGCTCTTATGCAGAATCTGATTACGCAGAAGACCTGCAGGACCGCTACGACGCATTTCTTTCTTATTTGAATGTGTGATGAAAAAATCAGCGCTATGAGTGCTAATAAAAGGTAAGAACTGCCAAATTTTTATTTGGTTAAATAAAAAATCGTACCTTTGATTAAACTTTCGAAGTTCTTTTTCATCAAATGGTAATATATGAGAACTATTCCTTTAGTAGATTTATCTTCTTTCAAAAACGGAAATGCAGCTGAAAAAAGCGAATTCGTAAATAAACTTGCTACTGCCTTTCACGAAATTGGTTTTGTCGGTGTCATCAATCATGGTGTGCCCAAAAAATTAATTGATGATTTTTATAAAGCGGCCAATGGATTTTTTGCCTTACCTGTTGAGACTAAGAGAAAATACGAAGTTGCTGAATTGGCAGGACAGAGAGGCTACACATCCTTTGGTAAGGAACATGCCAAACAATCCAATGTTGGAGATTTAAAAGAATTCTTTCAAATCGGCCAGCAAGTTGATGACAATCATCCTCGCAAAAATAACTACCCGGACAATTTCACCTGCGAAGAAAACCCCGAATTCACAAAATTAGGATGGGAATTATACCAATCCTTTCAGGAAGCAGGAGGACATTTGTTGCGGGCAATTGCAATACATCTCAACCTTGGCGAAACGTACTTTGCAGAAAAAATTAAAGATGGCAATAGTATTTTGAGAGCCATCCATTATCCGCCTATCACAGCCGAACCCAATTCCGCTATTCGCGCAGAACAACATGAAGACATCAATCTGATTACTTTGTTGGTTGGTGCATCAGCCGGAGGACTTCAATTGTTGAATATGAAAAATGAATGGTTGGACATTGTACCACAAGATGAAGAAATCGTGGTTAATGTGGGCGATATGCTCCAGCGACTAACCAATAATTACATGAAATCAACCACACACCGGGTGGTGAATCCGCCAAAATCAGAATGGCATAAGCCAAGGCTTAGTATTCCTTTCTTTTTACATCCGATATCAGAAATGGAACTTAATTGTCTTCAATCTTGTATATCTGAAAGCAATCCCGTTCACTACGAACCAATCACCGCTGGTGAATATCTTAATGAAAGGCTGCGAGAAATTGGATTAAAAAAATAAATAAACTATAAACATTCTATATTATGAGCACTTTACTATTATTTTTGGGAAGCCTGGGTGGATCAGAAATGTTTTTGATTTTTGTTGTCGTTCTATTGTTGTTCGGTGGTAAAAAAATACCTGAACTAATGAGAGGCTTAGGCAGAGGAATCCGAGAATTCAACAATGCCAAGGCAAATATTGAAAGCGAAATTAAAGATGGAATCCGCGAAGCTGACCAGCAAAAAAAAGTCGAACAGTGATTATAGCGAAATGAGAAAAAGCTGTTAAAATTTCTTGGCTGTTCTTTCTTTTCAATGCTTTTACCTTTGACCTAATTGACGGGATATTCCTACAATAAATTAGATATCCCGTCAATATGGTTTTGTGGTGAAGCTTTTTTACTGCACTCTATACCATTTTTGTGTTCTGGATAAGCCTGTCCAGTGCTTCCCTTTAACATTGAGTACATTTTTATCGCCGGCGTCCAGCCACAAGCTGCATTTGTAATAGTCCCCTTTATTAGGATCTAAAATGCTGCCTCCCTGATAAAATCCATCTTTTAAGAAAAGATTATCCACTATAACCATACCCAGCACCGGCTTGTTCTTTTTATCATCGCGACATTTATCACAGATGGTATCTGCTGGCTTTAAAAGTAAGCGGCTAATTTTCCCAACTAATTTGCCGTTGTTCTCACTGATGTCTACGTAAGATTTCGCCTGTCCCGTTTCATCATCAATTGTTTTCCAGGTGCCCACCGGCGACTGCGCCGTACAAATTGAATGCAAAAAGAGGGAAAAAACCAGAAAAAAGAAAAATTTAATCGTTGTCATTGGATTTTTATTTAAAGTTTTACAAAAAAATGAATATTGTTCTGTTGACTAAAACGTAGAAATGCCTTTTACTTGCATCGAAAAAGATGAACATATGGAAAATAACGTATTTATCAAAAAAAGTAGTTTTTTGCATCTTATTGTTTTTCAAATATTTATACAAAAAATTCTCTGAAAATAAAATATGCGCAACCAAAGATAACAAACGTTCAGCTTTTCTAAAATGCAATCAAAAAAAATAACTATATTATAATCGATTTAGTCGTTCTGAATGAAACTTTAGGGTCTGTGTTGGTGTTTAAATACCAATAACGACAGTTTAATGTGGAAGATTTTGACTTACAATTATTTTTTGGCACGGTTTTTGATATAATTTTAACATATTATTAATTATTTTAATATCAACAAACAACGCTAATTTCCATCAACATGAAACAAACCTTACAACTTAAGTTAACAACCAAGTTATCTCCTCAGCAAATTCAATTGATGAAATTGCTGCAAATCCCTACTGCTACACTCGAGCAGCGCATCAAAGAAGAACTGGAAGCGAATCCGGCTCTCGAAGAGGCAGAGGATGAATATAGTGAAAACAAATATGAATTTGATACCCCCGAAGACAATGAAAGGAGAGATGATGTAACGGCATCCGAATTTGAAAATACATTGAATGACCCTACGGAATACCAGGAAGACATTTATGAAAGAATGGACAAAGACATCTATGAAAATTATATGGACTTTGATGAAGCGTCTTACAAATACCACGGAGAATCTTCTTTTGGTGTAGATGATGAACCAAAGACTATTCCTATCGCTCTTGAAAGCTCTTTTCACGAATACCTTGAGGAGCAAATGGGCCTGCTAAACTTAAGTAACGAACACGAAATATCAGTAGCTAAACAAATTATTGGCAGTATTGATGACGATGGATACCTTCGCCGTGATACCAACGCGATAGTAGATGATTTAATGTTTGCTCAAAATATCTATAGTTCATTAGAAGAAGTTGAGGCTATTTTGAAAAAAATACAAAGACTTGATCCCGCCGGAGTGGGTGCACGTGACCTAAGAGAATGCCTGCTGCTTCAATTAATCCTCAAAGCTGAACAAAAAGATCTGTCACCTTCAGACCGCGTGGCTATACTGCATGCGATAAAAATCCTCGAGAATCACTTTGATGAATTTTCGAAAAAGCACTACCCTAAATTACAGCGATTTCTAAATATTAACGAGAAACAATTGAAAAAAGCAATTGACTCTATTTTAAAGTTAAATCCCAAACCGGCCAGTAGCCATATTGACTCTCATACAAGGGCAATGAACTACATTGTTCCGGATTTTATCATATCCAACAGAGATGGTATTCTCGATCTTACGCTCAACTCCAGAAATGCACCTGATCTGAGAATAAGCGAGCAGTACAAGGATATGATCAGAGAATACAAAGTCAGCAAACTTAATCACAAAGTGAGCAGACCCCAAAAAGAGGCCATCCTTTTTATCAAGCAAAAAATGGATTCTGCAAAATGGTTCATCGACGCGATCAAGCAGCGTCAAATGACTATGGAAAGTACCATGTACGCTATCTTACAATACCAATATGAGTACTTCCTGACCGGTGATTCCAAAAAACTAAAACCAATGATCTTAAAGGACATTGCTGACATGACCGGACTCGACATTTCAACCGTCTCCCGTGTGGCCAACAGCAAATATGTGCAAACAGAATTTGGAACAAAAAAACTGAAGGACTTCTTCTCAGAATCACTGCAAACAGATAGTGGAGAAGAAGTATCTACCATAGAAGTGAAAAAGATACTGTCAGACTTTGTCCTCGGAGAAAGTAAAAAGAAGCCGCACTCTGACGAAAAATTAAAAAGTATGTTACAGGTGCAAGGTTACAATATTGCCCGTCGTACGGTAGCTAAATATCGTGAACAACTGAATATTCCGGTTGCAAGACTAAGAAAAGCGCTGTAAATCAATTGAAAATTGAAAATTGACAGTTGAAAATGAGCTTTTTTCTTTCTTAAATAAATGAGTCCGCTTCGGTATTTCCAAAGCGGACTCATTTATTTAAGAGAAACAAAATCTGCGTTTTTCCCATTGGCAGTTACAATCAATCCTTTTGCTTTTAATCTAGCGACTTCTTCTAAATCAGGTTGAAGGAATTGCAATGCAATTTCTTGTCAATTAAGGCGATCAAATCCGTTTCTCCTTTGTATAGTTCTACAGCTTTAATCCTTAGTCGAACTTGTCGATGTAGTTTATCATTCTTTTCATTTACAGGTATAATAATTATTGGATCACGAGGACTGCTTTATGTATTTATAAAGCCCTGCCAACACAATGCCACAAACTAAAACCATTGCAAGAGCAAGAGAAATAAGTAAAAAAGAAATTATTCCCTCAACAAGTAAAACTCCTTCTTTTCCTCCAGCGATAGGCATCATTTTTCCAGCTCCTGTCAAAGCCGCGATTATCACTGCTACAAAGTTTGCAAATGCCCCATATATTGACAACATAAATGCAGTGGTCAACCATTTGTCCGTTAACAAAATCTTGTTCCAGATCAGCCCGAGTATTACCAAAAACATCCCATTCATAGTCCCTTCAAGATGTGCAGAAAGCCCCATTCTTGGGTTTGCCATCAAAGGAATAAAAAATGCGACGAGTAGTCCAAATAAAAACAAAAGTATTCCAATGAATGTCAACCAGTTCGCATATTGTTTCGTTTTAATTTCGTTTGTCATTTCTAATTATTTATAAGTTTGTTAAATTTTTATTTCTGTTGTGGCAGTTTTAGATGCTGCGTTTACAAGTAATGTTGACTGAATTTACGCTGTAAATAATGAAGGGGTTGTCCGCAGACACTAAAATTTTTGCAATGCAGTCCCCAATAATTACTACAGAAATCCTAGGCTTGGTGCTGTTGGTCTTTTCAGGATTTGTTATTGTTACTTTATAACGTTAGTAAAAAAGTCAAAGTCAAAATAGTGTCTCTTGTTATTTACCCAGACCTCTCCGATTTCTCCTTTTTCACATTTGTCAACTGGTATTGCCTTTGATCCATTAAGTTCGTCCAAGGTCCCAAAATAAATAGAGTAGTTTTTCTTGTCAAACTGAATTGCCATCCAATGGGCTTTGGCATTATGCTTCCTCTCCGAAGCCGAAGCTTTGTCGTAAGCGTTTGTCCCAAGATTATATCTTGAGTTTAGTTTACCGTCTATTTGAAACTTATTTCGAGCCTTAACACTTACTATATACTTCTTCCCATCTTTCTCGCATTCGATGTCAGCAAACGGCTCGTTTAATTGTCGATCGTTCAAATTTCTAACTCTGTCAAATTCCTTGTCCACAAGTGCCTTAATTGCGAACAATTCACCTAATTCTCCCAGTGATTTCTTTCTCGCTGCTTCTTTATCGTTTTCCATTTATTTTTGTTGTGTTTAATTGTCAACGGATTCAGCCCACTTGTACCGTTTCCGGGCCTGGCGAAGGTGGCGATTTTCACAATTAATGCTGATGCGGAAAACAAATGTTTGATTAACCACAAATGTGTTTGCGGAGCACAGAACCGCCACTTTTGCCTAACCTTTGTTAGCGGTTCGGGCATTTTTAAGTTTATTGATTTTTAGCATGGTTTTCTAATTTTGTCGTGTCAATACCTTTTATGAGTAACCACAAACAGAGACCTAATTCGCCTATTAAAATTGGAATTGCAAGGTAAATAAACAAAGGATTCGCAAATCCTTTTGAGAGAAACATTGTAAAACTATTAATCAAGTAGCTTAATCCTGCTATTGCATAAGCCACTCCAATAATTTTAGGTATTGCATTAGTTTTGAAAATTACATATCCAATTAAAATGCAATAAAATCCAAAGAAAACTAAACCAATTCCATAGCCTTGTGCTTGAATATTTAAAGACAAAAGAGAAAGCGTTGCTAGTTGGTTTGGTTGAAATGTATTTAAGTAGGTATCACTACTTAAGAGTAACAATGGTGTAATTTGATGTAATAGATTGACTGCAATAATGGCCGTTTGAATAATAACCAATGCTACAGCAATTTGCAATATAATCTTATTTGACTTTTTGAAAAAGTGATAAATTATCAAAATAGTCGGTATGCCAACTACAAAATTGATAAGGTCAGCCACAAAACCCCAACGAAAAAGCATTTCATTAGTTTGAATATTGTGGGCGGTTTGCAACGCATCGTTAGATACTCTTAATGCTTGCCTTACAAAAACTTCCGAAAACAAACCTGTCACAATCACTATTAAGTAGCAAAACCCTGCAATTCGGGCTAAATTTTTATCTGAAATCATATATATATGGGTTATGCATTGTACCGCGCAAAGTATCTGCTGATTGTGTATACGCTGAATAATTACTTTTTTACAATTTCAACTCTTCTATTTTTTGACCTGCCATCATCGGTTCTATTATCCGCAACTGGTTTTTCTTGCCCCCAACCCTTGTAGGACATTCTGGTCTTATCAATTCCCTTTGCAACCAACGCATCAAAAATTGCTTTTGCTCTGCTATTCGAAAGTTTTTTATTGTTTGCTGCATCGCCAACATTATCAGTATGTCCTTCGATACTAATTTTAAGTGTTTCGTTATTTTTCATTAATTCAAAAATTTGGTCAACGATTGGAAGTGATTCTTTCCTAATTTCGAATTTTGCAGTTTCAAAAAGTATACTCAACGCAATAAAACCTTCCGTATTAAGCGCATTCAACATTGCATTTGCCGTTACTTCTTGAACCATAGCTTCCATCTCCAGCACATATAATCTAAAGTTTGTTCCATTATAGAAATCGCGAATCATAATTTTGTATTCCTTTCCGTTAGATTTCAATTCAAAACAACCATAATTTCCATCTGTGTATACCTTTTTACCCCCTTTTGCAAGAATTGCATCTTGGTAATTTTTGATGATTTGAAAATTACTGGGCATTTCGCCGCTTTCAGTATTGAATATATAATCAATATAAGTCAAATACCCTTCAAACTGAAGTTCTTCACCTGCAGCATTGTAAGTTTCTAATTTATTAAAATTTGTGGTGCATTCAGTAATTGAAAAACCTTTCATTCGACTTAATAAAGGATGGTCTTTACATCCGTCAACATCTTGCGCAGACACAGAAATAATGCTTAACAGCGAAATTATTAGAGAAAAAGTTATTTTTTTCAATGTTATAAATTTTAAAATTTTATCCTACTCATTCGGCTTTTCGGCATCGCCCCTTTTTTATCATTGGTTGCTGGTCACCACTTTTTGGCATATTATTGTTAGGTTTTCTGGTCAAGACGTGTCAAACCGAAATGAAGGTGGTCGTGAACCTTTCTGTATTCCTTTTAGTCGTGGAAACTGGTGTGTAACGCTACTGAATATTAATCTATTCCAACCTGTACCATTGCCCCTGCCTAAAATAATATCCAAAGATTATTAAAAAATCAAGTATATTAATGCCTGAAATTTAATCCTGAAAATTGGTTCTCATGCCGTTGACCACTAGACATTTAGTATCCATAAAAATAATGAAAAATAAGTAAACCAACAAGGAAAAAGCAACCTATCTACGAAATTTTGTTTTAAGTTTTCGTGGATTTGGATTTCAGAGGATTGTTTGCACAAACATAATTCCATAATTTGACAAAATTAATCAGCAATGGCTTGATGACGGCCAAAAGGTGTTTTTTGCAGTACGGCAGGCAATTGAAAATAAATTTATATATAACATGGCTTGCGAAAATAAAACACACTTTATTGAAAAGAAAAATATTCTAATCAATCTGTCTTTGTTGCTAGATTCGTTCACAAACTGATTCACTTTAAACCAGGAGAACAACCGCTTGAATGCCAATATGTAACAGGAGATATAAATCAGTTAACGCATTAAAATGTGGGAATTTTCAGGAAGGCCTTTACCTTGATTATGGCGCAGCAAAATATTTTGACAAAAGAATAGAGACTCAAATATTCACGCTAACCACGCAGCAAAATCCATTTTTTTTTACTTCCAAATGAATCTAACTCATGCACACAAATGTACTGCGCACACGACGAAAACTTAGTTGTTATTAGTAGAAGTATTCGCTATTTACTTTTGTGACTACTATAATTCGGATTGGCGAATCTTCTGTCATAAACAAAAGTTTTGTCGGTAAGTGTAAGTAAAAAAGCATTCAATGCTTTTACATCTTCTATTGAAAGCTCCCCAATGTTGTGGACGAGATCACCCGCGTAGTTTGAATGTTTGGCTGAATTTTTATAATAATTTAAAACTTCTTTGAGATTCCTAAAACGTCCATCGTGCATATAGGGAAATGTAAGCTCAACATTTCTTAAACTTGGTACTTTGAATTTATAAATATCATTTTCATTTCCTGTGATGACCTGTCTTCCTTTGTCGTCAAGTCGTTTATTTGCAGGCAATCCATTGCTTCTATAAGTATTGTCGGTAAATAAAGGCTCTTTATGGCAATTGGCGCATTTGCTTCTGAAAAGTTTTAATCCGCTCATTTCTTCTTCGGAATAATTTCCTTTGCCGGCTATATACTTATCATATTTAGAATTAGCAGAAATCATCAAACCCATAAATTGTGTCAAACTCTTCAGCATCCTTTCAGAGGTAACGGTTGAATCTTTAAAAGCCTTATAAAAAGCTTTTCGAAAATCATTTCGTTGGTTGAGTTTTGAAATTACGTGCTCGAGGTTTTCGTCCATTTCATCTTTATTGGTAATAGGCGCTATTGCCTGAATTTCAAGATGGTTTATTCCTCCGTCCCACATAAATGCTGTACTCCAAATAAGATTTTGAAGTGGCGGTATATTTCTTTTACCTATTCGTCCACCAATGCCGTGAGCTAACGAGTGATCAATATGCGAAAAGGCGGCAAATTGTTGATGACAGCTACCGCAGCTGATGCTGCTATCTTTGGATAAAATAGGATCATAAAATAATTTTCTGCCCAAAACAAAACCGGCAGGTGTGATTTTGTTGTTTTTAAAGTTATAGGTCGGATCAGGAAAGCCTTTCGGCAAAGTTAACTTGACATCCTTTTTGCTAATAACCTGAGTTCGATTATTAAAATAAGCAAATTTGATTAGAATTCGTCA
>JBMOJB010000027.1:0-29367 GCA_049316985.1 Saprospiraceae bacterium | reverse complement strand
CCAATCAGTACTTTGACATCAGGTCCGGCACTTTCTCCGAGCAACATCCCATGCATTTATACGCGATGAATCTGCAAGAAAGTACAGTTTTGCAGCAATTACTCCTCACCCAAATCAGCAATAGCCATCAAATCCAATTGAGTAGCGAGGATAGACGAAAATTTCTTGTGGATATGATGAAATACTATGAATTTCACATCCCCAATTTCAAAGAAATGAAGTCTTATTCAATTCTTCAAATTGTATTGTCCTGAAAAGAAAATTTTTTGGTGCTATCTCGTGTGCGGGTTGCTATAAATACTAAATCCCGTCGGGATTAATTTTAAAGCCAAAACATTTATACGATAAACAATAACAACCTTTCCGAACAACACAAAACATACACATTGGCTAGATCGCAGAATCCGAAGGATTCAAATATTTATAGAAAAAATGCCCAGATAATATTCGACCCCATCGGGGTCGCATAACAACGATAATCAATTGCTATAAATATTAAATCCCCTCGGGATTAATTTTAAATAATAGACTTCACTTTTTTCATTGCAGCATCAAGCCCGCTTAGTTCCTGACCACCGGCAGTAGCAAAAAATGCCTGACCACCTCCGCCACCTTGAATATCCTTTGCCAGTTCTCTGACCAAAGTACCTGCATTCAATCCCTTTTCAGCAATCAGGTTCTGGCTGATTTGTATCGTCAATTGTGGTTTGTCATTGCTGACACTTCCCAATACCACAACTGCATTTCCCTTTTCCTTCTCAAGATTAGTTATTAAAGTTTTGACGGCTTTTGCGTCTCCCAGGTCGATGCGTTTCACCAACAAATTAAAGCCATTGTGTGATTCAAATTGAGAAATCAGCGTATGCTGCAATATCGATGCCTTTTCAATCAGGAATTGTTCTTTGTCTTTTTGCAACTGTTTGTTCTCCTCTTGTAAATCGGCAATTGCTTTTAGCAAATCTTTAGGGTTTTTCAATAGTTCCGTTGCACTATTCAACAAATTCAACTTTTCAATCAGGTAACTTTCTGCTGACTCAGCAGTTAAGACTTCTACACGGCGTACGCCTGCTGAAACTGCGCCCTCCGCAACGATTTTGAATTGCCCAATTTCACCGGTTGCTGCTACATGTGTGCCTCCGCAAAGCTCCATGCTAAAGTTTTTGTCATAAGTAATGACACGCACATGCTCACCATACTTTTCACCAAAAAGCATAATTGCTCCTGATTTACGCGCATCTTCGATTGGCATCTCTCTCACTTCTTCTAATTCAATATTCTCGCGGATTTTTTGATTCACCAGCAACTCAATTTTCGATATTTCTTCCTTTGTCAATGCTGCAAAGTGCGCAAAGTCAAAGCGAAGCCGTTTGTCATCGATATTTTGTCCTTTCTGAATCGCATGTTTTCCCAATATCTGGTGAAATGCAGCATGCATTAAATGACCCGCAGAGTGATTCTTTGAAATACGATCTCTTCGCTTATGATCTACCTGTGCGGCCACTTCTACTTCACCATCAATCCACTCGGGCAAATGACTTACGACCTGAATGATCAAATCGTTTTCTTTTTTTGTATCAATTACTTCAATATCGGCAATATCACCGTTTGAGGAAATCATTGTCAGTCGACCCGTATCTCCAACCTGACCACCACTTTCAGCATAAAATGGCGTTCGATTAAGCACCACTTGAAAACTTGAACCATTTTTGTCTTCTACTTTCCTGTATTTCAATATTCGGGCTTCACTAACAAATAAATCATCGTAACCGATAAATTCAACTCTATTTTCAGCTTCGTTATCAGATGCGCTTGTTGGGATGTTCCAATCTCCTACTTGTTTGGCAGCGTCTTTGCGGCTCCTGGCTTTTTGTGCTTGTAAAGCCAGCTCAAAACCAGTTGTATCTACTGAAAGGCCTTTCTCTCTGGCAATTAATTCCGTCAAATCGAGCGGAAATCCATAAGTATCAAAAAGCTCAAAAGCATCGGCGCCACTGATTTGATTGTTGCTGGCCGGAATATTATCCATGCGTTTCAATCCACTTTCAAGCGTGCGTAAAAAAGATTTTTCTTCTTCCAGAACAACTTTCTGTACGAAATCTTTCTGCGCATTCAATTCCGGAAATACATCTGCAAATTCTTTGGCTAAAATAGGTATGAGTGTATTGAAAAACGGCTCCTTCACATGAAGGAAGGAATAAGTGTACCTGACGGCCCTGCGAAGAATCCGTCTGATAACATATCCGGCCCCACCCGAAGCAGGCAATTGTCCATCGGCAATTGTAAAAGCAACGGCCCGGATATGATCAGCAACTACCCGAATTGCGACATCCGACAAAGCACTTCGATCATAACTTCCGCTGTATTTTATTCCACTTTTTTGTTCAATATGTTGGATCAAAGGCGTAAAAACATCGGTATCATAGGTGAATTGTTTCCCTTGCAATACCATGCACAATCGCTCAAATCCCATTCCGGTATCCACATGCTGCGACGGTAAAACAACCAGCGAACCATCAGCTTTACGCTCAAATTGCATAAATACATTGTTCCAGATTTCAACGACCTGCGGATGGTCCTTATTGACCAACTTTTCTCCGGGAATAGCAGCGCGGTCAGCATCAGATCTGAAATCGTAATGAATTTCAGAGCAGGGCCCGCAAGGTCCTTGTGCGCCCATCTCCCAGAAATTATCTTTTTTCGATCCATCGAGAATCTGGTTGTCCGGCAAATACCTTCTCCAATAATTGCGCGCTTCTTCATCACTTGCCAGATCCTCTTTGGTGTCACCACCAAATACAGTAGCATAAAGCCTGTCTTTTTCTAATCCAAGCACATCATGAAGCAATTCCCATGACCACTCAATAGCTTCTTCCTTAAAATAATCACCGAAGGACCAGTTGCCCAACATTTCAAAAAGGGTATGATGTGTACCATCAAATCCTACATCTTCTAAGTCATTGTGCTTTCCACTTACCCTAAGACATTTCTGGGTATCAGCGATTCGCACCGACGGCGGAGTGCCATTTCCAAGAAAATAATCCTTGAATTGAACCATTCCGGAGTTGGTAAACATTAGTGTTGGGTCATTTTTCAAGACCAAAGGAGCAGAAGGTACAATCTTGTGGTTCTTACTTTCAAAAAAATCAAGGAAAGCGCGTCTTATTTCGTGTGATGTCATTGTATTATGCGAATTTTGTTCAGTTTTCAAATATTATAAAAAAAGCAGTTGTACGCTTCATTTCGAGTTAAACTCCAACCTATCATACGCAAATTAAAATAAAGCGTTGCAAATCTGAGCAGTATCTTTATTCAAAATGCAACATCCCAAACAATAAGTCTGCTTTAATAAATGAACATATATAGCTCTATGTTGAATTGTTTGGGTAATTGAAAATCGTAAAAATAGAGAAATTCCAATTTGGGCGTAATATATGAGCGATGGGTGCAGACTGATATTTAGTTATCTATTTCGAAATTGGCAGTTCAAAAACTGATTAATCTTGTGGTTGTCCGATCGCGTCCCTAACGGGCCTCGTAATATTTTACGTATACATTGGTTTTCTACCAATGTTTCGTCCCTCCGGGACTTTGGGTACTGACTGTTTTGATTCTAAATTGGTATTGCTTATATTATTTTTATGGATTTTGAATTTTAGAGTCCGCTTTGAATTGTCCCTTAGGGACAACATGCCGGTAAAAAACATAGTAAAATAATAACATGAGGCCCGTTAGGGCCGCACCGTGATAGGCAGTTTGAACGATATCTACCAATATCCTTCTTTTCAAGAGGTCAACACATTTTAACTTAAATAGAAGAAATTACTATTTAGGAATCTGTCGGCCTTTGGCAGGTTATTTATTATAAATCTCAAATGATATAACTGAGTAGCTGTGGTTGTCCGATCGCGTCCCTAACGGGCCTCGTAATATTCTACGTATATGTCTGGTTTTCTACCAATGTCTCGTCCCTCCGGGACTTTGGGTAGTCACTGAATTGCTTTTACCATAATTATTTTCATTGGACTATAATGATGATAGCATGCTTTTTCCTGCCGAATTCTACAACACAATAATCAATATAGAGCCAAATTTTTGTACAACTTTCCTTAGGTTTAATTAAACTTTTCACCCCAATTCTCTGTCTTTAGATTAGAAAATTCGAATGCTGAATAAACATCCACAGCATGCAATCATAATTCTTGCCAAATCACACTATGTTTAGGAAGATAATTTATACTTCAATTATTTTATTGTTTTACATCCTCCAATTACAAGCCCAACGCTTCACAATTAGTGGCTACATCAAAGATGCGGCTACGGGAGAAACTTTAATCGGAGCAAGTATCTATAATGCAGATAATAAATCTCAAGGGACATTATCCAACAATTACGGATTCTATTCGATTAGCTTCCCCAAAGGTCCATGTAAAATTGCTGTCTCCTATATTGGTTATGGCGAGAAAAAACTGCAATTCAATTTGACAGAAAATAAGAAATTGAATATTGACCTGTCTATTGATGGCGTGTTGATGAACGAGGTAGTTATTTCCGCAGAACAAAAAGACAAAAATGTTCAAAGCACAGAAATGGGGACGGTTGATCTGCAAATGGAAACCATCAAAAAACTACCTTCGCTGATGGGCGAAGTGGATATTATTAAAGCTATCCAATTACTGCCGGGAGTAAAATCAGCCGGTGAAGGCGGTGTCGGTTTTTACGTCAGAGGCGGAGGTCCGGATCAGAACCTGGTACTTTTGGATGAAGCTCCGGTCTATAATTCAGGACATTTACTGGGCTTCTTCTCCGTTTTTAATTCTGATGCCTTAAAAAATACCACTTTGATCAAAGGAGGTATGCCGGCTAATTATGGAGGGAGATTGTCTTCAGTAGTAGACATACAGATGAAAGAAGGCAATGACAAAAAAATGGCAGTTGAAGGTGGTATCGGACTAATCGCTTCCCGCCTGACTGTTCAAGGACCTATCGAAAAAGATCACAGCTCATTCATCGTATCCGCAAGACGTACCTACGCATTGGACCTGGCTCAACCTTATATCAAGACGACCAATTTCGCAGGTACCAATTACTACTTTTACGACCTGAATGTAAAAGCAAACCATAAATTTTCGGAAAAAGACAGGATATACTTCAGCGCCTATTTTGGAAGAGATGTGTTGCAATATAATTCCAGTAAGCGAAATATTTCGCTGTCCCTACCCTATGGAAATTCTACCGCCACACTGCGCTGGAATCACCTTTTCTCCGACCGATTGTTTTTAAATGTATCAGCCATCTTCAATGATTACAATTTCGAAGCCGGCAGCAGTAGGGAAACCTTCAGCTTTAAATACATCAGTGGCATCAAGGATTTGAACCTCAAAATGGACCTTGATTTTTATAAAAACAACAAGCATAGCATTAAATACGGAGCGAATTATATTTTCCATACTTTTAATCCTGGAATTGCCACAGCGAAAAGCGGCGCTGTCGAATTCTCCAACAATAAAAAACTCTACCATGCGCATGATGCAGCAGTTTATGCGATGGATGACTGGAAAGTAAACAGTCATTTCAGTATGAACTATGGCTTAAGAATTTCATCCTTCTCGCAAGTCGGTGAATACAAATCACTGATTACAGATAAATCGTACAAAGCAGGAGAAATAGTAAAAACTTACTTCGGCTTTGAACCCCGATGGAGTGCGAAGTACAGTTTCAACAATACCTCCTCTGTAAAAGCAGGAATCACCCGAAACAACCAATACATTCATTTGGTAAGCAATTCTAATTCTACACTTCCGGGTGATTTGTGGGTGCCCAGTACCGAATTCGTAAAACCACAAATCGCCTGGCAATATGCGGTAGGTTATTTCAAAAATATCAGAAACAATCAGTACGAAACTTCGGTAGAAGTCTATTACAAAGACATGAAAAACCAGATTGATTATCGCGAGGATTATGTGCCTGATGCTGCTGTTGATCTGGAAAGTCAATTTATTTTCGGACGCGGATATTCTTACGGAGCAGAGTTTTTTATCCGCAAAAACAAGGGCAAATTGAATGGCTGGATTGGTTATACGCTATCAAAAACAGACCGTGTCTTTAAAGAAATAAATGATGGCAATCCTTTTCCCATTATATACGACAGAAGACATGACCTTTCTCTGGTGGCCAATTACGAGCTGAATCGGCACTGGGAAATGGGCGGTATTTTTGTATTCAGCACCGGCAATGCGTATACCCCAACAGAAAGTCTGTATTTTGTAAACAACAGACCCTATATCGAATACGGTCCCCGAAATAGTGCGCGAATCCCCAATTATCACCGCTTAGATCTTTCCGCAACCTATAAAAGACGTCCCAATTCCGACAAAAGATTCCATTCCAGTTGGAGCTTTGCCGTATACAATGTCTATAATCGCTTAAATACCGTCTTTTTATACACTGACTTTGAACAGAATTCAAATACTGGAACAACAAAAGCAACTGCATACAAAGTCACCATTTTCCCAATCATTCCTTCTGTCACCTGGAATTTCAAATGGAAATAAACCGCGCAACATCAATGAAAATAATACAATATATTTACTTTATTCCTCTATTTTTCCTTATCGCATGTGAACGAGAATACACCCCAACTGATGTAAATCTCGATCACGATATTGTTGTCGAGGGCTATATTGAATCCAGCGACAGACCGATTCCGCCTTACGTAATTTTAACAAAAAGCGCTAGCTTTTTTCGTGAGTTTGACCCCAACAAACTGGAACAACTAATTGTAAGAGATGCATTGGTTACCATTTCTGATGGCAAATTGACCGATACCCTGACCCAATTCTGTTTGAATAGTCTTTCGCCTAACGATAAAAAATTAGTGTCCACTTTTCTGGGTTTTGATGCTGACAGTTTGGGTGGTGCCGACTTGTGTATTTATACCAAGTTCTTTGGCCGCGTAAAGGCAGTTGATGGAGGTGTTTACTACTTAACGGTCAAAGCGGAAGGCAAAACATTGACTTCTGTGACCACTATTCCTTATAAGGTGCCTTTGGACTCAATCAAATTAATTCCCACTTTCAATAATGGGATTGACTCAATGATGCAAATGCGAGGTTTCATTTCGGACCCCGGAGGAGTAAAAAACTTTTACAGATATATGATCGCGGAAGAAGGAAAACCGTTTTTTGCCCGATCAAATTCAGTAATTAATGATAATTTTTTTGATGGGAAACCCAGCTTTGAATTTCCCATTTCTAAGCCTAACCGACCAAATGACAATTCAACATTCGAGACCAGAGGGCTTTATAAAAAAGGTGAAAAAGTTACGCTTAAATATATGTACCTCGATGAAGCACAGTTTGACTTCTGGAGAACCGCCGAACAGAGTTCTCAAAATCAAGGTCCATTTTCAACTTACACCAGAATCAACAGCAACATATTCGGAGGTCTTGGCCTTTGGGGAGGCTTTTCTGCAACCTACTACGATATCCAGGTGCCAAAATAAGAATTGAATGAAGCTTTAGAAGGATAAGATTTGATCAGCGATTTTCCTTTTTTGATTGAAAACCGTACCTTTGCCGCCAATTATAAAAAAGGAGAATATGAAAATTTCACTCAATTGGCTTAAAAATTACACCGAAATCAATCTTGAACCGGAAAAGGTGGCCGAAGTACTGACAGAAATAGGGCTCGAAGTGGAAGGAATGGAGCAAAGTGATGCGGTTCCAGGAGGATTAAGAGGATTTGTAATAGGTGAAGTACTTACTTGCGAGCGTTTTGAAGTAAAAGACAAGCTTCTTAGTCTTTGTACGGTAGATTTAGGCGCCGATTCTCCTTCGCAGATTGTCTGTGGCGCATCAAATGTAGATAAAGGTCAGAAAGTCGTTGTTGCTACGGTTGGCACTACATTATACAATGCAGACGGCTCTCCTCTTTTTCAAATATCCAGCAAAAAAACATATGGACATCTATCCGAGGGCATGATCTGCGCCGAAGATGAGCTTGGAATCGGGCATTCGCACGATGGTATAATGGTCCTGGAAACCACACTTCCGAACGGTACTCCTGCCGGCGAATATTTCAAGTTGGAAAATGATATGATTATTGAGGTGGGCCTCACTCCAAATAGAAGTGATGCCACTTGTCACCTCGGCGTTGCCCGTGATCTTGCAGCTGCCCTTAAAATAAATTACAAGCATTCCGGTAATGTAACAGTACCTTCAGTAGAAGCGTTTAAAATTGAATCAAATAAACATTCCATTTCAGTAAGTGTTGAAAATACAACAGCATGCCCACGATATAGTGGATTAACTATCAGCAACGTTGTTGTACAGGAGAGTCCTGAATGGCTAAAGACCCGACTGAGCGCCATCGGAATGAATACCAGAAACAATATCGTAGACATTACCAATTATGTGATGCACGAACTCGGTCAACCGCTACACGCATTTGACCTGGATCAAATAAAAGGAGGGGCAATTAATGTTAAAAATCTTCCCGAAAATACACCTTTTCTTTCCCTTAAAAAAAATGAAAATGGCGAAAACGTCACTATTCGCTTAACTTCAGAAGACCTGATGATATGTGATGCAGAAAACAATCCGCTCTGTATAGCGGGTGTAATCGGAAGTCCTGATTCAGGTGTTTCTGATTCTACCACAAGTCTGTTTCTTGAGTCGGCACATTTTCATCCGATGAGCACCCGTCGCTCCGGAACCCGTCACAACACCAGAACAGATTCTTCTAAAGTGTTTGAAAAAGGAAGCGATCCCAATATATGCGTGTATGCATTGAAACGCGCTGCTTTGCTCATTCAGGAATTAGCCGGTGGACAAATTTCATCAGATATTATCGACATTTATGCCAATCCAATAGAAAAACAACATATCCCGGTATCCTACGCCCACATCAAAAGATTGTTGGGTGAAGAAATTCCCATTGATCAGGTACAGGCTATCTTGTTGGCGCTTGATATTGAGCTCAAAGATGCAGATAACAATGGATTTATAGCAGTTGTTCCTACCAATAAGGCGGATGTACTTCGAGAAGTTGATGTTATTGAAGAAATTCTGCGCATTTATGGTTTCAATAAAGTGGCAATTCCTACTCAGATTAAAAGTGCAATTACCGAGAGTGTAAAGCCAAATCCGGTCCAGATCCGTGGCTTGATTTCTGCTCAATTGGCAGCATTTGGTTTTCACGAAGCAATGTCTTTGAGTCTTTCTCAATCAAAATATTATACGGAAGCAGCTGAATCAAAAGAAAGTGAACTGGTGCTCATCGCCAATTCTATCAACCAGCATCTCGACATTATGCGCCCTACCATGCTTTTTTCCGGCCTGGAAGCAATTGCCCACAATCAGAATCGCCAAAATGCAGACCTTAAACTATTTGAATTTGGGAAAACCTATATTAGAAAAGATGGAAAGTATAGTGAAACCAATCACTTAGCCATTTTCATCAGTGGCAAGAAAAATCGCGAAAGCTGGTTAGAGAAAGACAATAGCGCTACATTCTATACGCTTAAAGGGATCGTTGAAGCATTGCTGAGCCGCCTGGGATTAAGCAATTATCAGGTATCCGAATCGACAAACGAAAGCTTTAATTACGCACTTCAAATTCACCGAGGTCCGCAAGTGTGGGCAGAATTTGGAAAAGTAAAAAGCACCTTGGGCAAGAAAATGGACATCAAACAAAGCGTTTTTTATGCAGATTTCAACTGGGATCTGATCATTGGAGCACTTAAAAAGGTTAAAACAGAATTTAAGGAAATGTCTAAATTCCCATCAGTTCGACGTGACCTGGCTTTGGTAATAGATGAAAAAGTCAATTTCGAAGAGATTCGGGTATTGGCACAAAAAACTGCCAAAGACTTGCTCAAAGAAGTGAATTTGTTTGATGTATTTCAAGATGAAAACAAACTCGGAGCAGGGAAAAAATCCTATGCGGTGAGTTTCATTTTTGAAGACAGCAGCAAAACCCTCAACGATAAAGATATTGACCAAGTAATGAACCCTTTGATGAAACTGTATGAAGAAAAATTAGGTGCAGTAATTCGCAAATAATAGATGAGGCTATTTTTAATCTCTAGGAAAGTTAGATTATCTGAGATAATCCAATTTCCCACACAATCCAGTATAACGCCAATTATTGCTGATTGGCTAATAAATACAATACTGCCATCCTAATGGCTACCCCATTTTCTACTTGTTGCAAAATTAATGAGTGCTCGGAGTCAGCCACATCGCTGGTAATCTCTACTCCCCTGTTGATTGGACCGGGATGCATGATAATGATCTTTTTGTCCAAACTATCAAGCAATCCCTTATTTATTCCATAATACAAACTGTATTCCCGCAGTGATGGGAAATATTTGATATCCTGGCGCTCAAGCTGTATCCTAAGTATATTGGCGACATCACACCATTCTAATGCTTTCCTGACGTCGTGTTCAATTCCAACGCCTAACTCAGCAAGGTGTTTGGGTATTAAAGTCGGTGGGCCACAAACTTTTACATATGCTCCTAGTTTCTGCAGACAGAAGATATTGCTTAAGGCAACCCTGGAGTGAAGAATATCTCCAAAAATACAGATTTTCTTTCCCGCCAAATCTCCCAATTGTTCGCGCATGGAAAAAGCATCCAACAAAGCCTGTGTTGGATGTTCATGTGTTCCATCGCCCGCATTGATTATATTTGCTTTGATTTTGTTAGCCAAAAAAGCACAGGCTCCGGGCGCAGGATGGCGCATGACGACCATGTCTACTTTCATGGCCAAAATGTTATTTACGGTGTCAAGTAATGTTTCTCCTTTGGTTACTGAAGAAGCAGAAGCAGAAAAATTCACAATGTCGGCAGATAATCTGCGCTCAGCCAATTCAAATGATACACGAGTTCTCGTTGAGTTTTCAAAGAAAAGATTGGCAACCGTCATATCGCGGAGCGACGGAACTTTTTTGATAGGTCGATTGATTACTTCTTTAAACTCCTCTGCAGTCTGAAATATTAACTGAATGTCAGCTTCTGTAATATTCTTAATTCCTATGAGATGTCGGGTACTAAGCATGTAAGATTAATAATTAGAAAGTAAAAAGAAAAGCAGCCAATGAGTCGCATAGGTTAACTTAGTCTTCGCTAGAGTTTTTTCGGATACAAGATGATTTCATCATCATGATGCTCTCCCCAGGCAACTTTTACATACTCTTCTTCGAGTGCATCAATAGAAATTCCGGTAAAATCAGGCTGAACAGGAAGGTGTCTGTTGAAACGACGATCTACTAAGGCCAGCAATTCTACATGTGCCGGTCTGCCATAATGATTCAAGGCTGTTAGAGCTGCCTGAACGGATCTGCCTGTATACAAGACATCATCAACTAATATTACATGCTGATTTTCAACCAATAAGTTCATTTCAGTTGTACTGGCACTCAATGGTTTTCCTCTTCGAAAATCATCGCGGTAAAAAGTAATATCAAGTTTACCGTATGGAAAACCTGGAACTCCAAGCGCAATTAGCCTCTTGTAAATGCGATCTGCCAATGGTGTACCACGAGGTTGAATACTGACTATGCAGGTGTCAGCAAAATCATCATATGTCTCAATCAGTTCGTGACAAAGTCTGTCAATCACCAGATCAAATTGTGGCTGCGCCAGTATAATTCTACTCGTATCCATGAAGCAAAGATAGTAATTTTGAATTTTTAGGAGCCCAATATTTTGTCTAAATGGAAAAAAAGTTAATTTTATCCCGACCCATTCAAATAAATACTTATTTTTGACCAAACCAACTTTATCAACCAATGAGTTTAAAACAGTTATTCCGGCGAAAATCCATCCACCAGGTTTTGAATTCTGATGCTACGGCAGAAGACCATGGATTGAATAAAATACTAGGCGTCAGAGATTTGACCTTATTGGGCATTGCGGCTATTATTGGTGCAGGTATTTTCAGTACCATCGGTAGGGCAAGTTTTGAAGGAGGCCCTGCTGTTTCCTTACTATTTGTTTTCACGGCTATTGCTTGCGTATTTACCGCTTTGAGTTATGCGCAGTTTGCTTCCACCGTACCGGTATCAGGTTCGGCATACACCTATGCTTATGTTTCCTTTGGAGAATTGTTTGCCTGGATCATCGGTTGGGCCTTGATTTTGGAATATGCGGTATCAAATATGGTAGTGGCGATTTCCTGGTCAGAGTATTTTTGCAGCATGCTGGCCGGATTTGGGATACATTTCCCCGACTTTCTAACCATTGACCCCGATTCTGCAAGAAAAGCAGCCGAAATGGTCAACGCAGCTGCTGCTGACCCAACCCTTCTGGGTACTTTTTCACAATCAACTTTGAATGCCGCTCATGCATTTGAAATGGCTCCGAAATTCATGGGAGTGCCCTTAGTCTGTGATTTGCCGGCCGGCTTAATTACAGTTTTCGTCACCGCTTTGGTGTATATTGGAATCAAAGAATCTAGAAATGCATCGAATATCATGGTAATGATTAAGTTGGCGGTCATCTTGCTGGTTATTTTTGGTGGTGTATTTTTCATAAAACCTGAGAACTGGTCTCCTTTTGCACCGAATGGCATGAAAGGAGTTCTGGGTAGTGTTGCCTCTGTATTTTTTGCCTTTATTGGTTTCGATTCGATATCCACGACAGCAGAAGAGTGCAAAAATCCGCAGAGAGACTTGCCTAAAGCTATGATATATTGCCTGATCATCTGTACGGTATTATATGTTGCCATTACGTTGGTTTTGACCGGAATGGTCAATTACAAAGAGCTGAAAGTAGATGATCCATTGGCTTACGTATTTCATGCGGTTGGGTACGACTCTATTGCCGGAATTATTTCGGTAAGTGCGGTGGTTGCAATAACCAGCGCATTATTAGTATATCAATTGGGACAACCCCGTATCTGGATGACGATGAGCAGAGATGGTTTGCTGTGGCCAAAGTTTTCATCCATACATCCTAAATATAAAACGCCGTGGTTCTCAACGCTGGTAACAGGTGTTTTAGTAGGTGTTCCTGCAATGTTTTTCGACATGGGCTTTTTTGTGGATCTAACCAGTGTAGGTACTTTTTTCGCCTTTATTTTAGTATGCAGTGGCATTTTATATATGGATGCCTCCGGATTATCGGAGCATGCCAAATTTAAAGTTCCTTATGTCAATAGCAAATATATCGTCACACCTGCCTTTGTAGTAGCATTTTATTTTGCGCTCAGTACCAATCATTTTATCGAAACGCTTAATGAAAAACCACTACTCTTTGTATTTTGGATCACTTGGGCAGGTCTGAGTCTTGCCGCATTCAAGAAAAACTTCTCGCTATTGCCGGTTATGGGGATTCTTACCAATCTTTATTTGATGACAGAGCTGGGAATCACCAATTGGACCATATTTGTAATATGGCTGGTAATCGGTTTGTTTATCTATTTTAGCTATGGCATAAAGCACAGTAAAATGGCTGCCAGATGAAAATTGTAATCATTGGTGCCGGAAATGTGGGCGGTCATCTGGCCAAACGATTCGAAGAAAATGGCGTTGAAGTACTTCAGATTCTCACCAGACACTGGGATAAGCATAAAGGCCTGAATCACATACTAAAAGCACAATTCATTACTTCATTCGATCTGCTTGACAAGAATGCCGATGCTTATATTTTAGCAGTAAATGATAGTTCCATTGAAGAAGTTGCTGAAAAAATAAAAAATATAACTAAAAATAAATTAATAGCACATACTTCCGGCGCTACGGCCGGTACCATTTTACAACCATTCAGCGATAGATTTGGTATTCTATACCCGTTACAGACTTTTTCAGAAATAAGAGAGCAGGATTGGGAAAATTTGCCTGTTTGTGTAGATGCCAATAATGAGGAAGATAGGAGTTTCTTACACCAATTGGCCTTGGTACTGTCACCAAAGGTCTATGAGATTACCGATGAACAGCGTGCCATTTTGCATGTTGCAGCTACTTTTGTTAATAATTTTGGGAACTACCTTTTTCAGATTGCAGAAGAAATTGTCGTAGCAGAAAATATTCCTTTTCAATTACTAAAACCATTGATCGTTGAAACAGCAGCAAAAGTCCAAATTCATGCGCCTGCAGATATGCAAACCGGGCCGGCACGCCGTGGAGATATAAAAACCATCCACAAGCACCTCTCCTTCCTGAAAAAATATCCGGATTTCTACCAATTGTATGAGACCATGACTGAACTGATACAAAAAAAGTACAATCACTAATTCTACTTGGACAAAATGGCAAATTCAACCCTACGATTCATTTGTCTTCCTTCCTCTGTATCATTTTCGGTCATGGATTGAGACTCGCCAAATCCTTTGCTTTTCATGCGATATGGTTTGATTCCATTATATATTAAAAAATTGACCACAGATTTAGCTCTACCCTCAGATAGCTTCAAATTATATTCCTCGGTGCCTTGATTGTCTGTATGCCCTCGCACTTCGATTTTCATGGTTGGATTTCTTCTCATCAGTATCAGCAATTTCTTTAATTCAAAAAAAGAACGGGGTTCGAGCTCAAAGCCATCTGATTCAAAATATATATTTTTCAGTTGTACCACTTTCCCTTCTACTACTTTGATTTTAGTCAGGTCATCATCAGGAATGGGTATCGGCAAAATCGGTGGTATTTTCTTCAGAATAACATCATCTATGTAGTAGTAGGCATAGTTCAAGGAATCATTCTTCCCTACAATTTGCGATAAGGTCTGATTGTCGGAAAAAAAATTTCCAATAATTAAAAATTCACCTTCTTCTACGGCTTTAAATTTTTTCGAAAATTTCTTCCACACTCCGGACGCATTCATAATTGACTTTTCATAAACAACAGGAGAAAACAAAAGAGGATCTTCAACTTTTGTATTGATCTTCTTTTTTGAAAAATAAGCACCTACATTATTTATCTGCACAGATTTTGGCAAATTCGAATAGTGAAATTCCAGTTGATAATCCTGTTTCGGTACCAGTGGCTCAACCAATTGAATTTGAATATACTCCCGGCAATGTGGTTTGCCGTTCTCACAACCAAAAGTCGTTATTCCCACGAATGCGCTGCCACTATGGGCTTTCAATTTACCAAAACCCTTTTCAGCCCAACTGGCGGGAACGCGCACTTTTGGACCATAGGCATCCGGTGAAGTAGCAGTTGGCGAAGTCCAATATTTCAACGCCTGTGAAAAATGCTCTCCTTTGTAATACCAGCCTAAAGGAGTACTGGCAAATAGCTCAAATCCGGCGTTGGGAACCAGATTGGGCTGCTCGGCTTCCAATTGAGCTGCAATTGGCTGTGCTTTAATAAAAAAGAATAAAAAAATGCTCGCAAAAAATTTCATAATACACGCTCAAAAACGGATTCAGATAAAAAACGAAATTTTACAGAATAAATTATGAAAACTCACTGAGCGCTGAATGATTAACCCTGCACATACAACACATACTTCTCTTCAAAAAAGGATTCTTTGAAATATTTACCAATTGGATATTTTTCTATGTATTCGTGTTTTGAAACCGCCTTAATCTCTTCTTTTAAATTACCTCCTTTCAATAACAACCAACCATTAGGCAATCCATGATTCGGTTTAACCTTGATCATTTTTCGGGTCCATCTTAGCAGTTCCGAAATCGGTGCTACAGCCCTGCTAACCACAAAATCAAATTTCTGTTTTTTAAGCTCCTCGACTCTACTTTGTATTCCCGTAACATTTTTCAAACCCAGTGCAGCAGCAATCTCTTGAACCACCTTAATTTTTTTACCAATACTATCGACCAAAGTGAACTTTACCTCCGGAAACATAATAGCAAGCGGAATTCCCGGGAAACCGCCTCCTGTACCCAGATCTAAAATTTCAGATCCCGGCTTAAATTGGATTACTTTTGCTATGGCCAAAGCATGCAGAATATGATGCTCGTATAAATGTTCGAAGTCTTTTCTGGAAATTACATTGATTTTTGAATTCCAATCCAGATAAAGTGGATAAAGTTGCTCGAATTGCCGAATCTGCAATTCACTTAGTTCATTAAAATAATGTTTTATTTGCTCCATATTTAAATTAGACATACTAAAACGCCCGAAAAACGAAGTTAGATATCTTCGCTTAATTTCAGGGTATTCCTGGCATAATATTTAAAAAAACTGTTATTTTTTACTGGTTTTTGCAAGACCTTACTTCAATGCGTAAAAATCAAATGATAATTGCACATAACGGAATATCATGATAATCACTTAAAGAACGGGTGCTATCTTTAAGAAAAACCACTATTTTTGCAAAAGAAATGAAATAGAAATGAAATCCACAAAGAAATATATCTGTATTCACGGCCATTTTTATCAACCACCGCGCGAACACGCATGGCTGGAAGTTGTTGAAACGCAAGATTCGGCAAGTCCTTTTCACGATTGGAATGAAAGGATTAATTTTGAATGTTATGCGCCAAATTCCAGTGCCCGCATTCTCGACAAAGACGGTAAGATTGAAAGTATCGTTAATAATTATGCTAAAATAAGTTTTAATTTCGGTCCAACACTGCTGTCCTGGATGGAAATCAATGATCCCGGGAGCTACAAACGCATACTTGAAGCAGATAAAAACGCACAAGATTCATTTGGAGGATTTGGTTCAGCAATCGCACAGGTCTACAATCATCTAATTATGCCACTTGCCAACAGGCAAGATAAAATTACGCAAATCTCATGGGGTATTAAAGACTTCGAACACCGGTTTGAACGAAAACCCGATGGAATGTGGCTCGCAGAAACTGCAGTTGACACCGAAACTTTAGAAATTCTCGCTGATTTTGGAATCAAGTTTACTATTCTTGCTCCCAGACAAGTCAAGGCATTTAGAAAAAAAGGAGTAGAAGAATGGACCGAAGGAGAATGCGACAGCCGGCGCCCCTACACAGTACTTCTTCCATCAGGAAAGGAAATCTGCATCTTTATTTATGATGGCGATAGTTCGCAATCAATCGCCTTTAAGGGTCTGCTCAATAGTGGAAAATCATTTGCCAACAAACTCCTGACTTCTTTTTCAGTGGATACCTCCGCACAATTGGTGCATGTAGCTACCGATGGTGAAAGCTACGGACACCACCATCGTCACGGAGAAATGGCGCTGGCAGATTGCCTTCATATAATCGAAAATATGGGCGGACTTTCACTAACCAACTACGCGCAGTACCTCCAATTATTCCCTCCGGAATACGAACTTCAAATTCATGAAAACAGTTCCTGGAGTTGTGTTCACGGAGTAGAACGCTGGCGAAATAATTGCGGTTGCAATAGTGACAATAAGGGTTACCACCAGCTTTGGAGAGCTCCGCTTCGGGCGAGTCTGGATTGGCTTAGGGATGAGTTGATTTCTTTCTTTGAAAAAGAAGCTTCGAAATACTTCAGCGACGTTTGGGCGGCAAGAAATGCATATATTGAGATTATTTTAGACCGATCTACGACAAAAATCGATGATTTCATCAATCGTTTTGGAAAGAGACATCTCAAGCAAGAAGAAAAGGTACACATACTTCGACTATTTGAAATGCAACGCAATGCGCTGCTCATGTACACCAGCTGCGGTTGGTTTTTTGATGAAGTTTCAGGTCTGGAAACCAGACAGATTCTGCAATATGCCTGCCGGGCCATTGAATACGCAGAACAACTGGAAGGCCCTGCTTTGCAGGCCGCATTTGAAAAGAAACTAGCCGAAATCCCCAGTAATGAATATGAAAACTGTGCAGTCGTTTACAAAAAACTGGTTTTGCCATCGAGAGTGAATCTCGAAAAAGTAGGAATGCACATCGCCACTGCCAGCATATTTGAAAAATTCCCGGAAAGGATTACCATTTTCAATCACCAGGCACACACGCAGTTTTTCGAAAGAAGAATTGAAGGAAATCAACGTTTGGTGGTTGGTCGGACGATGGTAAAATCGAATATTACTTTTTCAGAGAAACAATTCAGTTTTCTCGCACTTTACCTCGGACAGCATAATATTATTGGAAATTTGTCCACTGATATGGAATTGCATAGTTTTGAACTGCTGAAACAAAATGCGCTTTCTGCCTTCAGTAAAGGCAATCTGGGTGATGTCATTACCTTGTCTCAGACCTTTTTCGGTTTAGAAAAATTCACTATTCAAGATCTTTTTTACGATGAAAAAAGAAAGATTCTAAATCTCATTGCAGAGAAAAGTCTTAAGGAAGTAGAATCCTCATTCCGCGATCTTTACAATGACAATTACCAGCTGATGAGTACGATTCTCGATGCCAATCTGCCCATTCCGGATGCCTTTCGCAGTGCAGTAGCTTATATCTTGAATCGTGACCTGGAACATTATTTTGATCAGGAACATCTTTCAATTAAAGAACTGGAGAAATTGCTGGCAGAATTGAAAAAGTGGGGTATCAAACTGAATCACGAAGCTACTTTTGAACTCTCCGCAAGTGAGCGCATCTACAAGGAAGTTAAAAAACTGGAAAAGATGGAATCTTCGTTAAATCAATTGCAATTGGTCAATCATGTGCTGGAAATATTAAATCATTACCAGATTAGTGTCGACATCTGGAAGAGCCAAAATGCATTTCACCTGATATTAAAATCGTACAAAGAAGGCGAATGGCTATTCATCAGTCCGGCATGGCAGGAGAATTTCAATAAATTGGCTGACCTGCTAAAAGTGAAAGCGTAAATGGTAAAAATAAAAAAACCATCATAAACATACATTTATGATGGTTTTTTAAGGTTAATTTGTTGGATCATAAGGATTCGAACCTTAACAAACAGAACCAAAAACTGTTGTGCTACCTTTACACCATGATCCAGAGTTTTAAAAAGCGATGCAAAGGTAAAATTATTTTTTTTACAACGCAAGACTTTTTTAATTTTTTAGTAAAAAAAACACTACTCTGCTTTTTGAAAGCGCATCCTACTGTATTCGCGGTTTACCAATATTACTCCTAAAAGTACGAAAGCAGTGCCGATAAAGATAAAATGATCAATGGATTCACCTCCAAGCATCCAACCAACAAATACGGCAATGATGGTGTTGATATATGTATGTAGTGATATTCTTGATGGCGTATATTGTGACAATACGTAGATGTAGGATCCATAGCCCAGCAGAGATCCAACCACTATCAAATAAGTCGTTGCCCACCAACCTGCTGCACTTATACTACTGACAATCGCGATGTCTTCAAATCCTGCACTAATTACGAGATTCATAATGCCTCCCAAAATCATCTGCACACCTACTCCTAAAAACAAGTCAATGCTAACTTGATTCTTTTTCATAAATATCGATCCCAACGCCCACGACAAATTGGCGAAAACAAGCAAAACTACACCCAATATACTATTGTAATTTCGCTGAAAACTTATGCTTTCGTGAAAAATACATACGATTCCAAACAAACTAATCAGCAGACCCACAACAATTTTCCAGCTGATGCTGAAATTTTTAAAGGCAAGCAGGCTAAGTACAGTAATGAAAATAGGAGATAACGAACAAATTACTGCTGTAAGTCCACTTGAAATAAACTGCTCTGCCCAGCAAACCAGTCCATTTCCACCCACGATCATTAAAAATCCAATCACCGCCAGTTTGAAAATACTTCGAATGTCGGGTAAGCGTTTGCCTCTAAGCAGACTGAGAATTAAAAAGAACATTCCCGCTGCGATGTGCCGTATTGCAGAAAGAAAAAAGGGCGGAATGTGTTCATCAATCGCTACTTTAATCCCAAGATATGTAGTCCCCCAGACCAAACAGAGCATCACAAAGGCTAAAATGGCCAGGTTTCTGTCTTGTTTCATTTTTGAAAAGCTTTTTTATAGTAACGGACAGTTCATGATTAAGTTTTTGCGACGGCTAATGACTGTGTTTAATTTTGGCAATTGAATATAGTAAAGGTATATTTGCAAAATTTTTCAGACTTAGTAATTGAAATATGGTCAATAGAATTAAAATCAGCCCGGAAATACTTGAAAAAGCACTGACTATTATGTCAACTGCCAAGAGTATGACCGAAATATATGAAGAAAACTTCAAGCTCGTTTCTAAATATGTACATGCGACTTCGCGTGGACACGAAGCTATTCAGATTGCTGTCGGACTCCAACTAAAACCTCAGGACTGGGTGTCACCTTACTACCGGGATGACGCTATGTTGCTCTCAATTGGAATGAGACCCTATGACCTGATGTTACAATTATTTGCCAAACGCGATGATCCATTTTCAGGTGGCCGATCTTATTATTGCCATCCAAGTCTCAAAGATAGCGACAAACCCAAGATCCCGCACCAATCTTCAGCTACCGGAATGCAAGGAATCCCTACCACCGGAATTGCAATGGGTATTCAATATAAAGAAAAAGTTGGTCTGAATACGGTGCCAATCGATGAATTGCCGGTAGTTGTCTGTTCTTTTGGTGACGCATCTATAACAGAAGGTGAAGTTGCTGAAGCATTCCAAATGGCAGCTTTGAAGCAGCTGCCAATTTTATATTTAGTACAGGACAATGGCTGGGATATTAGTGCCAATGCACAGGAAACCCGAGCAATGAATGCATTTGAATATGCAAAAGGTTTCCCGGGAATTGAAGCCATCAGTATAGAAGGCAACGACTTTGAACTGGCGTATTCAACGATTGAAAAAGTAATTGCAACTATCAGAAAAGAACGTCGGCCTTTTTTGGTTCACGCTCGCGTGCCACTTTTAAACCATCATACTTCCGGTGTGCGCAAAGAATGGTATCGGGATGACTTGGAAGAGCACCAGAGCAGAGATCCTTTTCCAATATTAGTAAAATCAATGCTTAAGGCAGACTTCAGCGAAGCGGATTGCAAAAAGATTGAAAAATCAACCCGAAAACAAGTATTGGCTGATTTTTCAAAAGCGCAGGCCGCAGAAGATCCCAGACCGGAAGACTTATTTACACACGACTTTGCCCCGACGCCGGTGACTGAAGAAACAGGTGAGCGTGAACCGGAAAATGGTGAGCAAAAAGTCATGGTGGATTGTGCACTGTTCGCCGTCAATGAACTAATGGAGAAACACCAGGAATGTTTGCTTTACGGACAAGATGTCGGACATCGTCTCGGTGGCGTATTTCGCGAAGCAGCTACACTAGCCCAGAAGTTTGGTAGTGATCGGGTCTTCAATACACCAATTCAGGAAGCATTTATAGTTGGTAGTACAGTAGGTATGTCGGCAGTTGGTCTAAAACCTATCGTAGAGGTGCAATTCGCAGATTATATCTGGCCAGGTTTAAATCAGTTGTTTACCGAAGTTGCACGTTCATGTTACCTTTCCAATGGGAAATATCCGGTCAGTATGATTTTAAGAGTACCGATTGGAGCTTATGGAAGCGGCGGCCCATATCATTCTTCCAGTGTAGAATCAGTAGTGGCCAATATTCGAGGTATCAAAATCGCGTACCCGAGTAATGGTGCCGATTTGAAAGGTCTACTCAAATCCGCTTATTACGACCCCAATCCAGTTGTGATATTTGAGCATAAGGGACTTTATTGGTCAAAAGTGAAAGGTACCGAACAAGCGCGCACTATTGAGCCCAATGCAGACTATATTATCCCATTCGGCAAAGGACGAATAGCGCTTGCGGCAGATGAAAATAAAATTAAAAAAGAAAATACGGTACTTGTAGTCAGTTATGGAATGGGTGTGCACTGGGCTTTAAATGCTGCACAAAAATATGATGAAAAAGTGGAAATTCTTGACCTTAGGACCATTTATCCTTTAGATACAGACCTGATTTATGCCCGAAGTAAAGCACATGGGAGAATTCTTGTTGTCACAGAAGAAGCGGTAGATAATGGCTTCGCTCAAAGCCTGGCAGCCAGAATTCAAGAAAATTGTTTTGAATCCCTTGATGCTCCGGTGCGAACCATCGGTGCAGAAAATTTGCCGGCAGTCCCATTGAATGAAACATTGGAAAAAGCAATGATTCCCAACATTGAGATAGTTGAAAAAGTAATTCAAAAATTATTGGATTATTAATGAAATCAAAAATCCCCTACTAAATATAAAACTTAGCAGGGGATTTTTTATGTTGTAGTTCTAGCGATTTCCGGTGCCCGGCTTTTGAATTTGCGCTGTCAGTGGGAAAAATGCATGTGAACTGTGCGATATTTTTTTATTGGGCTGAAATCTTGGCTTGTAATGTCCAATAAAACTCGACATAAATGCCGAAAGCTCTTTTGTTTCTACATTTCTCGACTGTGGTTTCAATGCATAAGCGATATGTTTCACAGATCCATTGGGTTGCCAGAAAACTTCAATCCACATCTTAACTCCTTTTAAATCATAATTGATGGATTCTGAATAATCTTCCATATCAATTAGAAATTGCGCCCATTTATCGAAAGTTGCGTCGGGATTGTATCCACAAATGCTAAGCAAAGAAGTACTGTACTGATTTTGAAGTTTTTCAAAATCTTTCTCATGCTCGCCCAAGATAAACACTTTTGGCAGTTGTAGACTATCGGGTACTCCACCAGCTCCAATAGCAAAACTGCTGATAGACCAAACCCAAAAGGTTGCTAGAAATAATAAGGACTTCATTGAATATGTTTAAATAGGACTAAATTTATGACTATAAACTTCAACCCTCACACCAATAGTATGTAACAACCGTTAAAGTTAACATAAAAGTGATTTTTAGACATTCTATAATCTGAATACAAAGATAAAGCAATTTGCTTTATTAAAGTATGCATTTAAAATTTGTTTACCTTTGGACGAATTTTAATTTTATTGTTTTTTTATGCCTCTACGAAATGATTTTCCGGCAGCTGGTTCAGACTATCTTGGTGGCGTTTCCAATGGATGGGAGTATAAAACCTCATTTTCAGGTTCCACCCTTGAAAAATCCTTTGAAATGATAAAAATATTTCTGCAGGAAGAGGGGTTTGGAGATATTCCGCTGCCCGCTAATGCCCGTGAATTAAGACTCTTCAAAAAAATCAAACGCAATTCCCAACTTTCTATTTTTGGTGAAACCGGTTATATCCACAATCCTATTAAAGTCCTTTTTCACCCCAATGAAAAACGGAGCACCTCATTAACGCTTTGCGTTTATAACGATAAGGAAGTCAACCATCTGCTTCGATTTTATGGACTTGTATGATTTTATTTTACATGGTTCAGAACAGCGGTACCACTTTTCAAATTGGAATTTATTGCACTGAATGGAACTAGAACTTCCGCAATTGTCATTTTATCACTTTTTTCGCAGGAGAACAGCAATCCTTCTGCGCAAACGCTGAATTTTTCAAAATTTTGCTTTGCTAACCAGCCCTCTAATGCAGCTTTTGAGGGTTGTTGACTTTTTTCGACCTGCGCTGCAATTTGCAATATCAATTTGTCTTTGTTCTTCACAATATCGTCAATAGCTAATTCCCTGGCCAACTTATTATCAAAAACAAAATGTCTTTCAATTGACTGTTTCCCCGTATTTGAATGGAGTATACCACTAACCAAATCTGAAGCGTAAAAAGTTACTTCACACCACATACTTAATCGGATAGCAGCACGATTTTCCGGACCACTTATCGGATATTCAGTTTTTAAATCCCGCATTTGCTGCTGAATTTGCTTAAAATTTCGGTCGAATATTTCCTGACTCCATTTGTTAAAAGGGCTACCTGCTTTGCCAAGTGGCAAAGCGATAAGGTAAGTGCTTGAATAATCTGAAAATTCAATGCAAAATAATTTGAAATCCTCCTGAAACTGCAATGATATGGTTTCCTTCTTTCCATTTTGAGATTTCCATTCGCCCTGATATTGCTTGGGAGCAATTTCGATCAAATCAAATTCTACTTTTTCTTTTTTATCATTTGGTGTTGCTTTTACTTTATAGGCCTTTTCGGCAATTGAACCACTAATTGTAAAACTTTCCGTCGGTTCGCCAAAACTCAATTGACCGATAAATTTTTGATTTTCGATTTGCTGAAGGATGATATTGACTGAACGAGCACCAACTTTACCTATTCCAATTTTTACAAGATGGTTGTCTCTACAATTCTTTAGTTGATTATCGGATGGATTGGCGGCGTCGAAATACAACTTCATACCGATATCACCTGCCTGGTTTCCTTTCCAAACCCCTTCTACATGAGTCGCAGAAATCAGTCCTTTGAATGTTCCGGTTTTATTTTTGTTGGCATCGAATTCTTCGAGCAAGAAAGAATCTTTTTTTATCGTTCCCTTAACAGTAAATTGCTCGGCGGTATAATTATGCGTCAAAACCCCTTTGCAAAATGCACCATCAAAACCAATGCTTAGTGTTGAACCCGGCATTGACATACCGGTGCTTTCGTAATACCGTATCCAGTGAATATCACCTTCCGGAAAAAGATACTTCACTTTTTTTTCTTCCACCGCACGTTGGGCACTCAAAATTAAACAGCAAAACAAAAAGAAAGGGACAAAACCCATTTTTAAATTAATTACCATAGGTTGAAATCGTTTACTGCAAAGTTCATACATTTGAACTAAATTCTAAACATTTGCTATTCTCTATACATGACAATAATTATTCCATGAAAAAATCAAAAAGAAATTGAGATGAATCTAATCATAGATATGGGCAATACGCGAACCAAACTTGCCATTTTCAAGCACAGTACATTGGTCCACAAAATCGCCATTGAAAACAGCCAGCTTAATAGTTCCATTTTAGAAAAAATTGAAAAAGAATTTGAACCTGCTAAGTATATCATGACTTATTCAGGCAAATTGAATGATGATGTATTTGAATTTCTCCAAAAAAAACCTCATTTCATTTTACTGGATCAGCACACACCCATTCCGATCATTAATGGGTATGAGACCCCGGCCACTTTGGGGAAAGACCGACTCTCAGCAGTGGTTGCGGCTCATAACTTATTCCCCGATTCGCATTGTCTGGTTATCGATTGTGGCACCTGCATTACCTATAATTTCATTGACAAACAGGGCAAGTTTGAAGGAGGTAGTATTTCTCCCGGTTTGCATATGAGATTTAAGGCTTTGCACAAACTAACAGCCAAACTTCCCATGGTTGAACCGGGCGACGCTCCCGAACTGATTGGAAAAAATACCGAAATGGCTATCAGAATAGGCGCCCAAAACGGAGCCATTTTAGAAATGGATGCCTTTATACAGTCCTATTTACAACGATTTCCGGAAATCAAGACTCTATTAACCGGTGGCGATGCGCATTTTTTTGAATTACGCTTAAAAAATAAGATATTTGCCGACGAAAATTTAGTCCTGAAGGGATTGAATGATATTTTGAACTTTAATAGCAATACCCAATAATGATTAAATACTTATTTGCATTTATTTTTTTTACTTTTTCCTTCTCTTTACTGGCCCAGAATGACAATGAAGTCCCACTAGACAATTCTCCTTTTTCACGTTTTGGTTTAGGTGACTTTTATGGTAATAATTATGCTGCATCGAGTGCATTCGGAAGTCTAACAGCTGCCTTTAATGACCCTTACCACATTAATGCATTGAATCCGGCTGCTTCCAGTTTTTTGAAATCAACTGCATACGAAGTTGGAATATATGGAAAACACTCCACGTTACGAGATAATTCAAAGTCAGCAGAAATCTGGAGTGGTCACTTGCAAAATCTTTCAATTGGCTTTCCTTTGCGCAATCAAATCAACGAATTACTGGACAGGAGACAAAAATCGAATTTCAGACATGGTATGCACCTGGCATTATTACCTTATACCTCAGTCGGATACAACATCGGATCTGCTCAGAGAATCCCAGGCGTAGATTCGGTCCAATATGCTTTTCAGGGAAATGGAGGAACGTACAAATTGATGTGGGGGAATAGCATCGGTTACAAAAACTTTTCCTTTGGGGTCAATCTCGGATATCTATTTGGAAGCATAAAAAACACCAAGGCGATCACCTTTAATGAACTTACTTACGGCTACCAAAATGACATCAAATCCGACACCCGGTATTCAGGTTTTATCTGGAACGCAGGTGCACAATATACCTATGATCTGATGAAAAAAGTAGGTAGTAAAAGGGAAAAATCAGGAAAAAAAATAACTTTCGGTTTGTACGGCAACTCAAATACAAATTTCAAAACCAATAGTTCACAGGTGATTCGGAGAATCAATTTCGACTACAGCACTTCATCATCAAGCTTCCATTCTGATACATTATTCAAAGAAAGACAAAGTGGAGTAAAAGCCAGCGGCAAACTGCCGGCAGAAATATGTTTTGGGGCAATGTTTGAGAAAGAAAATAAACTGCGCTTTGGTATTAATATGAACAGCGGATTCTGGAACAACTACCAAAACGAGATAAAACCCGAAATTCTTGAAAACACATTTAGTGTTTCCTCCGGAATTGAATGGACTCCGGAATACAATTCATACAATAAATACCTGAAAAGAGTTCGTTATAGGGGTGGTGTCCACTATGGCAGCGATCCTCGTCTAATCAAAGGCGAACAAATCAAGACAACAGGATTTACTTTCGGTTTGGGTTTACCACTGGTAATGCCCCGTCAGCAAGTTTCATTTGTTGATGTAACATTTGATATTGGAAAAACAGGCGTTAGTGTTTTATCTGAAAATTATGCAAAAGTAATTCTAGGTTTTACGTTAAATGACAACAGCTGGTTTTATAAGAGAAGATTCAACTAATATGCCCTTTGCAAAGCATATTCAAAAAACCTGCAAGCGCATTTGTCGTCTTGTAGGTTTTTTTTGTGTGCTTTCAACCGTCCAAACTCCGGATTCAACTGCTCAGCAATCATTTTTTCTGAGTATCAAAGTTGAGCAAGCTGAAATAAAAAACTACTACAAAACCGATACCCTCGCACATATCTTTCGGGATACAATTGAAATTCATGATGCCCTTTTAGCATGGCAAAAGTCCTCTTTTCAAAAAAGCTATTATGAAGCTTCCATCGACAAAATTTCGCGAAAAGACAGCATTTTTGAAGTCAGCTTGCATGTCGGAAAACCGTACGAATGGCTTAATCTTGAAAAAGGAAATGTCGAAGCAGCCTTGCTCGATAAAGTCGCTTTCAGGGAGAAAAAATTTCAAAATAGCCAATTTAAACATGACCAATTGTTGGAATTGCAAAATAGTATTGTCCGCTACCTTGAAAATAATGGATATCCGTTCGCTGCAATAGGACTCGATAGTGTTCGAGTAAGTAATTATACCGTAAGTGCAAAACTTCAGATAAAAAAAGGAAGCCTGATTCGTTTTGAAGGAATAAAACTGGACAACGATTCAATAAAAATATCCGTTCATTTTTTGGAAAACTACCTGGGAATAAACCCGGGTTCTATATTTGAATTGAGTAAGGTCGCTACTATTAAAAATCGATTAAGAGAAATTCCCTTTTTGACCTTACTTAGCGACCCCTATCTGACTTTTAGTGGAAACAAAGCCGTGGTTAATCTCAGTATTGCTAAGAACAAAGCCAGTCGTTTCGATGCCGTTCTCGGTTTACTTCCATCGGGCAACTTGGCAGGTATAAATGGATTGACAGTAACCGGGACACTTAATCTGGATTTACAAAATACCCTGGGAAAAGGAGAGCGACTCTTCGTTGACTTTCAAAGATTAAAAGCAGAAACACAAGAATTAAAAATGCAAATCAGCTATCCATATATTTTTAATTACAATATAGGAGTTGATGCCTCGCTTGATATCTTTAAAGCAGATTCTACATTTACAGATATAAAACTCAATGTCGGATTGCAATATCTTTTTTCCGGCAATAATTATATAAAATTATACTGGACTCAAGCGCTAACCAATAGCGGTTCAATTGACAAAATCTCTATTTTGCAAAATTATCGTCTCCCGGCAATCTTAGATGTAGATGCAACAGGCTATGGCATCGAATTACAAAAGCAAAAACTGGACTATCGCCTAAACCCCAGAAAAGGATGGTCCATGCAATTAAAAACTGATTTTGGAAATCGAAAAATTCGCAAAAATAATATTATTACTGCTTTAAAAAATACCGAAAACCCTACATTTAATTACGAATCTCTTTATGATAGTATTGCTTTGAAATCTCTTCGGATTCAAAGTCAATTTAACGCCTATATATTCCTGCCACTCTTGCAGCAAAGTACAATAAAAATTGGGCTACAGTGCGCCGGCCTATTTACAGATAACAGGATTTACCAGAATGAACAGTATAGAATCGGAGGCAATCGCCTGATAAAGGGTTTTGACGAAGCTTCCGTTTTGGCCACAAAATATGCAGTACTTAACCTGGAATATCGCTTTCTTTTTGCACAGAATTCATTTTTTAATGTATTTTCCGATGCTTCATTGGTAGAAAACAAAACAAGCCGAATCAATCAACTTGAAAAGAGAATTGCAGTGGGAGCAGGAATGACTTTTGAAACTCGAGCGGGACTTTTTTCAATTGCCTACGCTTTAGGAAAATTCGGTGCTAATCCAATTGATATCAGAAATGGTAAAATACATTTTGGTTACTTAAATTTATTTTGACATTTGACTATCTTTGTTTCGAAAAAAGTACTAGCAAATGACGAAACCTTACATTATAGGAATCACCGGTGGAAGCGGGTCAGGAAAGACAACCATAATTAATAAAATAAAAGAACAATTCGGACCAGAACAAGTTTGCATCATTTCTCAGGATGACTACTATTTAGACCGCGAACTTCAAGTAACCGATCCAGAAGGATACCAAAACTTTGACCTGCCCAAATCAATAGACAAAAAATCATTTTACAGAGATCTGGAGAAATTAAGTCAGGGCGAATCTTTCGAGAAGCTGGAATATGTTTTTAACAATAAAGATGCAAGTCAGAAATTATTGACCTTTCATCCTGCCCCGATAATAGTTGTTGAAGGACTGTTTGTTTTTCACTATAAAAAAATAAAAAGGCTTCTGAACTTGAAAATCTATGTTCACGCGAAGGAAAACCTCAAAGTAATCAGAAGAATAAAACGCGACCGAATTGAACGAGGTTATCCGCTCGATGATGTATTGTACCGCTATGAACACCATGTGCTTCCTTCATTCGAAAAATATGTGCTTCCGTACATGGAAGATGCAGATCTGGTACTCAACAACCACAACTCTTTTGAGAACGGACTTGAAGTTTTAATCGGATTTATTCAATCCAAAGTAAGTTGAGTTAGTCGGTTAGTCGGTTGGTCGGTTAGTTGTTTAGGAATCTGGCTGCTTAACTAAAAATATTGCTAATTGCTAATTGTTAATTGCTAATTGTTAATTGTTAATTGTTAATTGTTAATTGTTAATTGTTAATTGTTAATTGTTAATTGTTAATTGTTAATTGTTAATTGTTAATTGTTAATTCT
>JBMOJB010000026.1:0-29658 GCA_049316985.1 Saprospiraceae bacterium | reverse complement strand
TAAATCGAGTTGAAAGTAAACTCAAATTATGTCAACCTATACCAGGCTATCACAAATTAATAATTTAAGAGAAAATGCTACACAAATTGTCAACACCGAAAGTTTAGTTAAGATTTGATAGTTAACAATTGATAAAGTGCAATTTAGGTTAAGCAATTAACAGACGAATGATAACCACTAGTCATGAACTATAGATCACTATTTTAATTTTTAATTTTTTTTTTCTGAACAAGCAACCTTTTTAGTTGTTTCTGCATCTGTAGTTGTAAACCAATATTATCTTTGCTTGCAAAACTGATAAAGATGAAACTTAGACAGCTCAAAACTTCACTATTTATTATTATTTCTGCCATTAGTTTCACAGCTTTTGTATTTCTGAACACCGTTCAGTCCAATCCGGTGGCTTTACAACAATTTGGCATGCATTCTTCGGCTTTGGAAAAAGAAGATCTTGATCAACAAGATCAAGTAAAAAAGTTCGGAAGTGGTTATTTTCCTGAAATTTCAGCCGTTAAGAGGGTATACGAACTAATGCGAAAGTTTATTCCGGCTTCTTAACCCACAGACTTTACTTACATAAAATACCAAGTCGCAAAGGCTGTACCTCCAAGTCCAACTATCAATCCTTGTATGATATCGCGAGGTTCGTGTACTTTTAAGTACAACCTCGAACTGCAAACCAATCCCGCAATTAACAGAACTACAATCAAAATCCAATATACCGGAATTTCAATTCTTTCTATGCCCCAGTAGAAATAAGAGTAGGAAAACCAACGCATGATTACAAGTGTCATACCTACTAATCCACCCACTCCGGCAGCGTGTGCACTCACTTTAGTGAAATTGTTGATAAAAAAAGCAAGGAAAAGACTAATAGTTCCTCCTAAAACCGCGATCGTGAAAACCTGGGGAAACGTGTTGTTGCTTTTAACGCTCATAAATACCCACAAATAGAAAATTCCGGTGCTGATGTAGGGTATGATTCGCTCAGTTCTTTCCTCGATTTCCAGACTTTGTATTAAACCCAGTTTTTTCATGATAACAACTGCAAAAGCAGGCATCAGGTAAGTGGTCATGAATACTTGGGCGAGGATCCAATATCCCTGGTCAATACTACTTTTGCCAAATAAATAGGGGTTTATTAATAGCAAAATAACTGCGATGAAAGTCAAGATCATCAGCGGATGAAAAATAAAACTGATTGCTTTTGCAAATATTCTCATAGGTAAATGGTTTCGACTGCGAAGTTACTACTGTATCAGCAATATGGCGTATTATTTGCAGTAAAGATGTAATAGATAATAACATACAGATAATTTTTCAATAAATGCAAATCTTTAAACCTGTTTTCTGTTCAATTTATCTTTTTTTGGGGTTGCAGCTGTGTCAGGCGCAAGATCGTTCATTTACTGATATTGATCAGATGAAGTGGAAAAACTACAGTACCAACGACAAGCTGCTGCGTGTAAGGGTGCCGGAGAGCTGGATTTGCGATGAGACCTTTATGTCTTTCAATTTGTTCTTAAAAGCACCCTATGAAAGTGAGGCAGATAAATTTGCCGAAAATATGAGTATTTATTTTCAGGATATACCCGGCAATTCTCCAGATTTCAACCTCAATGCTTATATTTCTGAGGCAAAGATGCAGATTGTTAAATTATTGGGTGAAGTAAAAATGTCGGAGCCCCGCTATTTTAATTTGAAGGGCAATCCAGCGGGTGAATTTACTTGTATCAACGAGCAAGATGGCTTCACGTTGAAATGGAAGCAAGTTTGTCAGGTTAAAGGCTCCCGAATTTTTACTTTTACTTTTACCTCGACTATTGATGATTTCGCACAATATGTTCAGATTGCAGACATCATTATGCAATCGGTTGAAATTCGCTAGTTATTCCCTTTTACCAAACAGCAGGCTTCCGATTCTGACCATCGTCGATCCTTCTTCGATGGCGATCAAATAATCGTCAGACATTCCCATCGAAATTTCGCTGAAATCAGTTTTGTCTTTGAAATATGTTTTCTTTAGATTTTCGAAAATAGATTTCAAATGCTGGAACTCGCGGCGCACCTGCATTTTGTCATCAGTAAAGGTCGACATTCCCATCACACCAATAATGTTGACGTGTGTGGTATTTTGGAATGTAACAGAACCTAGAAAAGATTCAAGATCTGCTTCCTCCAGTCCAAATTTCGTCTCTTCATCGTTGATTTTGAACTGAAGCAAGCAATTGATACGGCGAGTATTTTTCTTTCCTTGTTTATCAATTTCAGATAGCAAAGAAAGGCTATCCAGGGTATGAATCAAATGTACAAATGGAACAATTGATTTGACTTTGTTGGATTGGAGGTGGCCGATAAAATGCCAGTGTATGTCTTGAGGAAGGATTCGAGCTTTTTCAATAATCTCCTGCACGTAATTTTCGCCGAAGTGACGCTGTCCTTTTTGATACAATTTTTCAATTTGCTCCGCTGGTTTTGTTTTTGAAACGGCAATTAGCTCAGTTTTTGTGGCCCGAAGATCATTCAGTATTTTTTCTAACATGAATTTGCTTTTTTGGCAAAAATACAAATTTGAAGCTATCGTTTAGCAGGTAAGGCATTATTTCAAAGCAATTTATCGGCGCAACTTGAACTTGCAAATGCGTCGGGTTTAGATTTAAATGTAAAACCCATTCCCAGAATGTAGCCCATAGCTTCTTTGAATGCCACATTACTTTGGAAATTGGGGTCAGCATTGATATCGGCATGAACTTCCAGCTCAACATCGTATCTGTCCAATAGTTCGCAAATATGGTAGGCGATATCAACTGATTTGCCAACTTCAACAATCATTCTTTCTTTCAAAGACATTTTCTTTTTGACTTTTTCATTTTGAACAAACATGAATCCGCCACGTTTTTCTCTGATAAATACAATCACTGTTGCGAATTCAATCTGTTCATGATATGCAGCTGAATCGGTTCCAACGCAAATCTTCAATCTGTAACCCTTCGCAAGTTCTGCAAGAATTGTATTTTCGACTGCCTCTTTTATTGGTAGTTCGATTTTTTGTCCGTTTAGTCTGTTCCAACCCATATTTATGTTTTGAATATTTCATAAAACATATTTATCCTTATGGCTGTTTCGCGAATTTATAAATAATAATTTGTTGCCTTATAAATTTAACTTATTGTTTACATTGAGAAAATTTCAACTATTCATTTATTTTGTTTGTTAGAATGCTTTTGCTGTTTTACATTGCGCTTTAGAAATCAAAACAGCTGTACTGCATTTCAATTTGACACATAATCAGCGATCTAAAAGAATGATAATATTACCCTTATTCCCTACTTTATCCCGACCTATTTTGATTGCAGGACCGTGTTCCGCGGAGACCGAGGCGCAGGTCATGGAAACCGCCGAACTATTGGCGAAGCAAGGTGGGGTAGATGCCTTCAGAGCAGGAATATGGAAGCCCAGAACTCGCCCGGGAACTTTTGAAGGCATTGGTTCAAAAGGTTTGAAATGGTTGCTAAAAGTTAAAGAAGAATTTGGATTTCAAGTAGCTACGGAAATTGCGAACAAACAACAAGTGAATGAAGCATTGGATGCCGGCATCGATATTTTATGGATTGGAGCCCGCACGACTGTGAATCCATTCAGTGTTCAGGAAATTGCAGATGCCCTTAAGGGGAAAGATATTCCCGTCATGGTGAAAAATCCGATTAATCCTGATCTCGACTTGTGGATAGGTGCTTTTGAACGACTGTCAAATGCAGGTATCAGTAGAATGGCTGCAGTGCATCGTGGGTTTTCAAGTCAGCGCAGGGGTGAATTTCGAAATGCTCCGATGTGGGAATTCCCAATCGAATTGATGCTGCGATTGCCTGAATTGCAAATGATTAATGATCCCAGCCATATCTGTGGCAACAGGGAATTGCTTCAATCAATATCACAAAAGGCCATGGATCTCAATTTCGACGGAATCATGTTGGAGACACATCCTGACCCGGCTAATGCCTGGAGTGATGCTCAACAACAAGTTGTACCACAACGTTGGAAAGAAATCATTAGCTCGCTCGTCCTAAGAGAAGAAAATACAGATGATTCATTGGCAAAAGTCAATCTTGAGCAGATGAGAAGACAAATAGACGATCTTGATCATGAAATTGTTCAACTGCTGGGTGATCGCATGAAACTATCAGATAAAATCGGTTCGTTCAAAAGAGCCCACAAAATCTCTATTTTTCAAAGCGAACGGTGGATGGATATCTTAAAGCAGTCCATAGCACATGGCGAACAGGTTGGACTTAGTAAGGAATTTATCGTTGCCCTCCTCAATGCGGTTCATCAGGAGTCTATAAATCATCAGGAAAAGATCTTGAACGAGAAATAATTACGAATTATGAATTACGAATTGGGAATTACGAATTACGAATTACGAATTACGAATTACGAATTACGAATTACGAATTACGAATTTTTTGCCTTCGGCATTTTACGAACTTGTCTGCCTCCACACCTCCACACCTCCACAACTCCACACCTCCACACCTCCACCCTCAAACCTTTTCAAACCTCAAACAAGTGCGAAGCACCCAAACTTCAAACAAGTGCGAAGCCCCCAAACTTCAAACTCTCAAACCCCTTTAACTACCTCCGCAAACACATGCGTAGAAATAAAAATATGTGCAATTGAGCATTTGATTTTCCAGTAAGATAAATTGTGATTTTCTACAATAGTTTAAAGAATGTGCAACAAAAATAAAGTTTTTGAGTAAAAAGCTGTATATTTGCACGTTTTTTGAATAAAGTGATATTTGCTGCGAAGTAAAATATACTATGTTATTCAAAAACAGCGATTTATGTGGTGTTGATTTTGTTGACAGGTGTGATGTTTCGGTTTTTAAATCGATAAACCCTAATTTAGATAGGAACCCGGCAAGATACAACGTCGCCACTTTGGGTCGCTTTTTTTTTCGTACTGGACTTTAACCGTTTTTTTTTAAACAAAAATTTTGAGATGCAAGGTAAAGGATTTATCCGTTTTTTTGCAATTGTTTTAGCGATTGTTTTTTTAGGTCAGTTTATCCTGACATATCCAACAAGTACTGTTGAACGTAATGCTAACAATCATGCCAACAGCGTTGCTGCTGCAGGTGGTGATTATAAATCTGCCAGAGCTGCGTTTCTGGATTCCATGTCCACGGTGAAAATCGCAGGAACAAAATGGTTAAAAGAGTACACCTATCAAGATCTTAAAAAGCAACAATTGGCTTTGGGTCTCGACCTTAAAGGTGGTATGAGCGTCGTTTTGCAGGTTGACTTGCAAGAATTTGTCCGGACAATGGGCAACAACAGCAAAGATCCTGCATTTGTATCTGCGCTCAATAAAGCAACTGAAACACTTAGCAAGGGCGGTGGATCCGATTATATCAGTGTTTTTGCTGCTGAATTCAAAGCTGCTTCTAATGGTCAGCCTATGGCTTCTGTTTTCAGCCGCAATGAAGCCCTTTCCAATGATATTAAATTTGACAGCGGAGATGATGTGGTACTGAGAGTGCTTCGTCAAAAAGCAAATGAGACCGTGAAATCAACATACGACCGTTTGAAAGAGCGTATTGATGAATTTGGTGTAACTCAACCCAATGTGTCTTTGGATGCATCTCGTGACTTGATCGTTGTGGAATTGCCGGGTGTTGACAATCCGAAAAGAGCTCGTAATATGCTTTCGGCTACTGCGAAACTTGAATTCTGGGATATTTATCGTTTGACTGATCCGGGAGTTTTCCCAGCATTACAAGCTGCCGACGCAAAAGCGAAGGCAATGATGTCAGGAGATACCTCCTCAGTAACAGTTGTTGACACTTCAGCCACTGCTCAGAGAGGTCCGATCTTTAATAATCTGCAAATCAACGGTCAAATGGCATATGGACCTGCAGTGTTGGGTCTGGCTGACAAGAGTAAAATCAAATACATCAACGAGTGGTTGGAAAAACCTGCTGTTAAAGGCTTATTTCCTTCAGATATGATATTCTCATGGTCGCAAAAGCCTGTTAAAGCTAATGCTACAGATGGCGAAGGATCAATTTATGAATTGTATGCGCTGAAAGCCAAGCGTGGTGCCAGTGGAGCCGGTTTAGATGGCGGTTGTGTTACCAATGCGTCAGTTAGCCCGGATGAAACCGGTAAGGCAGCTGTTTCGTTGAAAATGAATACAACTGGAGCAAGAATCTGGGGAGAAATGACCACTGCGGCATTTAACGATAAGAAAAAGCAAATCGCAGTAGTACTCGATGATAAAGTAGTATCGGCACCGAATGTTAACTCTCCAATTTTGTCTGGTGATTCGCAAATTACCGGAAACTACACGATAGAAGAAGCTCAGGATTTTGCTCGTATCCTACAGATTGGTAAATTACCGGCGAAGACAAAGATTATCCAGGAGTCGGTCGTAGGTCCATCATTGGGTCAAGACAATATTAACAAATCTTTGTTGTCACTCGGTTTGGGTTTGTTGGCGATCATTTTATTGATGAGTACTTATTACAGCAGCGCCGGTATCCTTGCGATTGTAGGTCTATTGGTTAATATCTTCTTCATCATTGGTTCATTGACTTCTTATGGTACTGTATTGACATTACCGGGTATTGCCGGTATCGTTTTGACGATGGCATCTGCTGTCGATGCGAATGTAATCATCTATGAGCGTTGTCGGGAAGAGCTGGCACTAGGGAAGAAACTGCTGGATTCAATCCGAGATGGTTTCAAGCACTCTTACCCAGCCATTTTTGATGCCAATATATCTAATCTTTTGATTGCATTTGTAATGGCCTACTTCGGTTTGGGTCCGATTAAAGGTTTTGCGGTGGTCTTGATCATCGGTATTGTTTCTACCTTATTCACTGCTGTGTTTTTGGTGCAATACCTAATGGAATGGTGGATGAATCGTGGAAATGATGTAAAGTTCAGCCAGCCTTGGTCATCAAAAATTTTGAGAAATGTAAATTATGACTGGGTGGGTAAACGTAAGTACGCCTATATCGGTTCATCAATCGTGATCCTGTTGGGAATTGGTTCTTATTTTATGCGTGGATTTGAGCTTGGGGTGGATTTTAAAGGAGGATATTCTTATAATGTTCAGTTTGCGGACAATTCAAATGTTAACGTAGAAGCACTTCGTACAGCTATTGAAGCTAATTTGTCGTCCGGTGGTGTTCCCATTGTAAAGGCAATTGATACTAAGAATTCATTCAACATCGTTACTTCATATTTAATTGACGACAGTTCTACGGAGGCAAGTGATAAAGTGACAGCTAAAATACACGAAGCGATTAATACTTTAACGCCGGTATCTTTGGACGAATTCAAAATGCATGATTACGTCGGTACACACATTACCAGCTTCTCTAAGGTAGGATCTTATGTTGCTGATGATATTCGTAATTCAGCATTTAAAGCGACTGCTTTATCCTTGTTGTTGATTTTCTTATATATTACTTTCCGATTCAGCAAATGGCAGTTCTCTTTGGGTGCAGTAATCGCACTATTCCATGACGTTTTGTTGGTATTGGCACTGTTCTCTATGTTGCACGGTATTCTTCCTTTCTCAATGGAAATTGACCAGGCTTTCGTTGCAGCCTTATTGACTGTAATTGGTTATTCGATGAATGATACCGTCGTAGTATATGACCGGATTCGAGAGTTCATCAACAAATACTCGGGTAAATCAAAAGCTGAGGTAATTAATGATGCAATCAATAATACATTAAGTCGTACGGTGATGACATCATTTATTACGTTCTTATCGATGTTTATTTTGTTTGCATTTGGTGGTAGTTCGGTTCGCGGATTTGCATTCGCTTTGGTTGTTGGTATCGTGGTAGGAACGTATTCTTCTATCTTCGTGGCTACACCTATTATGGTGGATTTAACTTCTGAGAATCTTACGGATGCACCAAAACCGGTTCAAAAAAAGAGCGCGGCTAATGCCTGATTAAATTGAGTTAAAGCGATTAAGCTTTTTAATATTTGGCCCGGATTTTCCCCAGTTGGAAAATCCGGGCTTTTTATTTAGTTTTGCTAGATAATATAATCGTAAATACCACACCAATGAAAATTTCAAGTACTACAATTACTTTGCTGCTGTGTTGTCACTTAGGTATACAAGCACAAAGCATCGTGAATTATGCACCACAGTTGCCGGTAAGGACAATGGCAGAATGGGAAGAAGAGCAAGCAATTGCGATTTCCTGGGATAAAGGTTTTTCCGGCATATTAACTGAAATTGTCAGAAATGCACAAAAAGAGGTGGATGTAATTATCGTATGTAGTGATAGCACTTTTTTGCAGCATGCCAAATCCAGACTAAGTGCTTCACAGATTGATTTGAGTCAGCGTATTAGATTTTATGTGAGAAAGACCAATTCGATCTGGATACGCGATTATGGTCCAAACACCGTATATTATAATGATGTCGACTCGTTGGCATTTGTGGACTGGCGTTACAACAGAACCAGCAGAACCAGTGATGATGTTGTCTCCGAAGGTATAGCAGGATTATTGAAAAAATCGGTTTTTAAAACAATTTCAGGAAATGAAGATCTGGTCAACACCGGAGGTAATTTCATGAGTGATGGAATGGGAACTGCCTTTGCTTCGAAATTAGTATACGATGAAAATCAAGGCAAGCCATCAGCAAATAGTCCGTTTGCTACCTATAAATCGCCGGAGAAAGTAGATTCGATATTCCAAAAGTACATGGGCATTCAGAAGTTTATTACGATGAATACTTTACCTTATGATGGTATTCATCATATTGATATGCACATGAAATTATTGGACGAGGAAACTTTGCTCGTAGGACAGTATCCTGACGGGATCTCAGATGGGCCACAGATTGAAGCCAATATTCAATTTGTGTTGAGTAAGTTCAGAACACCTTATGGTAATCCATATCAGATCATCAGGATTCCGATGCCTGCTGATGCGTCGGGCAAATACCCAAGCCAAAACGGTATCTACAGGACTTATACCAATGCCGTATTTGTGAATAAGACTGTATTGCTGCCAACATACGAACAAAAATACGATAGTACAGCCTTGAAAATATGGCGAAAAGCACTTCCGGGTCATAAAATTGTTGGAATTAATTGTAATGCGATCATCCCTCAGAGTGGTGCGATCCATTGCATTACAAAAGAAATTGGAGTAGATGAACCGTTGCTAATTAATCATTCCAGAATAAGATTCTATTTAAAGGGAAATCCGGACAATCCGGGATACGCACTGAAAATTATCGCACAAATTAAACACAGGAGCGGTATCAGTGAAGCTACAGTGTACTTCCGAAGACAAAATGAAAGCACGTGGAATAGTATTTCGATGCTTGCAGGCAGCAACCCAACTGAATGGGTTGGAGTGATTCCGGACGAAGAACTGGCATTATCAGATTCGATTTACTATTACATTAGTGCAAAAGCGAATAATGGAAAGCAAATGAACCGGCCGATAAGTGGAGAAAATGGAGCCTGGGAGATCTGGACACCTTTTTACGTATCCGTAAAGGATGTAGACCATGAACCCAAAATTGAAATTTCTAAAGTTTATCCTAATCCGGCTGCGGCAATTACGTGTATAGAAATCAATTCAGAAAATTCAGTTGCTTCTACTTTGCAACTTTTTGATATCAATGGAAGACTTGTGAGGGAGATCTTCAGTGGTGATTTAAGTAGTGGATTGCAACGATTTTTCTGTAATGCTGCTGATTTTCAGGCAGGTGTGTATCTTTTGTTGTTGAAAAGCAAAGGAAAACAGTCGCTAAGTAGGTTAATAATTTCTAATTGATCCGGAATAATTAGAAAGGCCCTTAAATAATTAACAATTATTTAAGGGCCTTTGTTTGGAAATAATAGATGTATATACATATATTTGCATTGCATTAGTTGAACATCAATTTTGATGTTTTAACACATTTTAAATCAAATATTTTATTAAATAATCAAAAACAATTCAATTAAATGAAAAAATTAGTATTATTTCTTGCTTTTGTAATGGTTTCTATCATTGCTGCACAGGCTGCTCCAGGTCCAATGACTTTCAAAGTAGATGTTGCTAAAAGTACTTTTAAATGGACCGGCAAGAAGATTTCAGGTTCTCACTGGGGTTACATCAAACTGAACAACGGGATGTTCACTGTGTCAAATGGTTCAGTAACAAGTGGTGATATCAATGTGAATATGAATACAATTGATTGCCAGGATACTCAAGGAGAGTACGGTGATAAATTGGTAGGTCACTTAAAAAGTGATGATTTCTTTGGTGTAAGCAAATTTCCGGCCTCCATGCTTAAGATAAAGTCAGTAATGGCTAAAGGCGGTAACCAGTACGACGTTAAGGCTGACCTTACCATCAAAGGTATTACACATGAGTTAAGTTTCCCGGCAACTATCGATGTCAAAGGGACTGAAATGAAAGCAACTGCGAAAGTTATGGTTGAGCGTACCAAATACGGAATCAGATATGGTTCAGGTAGCTTTTTCGAAAACTTAGGAGACAAAGCGATTGACAATAATTTTGAAATGGAGGTAAATTTGGTTGCGATGGGCGCTGCTCCAGCTGCCCCTGCAGTTACGACCAAGAAAGCCGCAAAGAAATCAAAATCGTAAGTTAATAGTTAGATTTTATCCATTAAATATTTCCCGGGATTTCAAATTAGAAATTCCGGGATTTTTATATTTAGGGCATTTGTTTTCATTATTCACAAAATCGCTTATTTTTGCATCCTTACAATTTTTATTGTTTATTACAATCCCTTGCTTATATGAGTTCATCCCCGCTATCACGTCGAGTACAAGCTATCTCGGAATCTGAAACTTTAAAAATGGCTAAAATGGCTCGCGAACTTAAAGCGCAAGGGCATGATGTGATCAGTTTGAGTTTGGGAGAGCCTGATTTCGATACTCCCGCTCATATTAAAAATGCTGCAAAAGCTGCATTGGATAGGGGAGAGACCAAGTACACACCTGTTGCCGGTACTTTGGAACTCCGTCAAGCTATCGTCCAAAAATTCAAGAGAGATAATAACTTGCATTTTGATGTCAATCAGATTGTAGTTTCTAACGGAGCTAAGCAAAGTTTGTGGAATGTTTGTCAGGCAATATTGAATCCCGGAGATGAGTGTATCATCTTTACACCCTATTGGGTTTCCTACTCTGAAATGGTTAAGATGGCTGAAGCGATTCCAGTGTATGTAAGCGCCGGCATCGAACAAGACTTTAAGGTAAGCGCCAGGCAGGTGGAAGAAGCCATCACACCTAAAACGAAAATGGTACTATTTTCTTCTCCTTGCAATCCGACAGGATCGGTTTTCACTAAACAAGAGCTGGAGGCTATAGCGGACGTAATTGCAAGTCATGAAGGAATTTACGTTGTTTCGGATGAAATTTATGAAATCATCAATTTTACCGGAAAGCACCATAGTATTGGTTCAATTCCCAGTATCGAAAATAGAGTAATTACTGTAAATGGTTTTGCTAAAGGATTTGCCATGACTGGATGGAGATTGGGTTATATTGGAGCTCCAAAGGAAATCGCCGGAGCTTGCGAAAAAATCCAGGGTCAGGTAACTTCGGGAGCAAATGCTTTTAGCCAATCTGCGGCTGTAACTGCACTTTCAGCCGATATGGAACCTAGTTACGGCATGCGCAAGGAATTTGAAAAACGCAGAGAATTGTGCATCCGTTTACTGAATGAAATACCGGGGATCAAAACCAATTATCCAACGGGTGCTTTTTATATATTTCCGGATATCAGTAATTTCTTCGGCAAACAATCGGGAGATTATGTAATCAGAAATGCGGATGATTTTTGTGATTATTTGATGCTGACTGCTTATGTCGGGGTAGTTTCCGGAGGGGCTTTTGGCGCTCCAGATTGTTTTCGGCTGAGTTATGCGGCGTCTGAAGAACAACTTACTGAGGCTATTCGTCGTATAAAAGTAGCGGTTGAAAAACTGCAGTCTTAAAGACACAAATATAAATTTACAATTAATTTGACAAGATATGGTAGTGTGGATTACAGGGGCATCTGATGGAATCGGAGCCGCGCTGGTTAAAGAATTTGCGGGAGCGGGTTACTCAGTGGTGCTTTCGGCGCGCAGAAAGGACAAATTAGAAGAAGTAGCGAAATCAGCGGGATTGAGTGGGGAAAGACACCTTATTTTGCCCTTGGATTTGGCGCATACAGACAATATTTCCGATGATATTCAAAAGATTGTTGCCAAATTCGGCAGAATTGATGTGCTGATGCTGAATGCCGGAATCAGCCAGAAAGGCATGGCAGAAAATACACTCGAATCCGTCGAAAGAGAAATTATGGAAGTCAATTATTTTGCCAATACGCGTTTGGCAAAAGCTATCCTTCCCTATATGAAATCGAATGGTGGTGGAAAAATAGCAGTAGTAAGTAGCATCATTGGAAAATTTGGGGGACCGTTTTTATCTACGTACGCGGCTTCGAAACACGCATTGGTTGGCTTTTTTGAGTCTTTGCGTTATGAAGTACGAGCCGATGGCATCAGCGTATTGATAGTTACGCCAGGTTTTATAAAGACCGGAATTGCCAAAAAGGCAGTGACCGAAGATGGATCTGCATTTAATGAAGATTCAAAGGCGCAGGAGAAAGGAACTCCTCCGGAGAAAGTAGCTCAACGCATTAGAAAAGCTGTTGAAAGTGGAAAAAAGCACATTTACGTCGGAGGCCCGGAAACGTTTACACCGATGTTTAAATTTGTATTTCCAGGTATTTTCTATAAGATCTGGAAGAAGTTGCACAAATTATAGTGCATCAACTGATCAAAAATTTACCATTTTCATAGATTAGCTGGTCATTTGCAATGATCTGTCCTCCTTTTGTCATGTCAGATATCATGTCCCAATGAACAACAGATTCATTTTTGCCGCCACATTGTGGGTAAGACTGGCCAATAGCCATATGAATGGTACCACCGATTTTTTCGTCAAAAAGAATATTTTTTGTCATGCGGTCTATTCCGTAGTTGGTGCCGATTGCGGCTTCGCCAAATCTCCTGGTTCCTTCAAGTGAGAAAATATAGTCAAGATAATCTTTTCCACTCGCTGCTTCCCATTTTTCGATATAGCCGTCTTTTACATAGAGCGTAACGTCTTGCACTTCGTTGCCTTGGTACAAGCAGGGGTAATCAAAATGTACAACACCATTAACGGAATCCTCTACAGGAGAAGTGTAAACTTCGCCGGAGGGCATATTAGTTTGTCCATCAGAGTTAATCCATTTTCGTCCGTCAGTTCTGAAGCTGATATCCGTTTTAGGGCCAATATATCTTACTTGTTGTGCTGCATTCAGAACATCTACGATTCCCTGTTGCTCTTTTCTGACGTTCAGCCAAGCTGCGATCGGGTCTGGTTCAAATAGCTTGCAGGCATTAAAAACAAAATGCTCATAATCTTCCATAGACATAGCGGCTTCTTGTGCACTTGCAAGGGTAGGAAACAAGCAGAAATTTCGCTTTAGGGATCTTGTGGCCGCTCTTTCGAAATATTTTTTCGAAAAGGGAGAGAGAACTGCTTTTTGTTTTTCAACCTTTTGGAGGTCACCCGGTTTCGACTCACGGGTATTGAAAGGTGCTTTGATGAACAAATAGGCATCAAATTCAGCCATTGCTTTGGCATACTGCATAGGCACATGGTTTAATTGACTATCAAGATGTGCTTCCTCATAGAATATTTTGCTTTTTTCTCGGAAATCCAGATCTACTTCAACGGTTGCGCCTGCACGGAGACTCAAGCGATACACTTCCCGAACAAGGGGTTCTGCCAATGTAGTAGTCGAAATATAAAGTTTGTCATCCGGTTTTATTTCCATACAATAATTGACAAGGAGATCGGCATACTTTTGGTAGATTGGATTCATCTTTTTTTTGACAAAAATAATAATTTTAATGAAAGAAAAAACGATACTTTTTGTAGTTGGAGAACTAATTAGGGAGCAAAAATGAAACAGGCTGTAAGCAAAGTTGCTACAGCCTTTTTCTACAATCAGATTTTGTATCTATTAGTGGATGATAATTAGTTTCTCAGTATAACTTCCGGCCCTTCCTTCCAAATTTAGAAAGTAAATGCCGGTTGGAATTTCAGTAATTGATAAATTGGTCGAATCGATTGCCGACATAAAATTTATATTCAAAACAGTTTTTCCATAGCTATCTGTCAAGTTTATTTTTTCAAGTCCCTTGTGACTAATCTTCAAGATATCAGATGCCGGATTAGGATAAATACTGCTTACGGACTCGGGACTTTCAATTTTGCTTTGCTTATTGAAAATTAACTTAATTGCTTTTTCTTTTGCTTCTGTCATAATTAAATTCTGATATTCAACAGCGTTGATTTTAATATTATCTCCGAGATTTGACAGTTCTTTTTTTGCTTTAAAGCGAAGTTTAATTACAGCTTCTTTTTCATTGATGGTTTGCCCATTTGCATTAATCCATGCTATTTTGACTTCATTAAGATCAATTTTGGTATCAGTAGAAGGGTTGAAATCCTTGAGTTCACTTTGTACTTCAAGCAATTCTAATGCATTAGGATCCACAATCAATGCAGCCTGGAATGCAGATAAATTTAGTTTATCCGTAGAAGTTATGTTGATTTCAAACATTTCATTCTTCGATACTGAACGGTCATCAATAGTGAATTCGATGCTTTCCATCGCTCTACCATTAGCGTTGGTCGCACCCACATTTGCAGATAAATTGACATCACCTGATTTGATAGCAACGAGGTTTTTTTCGATTTGGTTGTCCAAAACATAATTATTGGTCAAAGAATCGGGATATGCGAGTACTTGATTATGCGACATATCGGGAAACACATAATCAGCAGGTACAAAACGCCAAACCTCAGTATTCCTAAATGTTGGCTGGTACCCAAGAATTACTCTTTTTATCTCACTTACATCAAGGGCAGTTAAGTTTCCACTTCGATTGACATCTGCAGCAATTTTTTTATAAATCGAATTAAAAGGTTGATATCCCAGGATGTGACGTTGTAGCAATAGTGCATCTACTGCGGTCAATCCAGCGCGCACATTGTCGCTTTTGCTGGCTTTAATGCAAACCCTGGCACCTAGCGACAAGTCAAAGTGATAGTTGCCGTCTTTTGATGTTGTCATCGAATCTGTATAAGTTCCACTTAACATTACTTTAGTGTCTCTGATGGGAATTCCATCTTCCCGCATAACAGTTCCTTTAAATTCAGCTACAGTAGCACCTCCACTAATTCCGACAGAGCCATTAATCGCATTCATGGGAATAGTTATTAACCCGACCGCTAAGAATTGCGAAGCGACTAATTCCGAGGGTTCTTTGTTGAAACTTATTGCAGAGAATGTTCCTACTTTAGCATCTAGTTTAATTTTAATATTGAATAAAGCGGTTCCATTTGGAATAGAAAATCCTTCATTTCCGATAAATACTTTTCTAAATTGAATACCAGTAGCACTGAGCGCATATTCGGCGGAGTCATTCATGTTAATGGCAAAATTTTCGATTCCTTCAATACTTCCTATTGCCCCATTATCGAGATTCAATGCGAATTGAATTGCTTTGATTTTGTTGAAATTCTGAACACGCACCGGAACTGTAGCTACTGTACCGCTGGTGGAAATGATGTTTCCTACAGTGAAGGTAAGTTTTGCACCCTCATTTAGCTTGATTGTAGCAATTGCCCGACAGCGACTTACTTTGTCAGTAACCGTGACGGTGTAGGTCCCAGTTGCAAGTTTTTCGGCTACTGCTGTTTCAGCTCCATTGTTCCACTGGTAATTGAATTCGCCGGTTCCGCCACTTACTTTTACTTCAATTTTGCCATCGTTAGCACCCCAATAAGACTCATCAATAGGATTAATTGTGGTGCTTAAATACAATTGCTTGAATGAGTTGACGACATTTACACTTGAACTGCAGGTGGAAGTATTTCCACTGGCATCTTGCACGGCTAAGGTTACTGTATTCAATCCTATATTTGAGCAATTGAAATGCTCCGTGCTGGCACTGAATTTCATTTCGCTTACGGTGCTGCAATTGTCAAAGCTACCATTGTCGAACATTACAGCAGGCATATATGCATTTCCTGAATTGTCCAATGCAATGGTAATATCCGGACGACAAATAGCTTTTGGGGCGGTATCGTCTATGACATTTACATTAAAAGTGCAGGTTGACGAATTGCTGTTCAGATCATAAGCAGTATAAGTCACCTGAGAATTTCCTAAATTGAAACTTCTTGCTGCTAATATTCCAATGCCATTGGCTACGACAGTGTTTCCACTTACCGCATAACTCAGATCAACTGCACCGCAATTGTCTTTTGTAAATGGACTAAGCGCCGATATATTTGCAGTGCAACTGGCTTTTGCCGGTACAGTGACGTTATCCGGGCAAACAATGTAAGGTTTAAAATTATCTTTTACAAATAGTTCAAAACTGCACTGTGCGGTATTCGCTGCCCGATCGGTAACTGCGTATTTTACGAAGTTTTTCCCAAAGTAGAGTTGTTGATTGGTGAACACTCCATTTCCTTTCAAGTTGCTGGCTCCGGTAATTTCAAAAGAAATTGAAGGAGTGCAATTGTCCGAAAATGTGATGGCCGGACTGCTTACAATGGCATAGCAGCTAGTGTCAAGACTGTGGATAGTAGTGTTTTGGGGGCATATTACTTTTGGGGCAATTTTGTCATCGACTTGTATACTAAATGTACAAGTAGACGTATTTCCAGAAAAATCAGTCACCGTATAGGTGACGACGTTTTTGCCAAATTCAAGCAAGCTGTTATTAATGCTATTTGTGCCGGAGATTGTGCTCGAACCTGAAGTGGAAAAGCTTAGTTGCAGATCATTTGTTTTTGAGCAGGCATCAGTAAAAACAGGCTCTGCAATTTGTATGACCAGCGCTTGGCATGAATGATCAAGCGTTTCAAATGCATAATCAGAAGGGCATTGAATAACAGGATTGTTTTTTTCGATCGTTCTGATAAAAAAAGTGCAGGAATCCCGGTTTTCGGCCAAGTCCTGCACAAAACAATCTACTTTGCTGATTCCGACTGAAAAATCGACCAAATCAAGCGCGCTTGTTAAATTGTTGAGTACAGTTGCACCGCTAATCCGATAATTGAACTGCAGACCGATGGTATTGCAATTATCTGTAGCAGTAGCTCGCAATCCCGGTATTCTGGTACTACAGCCATTCGATGCGGTAACGGTCATATCTTCAATACAATTGAGAATCGGTCGTTCTTTATCGGTAATATTTACGTCGAAGCTTGCACTTTCCTGATTGCCTGAGCCGTCAATTACCGTATATGTAATCATCGTTCGACCCAAATTGAATGTAAATCCATTCGCACCTTCCTGAACAGGAACTGTCGTTTCGCCCATTATCGTAGCTCCAGATAGTGTAGCTTTCAATACCAGTTGATCCGGTTCCGTGCAATTGTCACTTATAGACAATGGGTTTAGTCCGGAACTGATTACTGTTGAGCACAGACCAATTGGAGCCGCCATCGACAAGTCGTTTGGACATTTAATACGGGGTTTAACCATAGTACCCTCTGCAACATGGACATTGAAAACACACGATGAAGAATTACCAGCTTCATCAACAACTTTGTAGGTAATTTTTGTCAATCCTGCATTGAATATTATGTTTGAAGGCATTATTCCATTTCCTTTTGCATTTTGAGCTCCACTAAGCAAGTAGCTTAATTCTAATTTAGAAGAAGCTGTACAATTGTCACTGAATGAAGGAGCAGCAAGTTGAATGGCTTTTTGACAATCATTTGTTTCTGCAAATGTGTTGATATCGTTGTTGTTACAGTTTATTATTGGAGCAGTTTTATCAAGAACAGTTATTTGCTGCACACAAGTGTTTTGGTTGGCATATAAATCTGTGACGATAAAATTCAAAAAAGAAACGCCATGATTAAATTTCTGTTGACCTAAGTTTTGTAAAGCGGAGGTGCCAGTCTGGGTTGCACCCGTGATAAAATAGCTGGTTAATAAGTTGTTTTGACCACAATTATCCGATCTGAAAGGTGATAGTCTTGAAATGGGAATCAAAGTAAAAGCGGAATCCTCAATTGTATTGACAGATAAGTTAGCCGCACAAACCACCTGAGGTTTGTCGATATCTTTGATATTGACGTTAAACGAACACGAAGAATTGGCGTTGCCGAATGCATCTCTAGCTGTATATTTTACGAGTGTCTGACCAACGTTGAAAGATTGATTGCCAAGAAGACCAGTTCCTGTTTGATCTGTAGATCCGGACAAGTTGTATTCAATGTTTAAAAGATTTTCTGCCGTACAATTATCAGAAAATACCGGATTCAAGCCTGTTGCAACCATCAATTGACATGTATTTGCAGAAGCATTCAAATTGACATTTGTTGGGCAAGCGACAACAGTAGGAGCGATGATATCTTTGATTTCAACTACAAAGCTGCAGGCAATATTGTTGCCGGAAACATCTGTTGCAACGTAATTGACCGTAGTTTGACCTGCGTTGAAATTGGTGCCATTCAATGTTCCGGTTCCGGATCCTGTTGTGGTACCGCTCAAAGTCCATCCCAGGTTTACATTTCCTGAACAATTGTCTTTTGCAGAAGCAATAAGTCCATTGTTCACTGTATAGGAACAAGTGTTGCCTACAGCAGTAAATGTTTGGTTGTCTGGACATGTAATTGTGGGTGTGGTGGTATCCACGACTCTGAGGGTAAATTTCAATGGAGAAGCCATAGGCGTAGCCGGGTTCCCGTCATCAGCAGTAACAAATACATCTATAGTTTGTCCGACGAATGAAGCATCAAAAATCGGCGTGCTGTTGTATTGGGTATTCATGCTTTGATCCTTGTAGTACACAAGCGAACAAGCTCCATTGATATTCAGATGAGTATTGGCATCGAAGGTAGCCGCGCAATTGTTTCCGAGAACCAGATTGATGACACCTTGATTGGCGTTTTTGTAATTGATTGTACATTGTGCCTTTAGCGAAAAAGTGCTGCTAAGAACGAATGCAAAAATGATGAACAGGGGATTAGGTAAATTTTGTCTTGGTTGCATGAAATTGAAATTTTGAATTTACTTTCACATATCAAAGAAAACGAAGCAAAATTTGTACCAAATATTAAATAAAAATATTATTTGATGGAGAGTTGGCGGAATTAATACGAATATAATAGAGTTTAAGTGATTGGTAATCAATATTATATCAATTTTATTTTTTAAAGTTAAGCTGCTTTTTTTGGGTTAAATTTGTCGAAAAATAATTTATAGCATATATGTAAATTGCATGAAATCAATTCAATATACATATTGAATGGTAGTTATTTTTTAGGTGTTGGTAGTTTATTTGGCGGTTTAAGGTAGCGATTGAAGTATCATTTCTACTACCTGGTGTTGCGAATGTTGGTCAAATTCTAAACAGAAATCGGCCATTTGGTAGTAGTGATTTCTCTGTGCCAATATGGAAATTATACTTGCTTCTAAATCAAGCCGGCTAGCGCTGGAATTTAATAATGGGCGGTTGGCAGTTTGATTGATCAGTCGCGAGCAGAGCAACCCAACGGGTGGTTTTAGGTAAAAGGAGATTGCGTTTTGAAGAATAAACGCCATGTTATCACGATAACATGGCGTTCCTCCTCCGGTAGACAGGACGATATTAGATTGATTGCTCAGAATATTTCGAAGCAGCATCGCTTCTTTTTCTCTGAAATACGCTTCACCATGGTAATCGAATATTTCTGACACTTTGCTATTTTCCAGCTCTTCGATTTTGCTATCCAGATCGATAAAATGGAAGTTCAAAATTGCGGACAATTCCGCTCCTACATGAGATTTGCCACATCCCATAAAGCCTATCAGGACTATTCTTTTTGCGCGATTTGGGTCAGTGTGGTTAATTAGATTTTCTGAAATAGATACATCCAAATTTGAAGTTTTGAAAATTTGAAGATATGAAAATATTTTGCGAACTCCTACTGTGTTGTTTACACTTCCGCACAATTCGGCATAGATCCTTATTTTTTATTTTTCGATGGTATGGTGATGCTATAAATTACCGAAAGCAATATCCTCGATATCCTGTTTAATTTTCAGCGCGATATTGTGTGCTACGGTATCAAACTGGCTTTCAGCGTAGATTCTTACAATTGGTTCGGTATTTGATTTTCTGAGGTGAACCCAATCGTCTTCGAATTCAATTTTAAGTCCATCGATCGTAGTGAGTTTTTCTCGGTGATATTTTTGTGCCAATTTTTCAAGCACCAGATCGAGGTCGACATCATCATCTAAAACAATTTTATTTTTGGAAATATAGTAATTGGGATAGGTACGTCGAAGATACGAAGGTTTTGTTGCTGTAGAACTTAGCATAGACAAAAACAAAGCAATCCCAACTAATGCATCTCTTCCGTAGTGAAGATCAGGATAAATTATTCCCCCATTGCCTTCGCCGCCGATTACGGCATTAACTTCTTTCATTTTTTCAACTACATTAACTTCGCCAACTGCAGCGCTATAATAGTTGCCTCCTTTTTGCGCTGTAATTACTTTCAACGCTTTTGTAGAAGAAAGATTGGAAACGGTGTTTCCTTTTTTGTGACTAAGAATAAAGTCGGCTACAGCTACTAAAGTATATTCTTCACCAAACATTTCACCATCTTCGGTTACAAATACCAAACGATCCACATCCGGATCTACAGCGATGCCAAGGTCAGCCTGATTGGCCTGTACAGCCAGAGAAAGTGCAGTCAGGTTTTCTGGTAATGGTTCCGGATTGTGCGCGAAGTTGCCGTCTATTTGCTCATTTATCAGAAAAACCTCACAACCCAGTCTTTCCAGCAAAGGAGGAATGGAGATCGCTCCGGTAGAATTGATGCAATCCACCACGATCTTGTATTTTTTTTCAATAATAGCATCTGTAAAGACCAAAGGCAATTTTAGAATTTGATCGATATGTTTGTTGATATAAGTATCATCCCTTCGGTAGCTGCCCAATTGGTCGACTTCAGCATAATCTATAGCGCCTTCATCGACAAAAGAAAGGAGCAGCTTGCCATCTTCTGCACTAATGAATTCACCTTTTTCATTTAGGAATTTTAGTGCGTTCCAATGTTTAGGATTGTGAGATGCAGTAAAAATAATACCGGCTTGCGCCTGTTCCAGTGGCACAGCAATTTCGACTGTTGGCGTGGTTGAAAGTCCTAAATCGACAATATGAATACCCATCATGCGCAGGGTATTGACTGCCAAATTGCTGACGATTTCACCTGATATTCTTCCGTCACGTCCTACTACAATTGTCGCTTTTCCGTGACGATTGAGCACCCACTTGCCGAATGCAGCACTGCATTCTACAATATCCTGCGCGGTGAAATTGTCACCGGCTTTACCCCCAATGGTACCTCTAAATCCTGAAATTGATTTGATTAATGACACTATGTTGATTAAGTTTGTGGTTAGAATTATTTATTTAGCAGCTTCGAATCTTGCTGCAACAGCATTCCAGTCAATAACGTTGAAAAAAGCACTGATATAATCAGGTCGACGATTTTGGTAGTGAAGGTAGTATGCATGTTCCCAGACATCCATTCCCAAAATTGGCGTACCTTTTTGTTCTGCAAGATCCATTAGAGGATTGTCTTGATTAGGCGTAGAGGAAACGAATAATTTACCGGAAGCATCAACGCTTAACCATGCCCAACCAGAACCGAAACGAGTAGCACCTGCGTTAGAAAATTGTGTTTTAAAATCTGCAAATGAGCCAAAAGTGTTGTCAATCGCTTGAGCGAGCGCACCGGTTGGATTTCCGCCTCCGTTTGGACTCATAATGGTCCAGAAGAGAGAGTGATTAAAGTGGCCACCACCATTATTTCTGACCGCCATCGACTGCGCTGACATGCCGGCCATCAGGTCTTCCAATGATTTGTCAGCAGCAGGTGTTCCTGCAAGTGCATTATTGAGATTAGTCACGTAGGCGTTGTGATGTTTACCGTGGTGGATTTCCATCGTGCGAGCATCAATATTTGGTTCTAAAGCACTGAAATCATAAGGAAGTGCGGGAAGTGTAAAAGCCATAAGAGTTTGATTTGAAAATTTGATGATTTGAAAATTTGAAAATAATTAGTATCCTTCGAGCTTATTTTATCGTCTGCAACGATATTTATCTCTTTGCACTCAAATATTTTTTAATATTTTGTTCTCAACAATAGCTTGTTTTGTAGTGCAATATTAACACAATTCGATAACTATGGTTTTACTTTTTTAGATTTTTTTTAGAAAGTCTGGTTCTTTAACAGAAATCACCCGAAACGTTAATCTAATGAATTTGGTCAGGCTCCAACTTTTCCGTTTAAAATTTTATTTTTTCCAAAAAAATAAAATTGCGCAGAGTTAGCAAAGAAAAAAATCTATCTTTGCGGGGTTTGGCCATTTCAATTTGCTTGATATATAATTTAATTTATAAGTTATTATTAATCAGTATGATAATAGAAATGCTACCATTTTTTATTCCCAAGATATGAATTTTATTGCAGATTATTTAAAGCGTAGTGTACAATCGATTATTAAAAACAGAGGCGCGTGGTTACTGAACTATGGCGACTATGTTCGTTTAGACAAGCTGGACAGAATTTCAAATACTGCGAGGTATATTGTTAAAAGTGAATCGGGTAGAGGAGCTTACACGGTTTCTGTGATGAATTACGACAAAGCAAGTTTGCGAACGGTTTGTACTTGTCCTTATGATGGTGTTTGTAAACATGCGGTAGGTGCATTGATGCATCTGGAAAACCACCTTCGATTTCATCCACGGGAGTACAATCCTGCTGACGAACAATTTCCTTTGCAACCTTATGACGTTCATTTTTTAATTGCAAATACCCAATATGAAAAACTGGAACATGGTCTTAAACTTCTTAAATCCGGAAAAGTAATTCAGAAAGAAGTTAAAAGCGGAGAAGTGCATTTTTTGGTTAGTGGCACTCCGGAGCACCATGTTTCCTTCAAAGTCGTCAATGACATGTTGCACACCCGTTGCGATTGTCAGGACAATAGTTCAGCGTTATGTTCACACAAGGCAGCCGCTTTGGCTCAACTGGTGAAATCATACGGCGAACAACCCTTTTCATCACTTAAAGATTTTTCGAAGGAGAGAGCGGCAGCTTTGGCAGAATATGGGATTTCAAATGATGATCCCCGCGCCAATGAAATGTTTGATTTTCAGGTCAAAAATGGTACAATGACCGTTACGCCGCGAGACCAGTCCATTGTAAAATTAAATGCTTTTCAGGATTGGAACAGCATCACTCGCAAGGTAACTTCATTTTCTCCGGTAATTCATGTGAATACCAAGCAACAGGAGGAAGGAATTCCGGTTGTTATTTACGTCTTTGTTTTCCAAAAGGAGCCATTAAAAAGTAAAACACCGCAAGTAAGCAGATTGCAGGGTTCAATGGGTGCCGGACGCGACTATTCGAGGACTAATTTTGTCGAATTAAGTACCTATCTGAGCAATCAGGAAAATACCTATCATCCTTTTCCGGGTTTTGACCTCAAACCGGTACGCTCAGCCATAAAAAATGGAAGGCTGGCGGGGAGATTAAATGTAATTGATCCGGAAGACAACACTTTCAGATTAAAGGACATTGATGCTTTTGAAACAAGTGATGCAAAGCTCATTAAGATCGCTACGAATCTTGATGCCAAAAATATTATCGATACACTTGAGGAGCTGGTTTCTCCGGGATCTACTACTTCGCAAACAATGACCTGGGAGGATTTATCCAAGGCGGATGATTTTGACGGGGCAGTTGGCTATGTATCAGATACACTCGCCGAAAGTTTTAGATTACTGAAAAACAAGCGGGTTTATGAATACGTAGGTGATAAATTCGATACAATAAAATTGAAGACCATTCAGGAGGTTTTTACTGAACCGCGCACAGCTTTTCTGGAATTTGACCTAGATGAAGTGGACAATGCTTATCAACTGAAACCTTACATTATTATTGGAGAAGACAAGTTGCCTTTGGGCTATTTACAGCGGGTGAATTTTTGGCTGTTGCGTGAAGGCCCTCGGTTGATTTTATTGGATAAAAAGGCAGCGAAGACACTGCATGTACTCGACAACAGGTTGATGATCAGTATCAATAAGTCAGAGATAGATGGTTTTATGACTAGTTTCATTTTGCCTGTGATGAATATTCATAATGTGAATTTTAATATTCCATTGCAGTTTACAGATGTTGAAGGCATTTTTAATACTCGTCTTTACTTGAAAGAAAATGAAGAATCGCTGATTTTCACACCTGTTTTCACTTATGAATACCAGGGTGAAATAAAAGAAGTAGAATTTGACAGTCGGACCAGGCAGATTGTTACTGAATCGGAAAGTGGTGAAGTATTTTTGATGTACCGGGACGAAGAAAAAGAAAATAAAATACGTGCGTTTTTTGCCGGATTACATCCTGAGTTTGACGCACAAAGCGAAACGAATGCGGCAAACTTCTCTCTTTCTGTCAAACAATTATTTGAAAATGAGTGGTTCTTTTCTGCATTCGAAAAAATAAATAATCATGACATAGAAGTGCTCGGCTTCAATCAACTTACGAAGATTAAATACAATCCCAACAGAGCCAAGATCAATATCCGGGCAGCATCGGGAATCGATTGGTTTGATCTAGAGATAACTATTGAATTTGGTGAGCAAAGTGTAAGTTTAAAAGAGGTCAAAAAAGCACTAAATCTGAATCAGCATTATGTTAGATTAGGTGACGGAACCTTGGGGATGCTGCCAAAAGACTGGATTGAAAAATACAGTTCGATACTGAAAATTGGAAAGCTAGATGGCGAGAAAATTCGAATGAGCGATAGACAGTTTTCTCTCGTGGAAGAAATGTATGAAGAAATCGACAACCACGATGTACTTCGCAAGCTCTACGAAAAGAAACAAAAATTGCGTCAATTTGAAAATATCAGAGAAGTTGCTATCCCGGAAAACATAAATGCGGATCTTCGTGATTATCAAAAATCAGGGTTTAACTGGCTGAATTTTCTGGAAGATTTTGGTTGGGGAGGCATACTCGCGGATGATATGGGACTTGGAAAAACACTACAGGCTATCACATTTATTCAACACCTGGTCAACCAAAATCCGGCGGCTACTAATTTAGTAGCGGTGCCCAAATCGCTGGTATTTAACTGGATTAAAGAAATTGAAAAGTTTGCGCCGGAGTTGAAAGCCCTGGCTTATTATGGTCCATTGAGACATCAACTGAAGCCCGACCTTGAGAAGTATCAAGTGATTATTGCTACTTATGGCTCGATTCGCTCTGATATCAATGAAATGCGGGAAATTCAATTTAATTATGTTATCCTGGATGAATCTCAAGCAGTAAAAAACCCGGACGCGTTGATCAGTAAGTCTGTTAAATTGTTGAAAGCCAGAAACAGGATTTGCATGACCGGTACGCCAATTGAAAACAATACATTTGATCTTTATTCTCAGATCGATTTTTTAAATCCCGGAATGCTGGGTTCGGTAGAATTTTTCAAAAAGGAATATGCCAATCCAATCGATAGGGATAAGGACATCAAAGTCGTAGAACATCTGCGCAAGCTCGTTTATCCTTTCATTTTAAGGCGCACGAAAGAGGAAGTCGCTAAAGAACTTCCGGAAAAAGTGGAGACTATTATCTATTGCGAAATGGGTGTACAGCAGCGGAAAGTATACGATGCGTTTAAAGACAGATATCGGGACTTTATCATGGGAAAAATCGATGAAGAAGGAATTCGAAATGCAGGTGTTTATATTTTAGAAGGCTTGATGAAACTAAGGCAAATCTGTAATTCTCCCGAATTGTTGAATGAAAAAGAAAGTTATGGTAAAGAGTCTGTCAAATTAGAAGAACTGCTACCTCGAATTGCTGAAGATTCGGGAAGACACAAAATATTGATATTCAGCCAATTCTTAGGAATGCTCGATTTGATAAAGAAGGAAATGGAAAAACTGCACATCAAATATGAATATCTTGATGGGCAAACCAAAGACCGGATTGAACGAGTTGACAATTTTCAGAATAATGATGAATGCAGGGTTTTTCTCATGTCATTAAAAGCCGGAGGGGTGGGTTTGAATCTTACGGCGGCTGATTATGTTTATCTCGTAGATCCATGGTGGAATCCTGCAGTCGAATCACAAGCGATTGACCGGGCGCACAGAATCGGGCAGGATAAATCGGTATTTGCCTATAAGTTGATTTGTCGGGATACGATTGAAGAGAAAATAATACAGTTGCAAGAGCGAAAGAAAGCTGTCGCTAAAGACCTGATCAATGTGGAGGCCGGCTTTATCAAAGCAATGGATAAGGAAGATGTGAGGGATTTGTTTAGTTAAGGATCTACTAGCATGAGTTCGGCATTTTTTGCAAGAAATTTACAGCTAAAATATATTGGAAACATGTTAAAACACCTGTGGAAGCCTCGCCTTGCTCCGCAGTGAATCTGTCTGGAAAATTAAGCAGTTCATATTGCAGAAGTTAGCACAAAAAAAACTGCTGTTAAAGATTTCTCTAAAACAGCAGCTTCCATTCAATATTAACCACAATTATTTCAATAGAATTACACGTTGTAAGCTACTACAATGGTCATTTACTTCCAGGCAAACATGATACATGCCCGGACTCAAGTCAGATAAATTCCATCTCACTGTGTATGCTCCCGTAAGGCTTTCGCCTTGGTCAAGTGTTTTAATTAACTTTCCATGATTGTCAAAAAGCTTGATTGTGACTTGTTCAGCATCTTCGGTAAGGTTGTAATTAATGTTTAAGTCTTCAGTAAAAGGATTAGGATAGCAATTCATTATTTCACCAGTCTTATCTGCTGAATTATTTTTTGCAATCGCATCGCTAGTTGAAGTTGCTGTGATAACTGAATTGTTGTTAGTGTCATTATTGTTAATAAGCGTAGCTTTCTGCAAAGTCACATTTGCGGTACAGAAACTACTGTTTCCACAAGCATCGGTTACTCTGACTCTGATTGGGATAATTATTGATGAAGCTGTCCCTATCATAGATCTTGAGAATATCATACTGCTCGCAAAATTTGTACATGAGCTGTTTGTATTCGCATTGCACACTGCAAAAGTTAGAGCACCTGAACAAGCGTCGAAACTTCCGTTGTTGAACATTGCAGCATTGACTGAAACATTGGTGTTTCCGACTACAATTGTGAAATTTCTACACAGTGCAACAGGAGGGTTCATATCCCTTAGATAAATCTTTTGTTGTGAAGTAGAGGTATTACCTGAAATATCTGTGGCTAGCCATGTTCTTGTCCAAAGTTTAGTATATTTCTGTAATGCAGTTTTAGTCGCACATCCGCTAACATTCGCTGTTACATCGCTCAATATACTGAGCGTTGGAGTCAGATCACAATTGTCGCTTATTGCCAATGCAGGTGGAATAGTTGATAAATCACACGCATCCACGATAATAGCGGAGTTACTCGCGTTAAATTTTGGAGCTTCATTGTCTACTATAGTTACGGTAAAAGTACAAGAGACCGGATTGTTGAAAACAGCAGTATAAGTAACCTGAGTGGCACCTCTATTTAGTAATACTCCTGAAATTGATCCGTTACCATTTCCGGTAGTAACTCCACTTAATGAATATCTAAGAAGTGCGATATCACAAACATCTGAGAATACCGGATTCAACTGATTTGCCGCTGTAGCTAAGGTAGAACAATTGTAATTATTGACTCCATCGTTATTGGTGTTAAGTGTTTTATTCGCAGGACAAGTAAGTAATACTTGATCGGATACAGTAATTAACTGTGTGGCTGAAGTCGAATTGCCACAAGCATCAGATGCGGTCCAGGTTCTGGTAATTAAGTAATATACGCTGAAGCACAAAGGCTTAGTTAGACTGGAAGTAATATCAGGGCTAACGGTAATTTGAACCGGAGAACAATTATCAGATGCGTTAAGCACTGCAGGTGTAGGAATAAAATTCTGACTAACTGTAACAGCTGCAGGGATGTTAGTCAATGATGGTTTAATGTCATCTTTGACAACTATCACTTGCGAAGCAGTAGCCGTATTTCCACTTGCATCTGTCGCGGTCCACGTATTAGTGATGGTATAATTGTAAAATGAACAAGCATTGAGGTTGGTTCCTTGTGTTGAAACTTGTGTACAGCTAACTGTAAAAGAACAGTTGTCTGACACTGTTACCGAATTCACAGAAGCTGCTTCATTTGGAATAAGTCCTGCATCCTGACAATTTACCGTTGCGCCAGAAGGAACTCCCGAAATGATTGGTTTTTGAACATCTTTTACATTCACGGTAATCGCACAAGTTGCGCTATTGGCATAAGCATCAGTCACTCTGAATTGAACTATGTTTTGTCCCACTGGATAAGCTGTAGCCGATGAAACGGGACTGCCGCCAAATGTTACAGCAGTACTGACAATTCCACAAACCGGATAAACGTTAACAGGAGTCCCCACATTCACATTAGTAGCAAAACAGCTGTTCAAATCAGTATTTATCGTTAAATTATTTGGACATGTAATAACCGGTGTTTTGTTTACCGTAACTAACACTGATTCTGTAGCAACACATGCCGTGCCCGAAATAGTTACCACATAGTTGGTCGTGGCATTAGGGCTAACACTAATACTAGCAGAAGTTTCACCTGTACTCCATAAGTAATTCAAACCTCCCGTTGCGGTCAATGTAGCTTGTGGATTAGCGCAAGTCAGTGTGACGTCATCACTTGCTGTTACTACAAAAGTAGCTCTGTCAATAACAACCAGTGTTTCATCCGTTGCAGTACATCCATTTTGTGCAGTAACAGTAACTATGTAAACGGTATTAACAGAAGGAGAAACTGTTATTGCTGCTGTATTTTCACCATTACTCCAAAGGTAAGTTCCACCTCCTGTTGCATTTAATGTTGCTGAAATATTGACGCAATCTATAGTTGCATCAGCACCTGCATTAGCAGTAGGCGCTGTTTTGTCAACGGTAACAACTACTTCGCCGGTAGACGTACAAGCGTTTCCGCCAGTTAATGTAATCGAGTACTGAGTAGTAACATTTGGAGAAACAGTTATCGAAGCAGTTGTCGCACCATTACTCCATAAGAACGAGCCAGTTCCCAAAGCACTAAGTGTTGCAGAAGGCGTCGTGCAATTAATGGTAACATCTGCACCAGCATTGGTGTTCACGTGGAATACAGTCAATACCAAAGTCTCCGTATGACAACCGGTAACTTTTGTATATGTTCCAGATGAAGTGTACGTCGTACCATTTACTGACCATGTGTATGTATCACATGCCGATGCAGTAGTTGTATTAGTTGTACTTGGTATGATCGTCAAGTTCAATGTCTCAGTATGACAACCGGTTACTTTTGTGTAAGTTCCGGATGCAGTGTAGGTTGTACCGTTGACAGACCAGGTATACGTATCACAAGCCGAAGCGGTAGTTGTATTAGTTGTACTTGGTGTGATTGTCAATACCAATTTTTCAGTTACACAGTTTGTAGTGGTTCCAGTGTAAGTTCCACTTGTTGTATAAGTCT